>NZ_JBEYXZ010000004.1:0-46279 GCF_040645305.1 Streptomyces sp. NPDC046831 | reverse complement strand
GGTACGTGCGTGCCCGCGCGCGGTGACTCGGGGACGTCCGTCCTGGGGCCGGCGTGAGTTTCTCAGCGCCGGCCGCTGCGGGCGGGCACCCCCCGACACGGCCCCTTCCGTCCGTGGGCCGCTGCGGGGTTCAGCGGCGTTCCTGTTTCTGCTTGCACTCCACGCACAGCGTGGCGCGGGGGAAGGCCTGCATACGGGCCTTGCCGATGGGCTTGCCGCAGGTTTCGCACAGGCCGTACGTGCCCGTGGCCAGCCGGTCCAGTGCGCGTTCGGTCTGGGTGAGCATCTCGCGCGCGTTGGCGGTGAGGGCCATCTCGTGCTCGCGGGTGATGTTCTTGGTGCCCGTGTCGGCCTGGTCGTCGCCGGCGCCGTCCCCCGAGTCCCGCATCAGGCCGGCGAGCGACTGCTCCGCCGTGGTGATCTCCGCGTCCAGGCGCTCCATCTCGGACTGGAGTCCGGCGCGGGCCTCCTCGACCTCGTCCGCGGTCCAGGGGTCCTCGCCCGGGCGGACCGCGAGGTCGCCCGGTTCCGCGGCGTCGCCCCGCGCCTTGGGGACGGCGGACTGCTCGGCCGTGACCGTGCCAGGGGTCTTCTTCGCGCCCACTGTCGTGGCTCCCGTCTGCTTCGCGGCCCGTGCCGCGCCCGCCTTCTTCCCGACCGCGTCCGCGGTGGTCTTCCTGCCCGCCTTCCGGGCGGTGTTCTTCCTGGCCGGGGGCGCGGCGCCGGTCCCGGCCGTCACGCCGGTGGTCCTCTTCGCCGCTGCCCCGGTCCCGCTCTCGGCTCCGTCGACCCGGGCGCCGGTCTTCCCCCTCGTGTCCTCGGCCGCGCCGCCGGAGTCCTTCGCGGACCTGCCGGTCGCCGAATGCTCGGCGGTCTTCTTCGCCACCATGGCACGGCCCCTTCACATATTGTGATCTTTTTCGCGTATCGTGCTGGGACGATAAATCGACTTGAAGTCCCGCGGCAACGGGGCACGCCGCCGGATCGGCCCGCCGCGCGCGCCCCACGCGGCCGGCATGCATGCGTTGTGCCCAGCTCTTCGCCGGGTATTCCGCCGCGGCACGCGGCTCGGGATCCGCCACCGCCGACCTCGCCATTCGGGTCACCGGGCGGCCCGCGCCGCCGGCTGCGGAAACCGGTCGGCCGCTGTCCGCGCGGCGCCGTACACTGGGCGGAGCGAAAAGCGTGGATGGGGACGAGTAGCGGCGTAGGCAGCCCAGAGCGACCCGGGGACGGTGTGAGCCCGGGGGCGAGCGCGGCGTGAAGATCACCCCGGAGCCGCCGGAGGAACACCCGCCGAGGGTCAGTAGAACCGGCATCGCGATCCCAATGAGGGGGCTCACCGGTGCGTACGCGCCGGGGGCCAAGGAGGGTGGTACCGCGGGAGCGCGCCGCACACGGCGCAGGTCTCGTCCCTCCGACGGAAGGCAGTACGTCCGTTGGAGGAAGGTCGTTGAGTACGCAGCCGCAGTACCGCCAGGTGCCCGCCCAGGTCGACCTGCCCGCCCTCGAGCACGGGGTGCTCGACTTCTGGCGCGAGCAGAAGATCTTCGCCAAGAGCCTGGAGCAGTCCGAGGGCCGCCCCGAGTGGGTGTTCTACGAGGGACCGCCCACCGCCAACGGCATGCCGGGCGCCCACCACATCGAGGCCCGTGTCTTCAAGGACGTCTTCCCCCGCTTCCGCACCATGCGCGGCTACCACGTGGGCCGCAAGGCCGGCTGGGACTGCCACGGCCTCCCCGTGGAGCTGGCGGTGGAGAAGGAGCTCGGCTTCAGCGGCAAGCAGGACATCGAGGCGTACGGCATCGCCGAGTTCAACGCCAAGTGCCGCGAGTCCGTGACCCGGCACACCGACGCGTTCTCCGAGCTGACCACCCGCATGGGCTACTGGGTCGACCTGGACGACGCCTACCGGACGATGGACCCCGACTACGTCCAGTCGGTCTGGTGGTCGCTGAAGGAGATCTTCAACAAGGGGCTGCTGGTCCAGGACCACCGCGTCGCCCCCTGGTGCCCGCGCTGCGGCACCGGGCTGTCGGACCACGAACTGGCGCAGGGCTACGAGACGGTCGTCGACCCGTCGGTGTACGTCCGCTTCCCCCTCACCTCCGGCCCGCTCGCCGGCGAGGCGTCGCTGCTGGTGTGGACGACGACCCCGTGGACGCTCGTGTCGAACACCGCGGTCGCCGCGCACCCGGACGTCACCTACGTCGTCGCGACCGACGGCGAGGAGAAGCTGGTCGTGGCCGAGCCGCTCGTCGGCAAGGCCCTGGGCGAGGGCTGGGAGCCGACCGGGCAGACCTTCACCGGCGCCGAGATGGAGCGCTGGACCTACCGGCGCCCGTTCGAGCTGGTGGCCTTCCCGGAGGGCACCGAGGCGCACTTCGTCGTCAACGCGGAGTACGTCACGACCGAGGACGGCACGGGTCTGGTCCACCAGTCCCCCGCCTTCGGTGAGGAGGACCTGAAGGTCTGCCGCTCCTACGGGCTGCCGGTGGTCAACCCCGTGCGCCCGGACGGCACCTTCGAGGAGGACCTGCCGCTGGTCGGCGGCGTCTTCTTCAAGAAGGCCGACGAGCAGCTGACCGAGGACCTCGCCGGCCGTGGTCTGCTGTTCCGGCACCTGCCCTACGAGCACAGCTACCCCCACTGCTGGCGCTGCCACACCGCGCTGCTCTACTACGCGCAGCCCTCCTGGTACATCCGCACCACGGCCGTCAAGGACCGCCTGCTTCAGGAGAACGAGGGCACCAACTGGTACCCGGACACGGTCAAGCACGGCCGTTACGGCGACTGGCTGAACAACAACATCGACTGGGCGCTGTCCCGCAACCGCTACTGGGGCACCCCGCTGCCGATCTGGCGCTGCGCCGAGGACCACCTCACCTGCGTCGGCTCGCTGGCCGAGCTGACCGAGCTGACCGGCACCGACCAGTCCGGCCTCGACCCGCACCGCCCGTACATCGACGAGGTCACCTTCGCCTGCCCGCACGAGGGCTGTGGCGCGACGGCCACGCGGGTGCCCGAGGTCATCGACGCCTGGTACGACTCGGGCTCCATGCCGTTCGCCCAGTGGGGCTACCCCTACAAGAACAAGGAGCTGTTCGAGGCCCGCTACCCGGCGCAGTTCATCTGCGAGGCCATCGACCAGACCCGCGGCTGGTTCTACACGCTGATGGCGGTCGGCACGCTCGTCTTCGACAAGTCGTCCTACGAGAACGTGGTGTGCCTGGGCCACATCCTCGCCGAGGACGGCCGGAAGATGTCCAAGCACCTGGGCAACATCCTCCAGCCGATCCCGCTGATGGACCAGCACGGCGCGGACGCGGTCCGCTGGTTCATGGCGGCCGGCGGCTCCCCCTGGGCGGCCCGCCGCGTCGGCCACGGCACCATCCAGGAGGTCGTCCGCAAGACGCTCCTCACCTACTGGAACACCGTCGCCTTCCAGGCCCTGTACGCCCGGACGTCCGGGTGGGCGCCCTCGGAGGCGGACCCGGCCCCGGCGGACCGCCCGCTGCTGGACCGCTGGCTGCTCAGCGAGCTGCACGCGCTGACCGACCAGGTGACGCAGGCGCTGGAGGGCTACGACACCCAGCGCGCCGGCAAGCTGCTGTCGGCGTTCGTCGACGACCTGTCCAACTGGTACGTCCGCCGCTCCCGCCGCCGCTTCTGGCAGGGCGACAAGGCGGCGCTGCGCACGCTGCACGAGGTCCTGGAGACGGTGACCCGGCTGATGGCGCCGATCACCCCGTTCATCACCGAGCGGGTCTGGCAGGACCTCGTCGTGCCGGTGACCCCGGGCGCCCCGGAGTCGGTGCACCTGGCCACCTGGCCGGAGGCGGACCTGTCCGCGATCGACCCGGAGCTGTCGCGGCAGATGGTGCTGGTCCGCCGGCTGGTGGAGCTGGGCCGTGCCACCCGCGCGGAGTCGGGCGTCAAGACGCGCCAGCCGCTCTCCCGCGCCCTGGTGGCCGCCGCCGGCTTCGGGTCCCTGGACGAGGAGCTGCGCGCGCAGATCACCGAGGAGCTGAACGTGACGTCGCTGGCCTCGCTCAGCGAGGTCGGCGGCTCCCTGGTGGACACCACCGCCAAGGCCAACTTCCGGGCGCTGGGCAAGCGGTTCGGCAAGCGGGTCCAGGACGTGGCGAAGGCGATCGCGAACGCGGACGCGGCCGCGCTGTCCCTGGCGCTGCGCGAGGGCACGGCGTCGGTGGAGGTGGACGGTGAGACCGTCTCCCTCGCGCCCGACGAGGTGATCATCACGGAGACCCCGCGCGAGGGCTGGTCGGTGGCCTCCGACGCGGGCGCGACGGTGGCGCTGGACCTGGAGATCACGGAGGAACTGCGCCGGGCGGGCCTGGCCCGCGACGCGATCCGCCTGATCCAGGAGGCCCGCAAGAACAGCGGCCTCGACGTCGCCGACCGCATCGCGCTGCGCTGGACGTCCACGGACCCGGCGGTCCTGACGGCCCTGACCGAGCACGCCGGCCTCATCGCCGAGGAGGTCCTCGCCACGGACTTCGGCCAGGGCGAGGCCGGGGCCGGCTACGGCGAGCCCTTCACGGACGAGGGCCTGTCGCTGACCTTCCGGCTGCGCAAGGCGTAGTCGCCGGCGTCGGGGTTGACGTGGACGTCAGCCGGCGTCGGCGACACAGAGGGCCCGGCTCCGCCGATCAGGGGAGCCGGGCCCTCTTCGTTGACAGGGCGGGCGAGGGGAGGAAGACGCCGGGGGCGGACGATCCGCTGCTACCGGTGCCGTGGAGACCCCCGCGGCGTATGCGGCCGCGGCGGGGTGGGGTGGCCGCTCGGCGGGGCCACGCGGCCGGTCACCTGCCCCCGGCGGGCGCCGCCGGGCACCACGGACGAACAGGGCGGGGCCCCGGACCAGAGTCCGGGGCCCCGCCCTATGAACGCCGCCGACGGCTACGCCGTACCGCCCACTGTCAGTTGTCGTCCTCGTCGATCAGGAACCCGCGCATCGGCGAGGGGGCCTGACCCATCGGCGAGGGGCCCTGCGGGCGCACCGGCGCCATCGGCTGGGTCATCGCCGGGGACATCTGCTGCTGACCGCCGTAGGACGGACCGGACGGGCCGGGCGCACCGCCCATCTGCTGGTTGCCGCCGCCGTACGACGGGGCGCTCGCGCCGGCCGGGGCCATGGAGGGCGCCGGGGACGGCGGCAGCGACGCGGTCGCCGGGGTGCGCGGCGGGGCCAGGGAGTCGTCCGCCTGCGTCTCCAGCTGGCGCAGCTGCGACTCCAGGTAGGACTTCAGCCGCGTGCGGTACTCGCGCTCGAAGCCGCGCAGGTCCTCGACCTTGCGCTCCAGCGTGGCGCGGGCGGACTCCAGGGAGCCCATCGCGACGCGGTGCTTCTCCTGCGCGTCCCGCTCCAGCGCGTCGGCCTTGGCGCGGGCGTCCCGCTCCAGACCCTCGGCACGGCTGCGGGCCTCGCCGACGATCTTGTTGGCCTCGGACCGGGCCTCGGCGATCGCCTGGTCGGCGGTCTGCTGGGCCAGCGACAGGACGCGGGCCGCGCTGTCGCCACCGGGACCCTGACCCATCGGGCCGGGACCGCCCATGGGGCCGCCCATCGGTCCGGGACCCATCTGACCCTGCATCGGGCCCTGGCCCATCGGACCCTGGCCCATCGGACCCTGCATCTGACCCTGCATCGGGCCCTGGCCCATCGGACCCTGGCCCATCGGACCCTGGCCCATCGGGCCGGGGCCCTGGGGACCCTGGCCGCCGGGACCGGCCGGCAGCTGCGGGGCACCGCTCGGCAGCTGGGGCGGGCCACCCATGGGGCCGCCCATCTGCTGCTGCGGCGGGCCCGATATCCCGGCGGGGACGGGAGCGCCGGGACCTCGCATGCCCTGCTGCTGGTGCTGCGGCGGCTGCTGGTCCTCCGGGGGCTTGCGCATGTTCTGCTGGTTCTGGGCGGCGGCACGCGTCGCCGCGGCCAGCTTGGCGCGCAGGTCCTCGTTCTCCCGGAGGAGACGGGTCAGCTCGGCTTCGACCTCGTCGAGGAAGGCATCGACCTCGTCCTCGTCATAGCCTTCTCGGAGGCGGACGGTCGTGAACTGCTTGTTCCGCACGTCCTCGGGGGTCAACGGCATCTCTTCACCTCAACGTAGTCGTCGGCGTTCGGCAAGACGGTAGTTCACATCGCTCACAGCCGGCTCACGATCGAGATCAGGATGTAGACGATGATCATCAGCACGAAGAAGGACAGGTCGAGCGCCACGCCCCCGAGACGCAGCGGCGGAATGAACCGCCGCAGAAGCTTCAGCGGTGGATCGGTGACAGTGTAGGTGGCCTCGAGAATGACCACCATCGCCTTGCCGGGTTGCCACGAGCGGGCGAACTGGAAGACGTAGTCCATGACCAACCGGAAGATCAGCACGATGAGGAAGCACATCAGCGCGATGTAGATCACGTCCAGGAACACGCTCATGACCCGTGCTTCCCTCTCCCCTGTTTCCCTTGCGCTGTCCGGTAGTGCGTCTCAGCTCTGGTTGAAGAACCCGCCCTCTGCGATACGGGCCTTGTCCTCCGCCGTGACATCGACGTTAGCAGGCGACAACAGGAACACCTTCTGCGTCACCCGTTCGATGCTGCCGTGAAGACCAAACACCAAACCAGCCGCAAAGTCGACAAGTCGCTTCGCGTCCGTGTCATCCATCTCAGTGAGATTCATGATCACCGGGGTGCCCTCACGGAAGTGTTCCCCGATAGTACGGGCCTCGTTGTAGGTCCGGGGGTGGAGCGTGGTGATTCGGTACGGCTCCCGCTCCGACACGACCTTGGGCATGATCACCGGTGCGTTCTTCTCCAGGCTCTGACGTTCTTGTGTGATGGATGCCACGGGCGCGATGCGCGCCGGACGGGCCGATTCCGCCGGAAGCGAAGTGGCGTGGGGGACCGGCTCGCGCGGCGCCGGAGGCTGCACCACTCGAACCGGTTCGTCCCTTTGTGGCTCGTGTGTTCCAAGTGACTGGGGGTGCGGCGGCTCGTGCCGTCGCCGGTCCCGCTCGGGCTCCGGGTCCAGTTCGGGTTCGAAGTCGTCATCGGGGTCGAATCCCCGGCCGTCGTACCCATCGTCCTCCACGAGGCCGAGGTAGACCGCCATCTTGCGCATCGCGCCGGCCATTCTCCGAGTCCTCCGCTCTGTGGTGGATCCGCTGACGACTGCCAAGTCCCGCGATCCACGTGGTCGTTGCGCCCTCTTCGGCGGTATTGACCATATTTTCTGCTGTGGTCCGACTTCCTGGCGACGTTACCCGAGCCCGGGGCGGACTCCGAGTACCGCGGTGCCGACGCGCACATGTGTCGCTCCGGCCGCGACGGCCTCCTCGAGATCCGCACTCATCCCTGCTGAGACCATGGTTGCAGCCGGATGGGCTCTGCGCAGGTCGGTCGACAAATCCATGAGCCGTTCGAACGCCGCCCGTTGACGTCCCGCGTACTCCCCGGTGAGCGGCGCGACGGTCATCAGGCCGTCGAGCCTGAGACCCGGGGACCCGGCGACGAGATCGGCCAACTCGCCGATTCCGCCGGGCGCCACGCCGCCGCGCTCGCCCCGTCCGTTCTCCCCCGCGTCGAGGGCGACCTGGATGAGGCAGCCCACCTCGCGCCCGGCCCGCACGGCCTCCTTCGACAGGGCCGTGACGAGCCGTGAACGGTCGACGGACTGCACGACGTCGGCGTAACCGGCCACGGAACGCACTTTGTTGGTCTGCAACTGGCCCACGAAGTGCCAGGTGAGGGGCAGATCCGCACACGCGGCGGCCTTGGGCGCCGCCTCCTGGTCGCGGTTCTCGGCGACCTGCCGCACCCCGAGGTCCGCCAGGATCCGCACGTCCGACGCCGGGTAGGTCTTGGTGACCACGATGAGGGTCACCTCCTCCCGTGCGCGGCCGGCGGCCGCGCAGGCGGCGGCGATGCGTTCTTCCACCCTCGCCAGATTCCCGGCCAGTTCGCCCTTACGCTCCGTCATGCCCCATCAGTCCAGCCAGACATAGCCCGCGAGCCGCCCGGTGGTGCGGTCACGGCGGTACGAGTAGTGGTCGCGCGACTCGCGCGTGCACACCGGCGACTGCCGCCGGTCGCGCACCCCGAGCCGTTCGAGCTGCGCGTACACCCCGGCGCTCACGTCGACCGCCGGCGTGCCCCAGCTCGTCTCGGCGTGCGCCGCCGGCTCGACGGCGGCCACCTCGGCGCGCATCTCCTCCGGCACCTCGTAGCACCGGCCGCAGACGGCCGGTCCGGTGCGGGCGACGATCCGGGCGGGCTCGGCACCGAGCGAGACCATCGCGTCGACGGCGGCGGGCACGATCCCGGCGACCATGCCGGGCCGTCCCGCGTGGGCCGCCGCCGCCACCTTGGCGACCGGGTCCGCGAGCAGCACCGGCACGCAGTCGGCGGTCAGGACGGCGAGTGCGAGGCCGCGGGCCGCGGTCACCAGGCCGTCGGCCTCCGGGGCACCGGCGGTCCACGGGCCGTCCACCCGGGCGACCTCGCGGCCGTGCACCTGGTTCATCCAGACCACGCGGTCCGGCTCGAGTCCCAGGGCTCCGGCGGCCAGTTCGCGGTTGGTGCGCACGGCGCCGGGGTCGTCGCCGACCGCGCCGCCGAGATTGAGCTCCTCGTACGGAACGGCGCTCACCCCGCCCCACCGGTCGGTGAAGGCGAAGTGCGCGCCGTTCACGGTGTCGCGCTGTCCTATCACTTCAGGAAGTCCGGCACGTCCAGTTCCTCGGCCGCGCTGTCCGCGTAGGTCCGCGACGGCGGGAGCGGCGGAGTGGGGGCCGGGAGGTCGGTCACCGGTTCCGGAGCCGGCGCCGGAACGGCCGGCTCCGGCTCCTCCTTGGGCGTGACGCTGCCGAGGGAGCCGAACGTCGGCCGGCTCTCGGGCTGCGTCCGCACCGGGGCGGGCTCCTCGCGCTTGACCGAGGACGAGCCGAGGACGTTGTCGCGCCGGGCCGGCGGCTGGCCGCCGTCGAAGCCGGCCGCGATCACGGTGACCCGGACCTCGTCGCCGAGGGCGTCGTCGATGACGGCGCCGAAGATGATGTTGGCCTCGGGGTGGGCGGCCTCGCTGACCAGCTGGGCGGCCTCGTTGATCTCGAACAGGCCGAGGTCGGAGCCGCCGGAGATGGACAGCAGCACGCCCCGTGCGCCGTCGATGGACGCCTCGAGGAGCGGGGAGGAGATCGCCATCTCGGCCGCGGCCACGGCGCGGTCGTCGCCGCGGGCGGAGCCGATGCCCATGAGGGCCGAACCGGCCTCGGACATGACCGACTTCACGTCGGCGAAGTCCAGGTTGATCAGGCCGGGGGTGGTGATCAGGTCGGTGATGCCCTGCACACCGGACAGCAGCACCTGGTCCGCGGACTTGAACGCGTCGAGCACGCTGACCTGGCGGTCCGAGATGGACAGCAGCCGGTCGTTGGGGATGACGATGAGGGTGTCGACCTCTTCGCGAAGCTCGGCGATGCCGTCCTCGGCCTGGTTGGCCCGGCGCCGTCCCTCGAAGGTGAACGGGCGGGTGACCACGCCGATGGTGAGGGCACCGAGGGAGCGTGCGATGTTGGCCACGACGGGCGCGCCGCCGGTGCCGGTGCCGCCGCCTTCACCGGCCGTCACGAAGACCATGTCGGCCCCCTTGAGGACCTCCTCGATCTCCTCGCGGTGGTCCTCGGCGGCCTTGCGGCCGACGGCCGGGTTGGCTCCGGCGCCGAGTCCGCGGGTGAGTTCGCGGCCGACGTCGAGCTTGACGTCGGCGTCGCTCATCAACAGCGCCTGTGCGTCGGTGTTGATGGCGATGAACTCGACGCCCTTGAGACCGACCTCGATCATCCGGTTGATGGCATTGACACCACCGCCGCCGACACCGATGACTTTGATGACTGCGAGGTAGTTCTGCGGTGCTGCCACGTCGAAGGCCTCTCGCCTCGAGTTACGTGTCACCGGCCCGCGGGACGCGCTGCGCGCCGCGATCCGACGACTGATGCCGAATGGGACGGTTCCGAATGCCGACCCGAACCCTAACCCTGAAGTTTAGGGTTACCAGTGTGCCTGTTCCGTGAAGTCTTCTGAACAGGACAGTAAGTCGACACGTGGCGCCCGTTCAACGAACACGCCGAACCTCCCGTTTTTCTTTTCACCCTATGTGATCAGGCACAGCGGTGCCCACCCAGGGTGCTGGCCTGCTCTGATGTGCGTCAACTCCCTGATGACGCAGGCGCCGTGGGGACACTGACGTCGAAGTGCCGCGCCCCGGGCGAGGCTTTCATCAGAGCGGTCAGCGCACGGGCCTTCTCGTGTGCCCGCTCACCGCTGCCCCACGCCACGGTGCGCCCGCCGCTCAACTCCAGCGAGATGTCGTCATAGGTACGGACCTTGACGACCCTGGTCTGCCGTGCGACGGCGGCGGGGATGCGCCCGGCCACCGCGACCGCCTCGCGCACCAGCCGGTCCGGGGGGAAGCGGCGCAGGCTCGCCGCGGTGGAGGGCGTGCGGGAGAGGGCGAGTTCCAGGACGGGCACACCTCTCGGCGCGCGGGACAGCGTGGCGAACCGGACCCCCTCGTCGTCCACTTCGACGAACTTCCCGCCCTTCCTCTCCACCAGGACCGCGGTACGCTCCGTCACCTCGAGGGTGATGCCGTCGGGCCATGAGCGGCCGACGGTCACCACGTCGATCCGGGGCAGTCCGCGGCGCAGCCGGGCCTCGATGGCGTCGGTGTCCACGGACGCGAGCGGAGCCCCGAGGGGGACCTCGGCGGCCGCGCGCACCTGCGCGGGGGTCAACACGCGGGTGCCGGAGACGGATACCCGCTCCACGCGCAGCCACTGCGAGCCGTACAGCACCCAGAGCGAGGCGCCGCCGAGGAGGGCGCCGGCGGCCGCCAGGATGACGATCGTACGAAGGCGCCGACGCCTCAACCGGCCGGCCCGAGGCGGGCCGGACGACTCCTGTCGGCGGTCACCGCGCTCGGCGGTCGTCGGTCCGGCCACGCTCTCTGCCCTCCGTGCGTAGGGTCCTAACGGTGCGAGGCGATGGCCTCGTACACCATGCCGACGAGCAGGTCGTCGGCGTCCCGGCGGCCGAACTCGGCGGCGGCGCGGGACATCTGGTACAGCCGGTGCGGATCGGCGAGCACGGGCAGGACGTTCTGCTGCACCCACTCCGGGGTCAGCTCCGCGTCGTCGACCAGCAGGCCGCCGCCGGCCTTCACCACCGGCTGGGCGTTCAGCCGCTGTTCGCCGTTGCCGATGGGCAGCGGGACGTAGGCGGCCGGGAGTCCGACGGCGGAGAGCTCGGCGACGGTCATCGCGCCCGCGCGGCAGAGCATCAAGTCGGCCGCGGCGTACGCGAGGTCCATCCGGTCCAGGTAACTTACCGGGATGTAGGGGGGCATTCCCGGCATCTGGTGCACCTGTGGCAGTTCGTTCTTCGGGCCGACCGCGTGCAGGATCTGGATCCCGGCCTGCTGGAGGTAGGGGGCGACCTGCTGGACGACCTCGTTGAGGCGGCGGGCGCCCTGTGAGCCGCCGGAGACCAGCAGCGTCGGCAGGTTGGGGTCGAGCCCGAACGCCGCCCGCGCCTCGGGGCGCACGGCCGCCCGGTCGAGGGTCGAGATGGAGCGGCGCAGCGGGATGCCGATGTAGCGGGCGCCCCGCAGCTTGCTGTCCGGCGTGGACACGGCGACCTGGGCGGCGTACCGCGAACCGATCTTGTTGGCCAGGCCGGGGCGGGCGTTCGCCTCGTGAATGACGATCGGCACCCCGAGCCGCTTGGCCGCCAGGTAGCCGGGCAGGGCCACGTAGCCGCCGAAGCCGACGACGGCGTCCGCCTTGGTGCGCTCCAGGACCTGCTCGGCGGCCTTGATCGTGCCGCGCAGCCGGCCCGGGACGGTGATCAGCTCGGGGGTGGGCTTGCGCGGCAGCGGCACCGCCGGAATGAGCGCCAGCTCATAGCCCCGCTCCGGGACCAGCCGGGTCTCCAGGCCGCGCTCCGTGCCCAGGGCCGTGATCCCCACGGTCGGGTCCTGCCTGCGCAGGGCGTCCGCGAGGGCGAGCGCGGGCTCGATGTGGCCGGCGGTCCCCCCACCGGCGAGTACGACATGCACCGAAATTCACCGCTCTCCGGACGAACGCGCCGCCGAGGCGCGCCGTCTCATCGTGTTCCATCTCCGAGGCTCCCGATCGGGCCCACGCCGGGTTCCCCGATCGGCTGCGGAACCTCCCGCCCGCTTTCTACCAAAGCGGGGTTGCCGCATCGCAAGCGCCGCCCGCGCAGCGGGCTCGTCGCGCGCGAAGGCGATCAGCAGCCCGATGGCGAACATGGTCGGCAGCAGGGCGGACCCTCCGTAGGAGAACAGCGGGAGGGGGACACCGGCGATCGGCAGCAGACCGAGCACCGCACCGATGTTGATCACCGCCTGCGCGGTGATCCAGGTGGTCACGCCTCCCGCGGCATACCTGACGAAGGGGTCCTCCGTGCGTCCGGCCACGCGGATACCCGCATAGCCTAGAGCCGCGAAGAGGGCGAGCACCGACAGTGTTCCCGCCAGACCCAGTTCCTCACCGGTGACGGCGAAGATGAAGTCCGTATGGGCTTCGGGGAGTTGGCCCCATTTCTCCACACTCGCGCCCAGGCCGGATCCGAAGAACCCGCCCGACGCGAGGGCGTAGATCCCGTGCACGGCCTGCCAGCAGGTCCCTCCCGGCCCGAGGTCGGTGGCGCCGATGCAGGCGAGCCGGTCCATGCGGTTGGGGTTGGTCTTGATCAGGAACACCCCGATCGCGGCGGCGACCGACAGCACGCCGACGAACAGCCGCGTGGGCGCGCCCGCCAGCCACAGCAGGCCGAACAGGATCGCGGTGAGGATGATCGCCGTCCCCATGTCGCCGCCGAGCATGATCAGACCGAGCAGCATGAAGGCGACCGGCACGAGCGGCACCAGCATGTGCTTCCACTGGGCCAGCAGCCTCCGGTCCTGCTTGCGCGCGATCAGGTCGGCGCCCCACAGCACCAGGGCCAGCTTGCCGATCTCGCTGGGCTGGATCTGGAAGGAGCCGCCGAGCGAGATCCAGTTCTGGTTGCCGTTGACCGACATCCCTATCCCCGGCACCTGCACCAGCACCATCAGGAACACCGCGCCCGCCAGGATCGGGTAGGCGAGCGCCCGGTGCAGCCGCACCGGCATCCGGGACGCCGCGAAGAGCAGCCCGCCCCCGATGACGGCGGCGAGCAGCTGCTTGCGGAAGAAGTACGAGCCCGGCAGCGACATCTGCAGCGCCGTGATCTGGGAGGCCGAGTAGACCATCACCAGGCCGAGGACGGTGATCAGCAGACTGCCGCCGAGGATCAGGTAGTACGCGGTCAGCGGCCGGTCCCAGGCGCGGCGGGCGCGCGTGAACAGCCGGCGCACGGGGTTGTCCCCGAGCGGCCGGGAGCTCACGGGCCGCCGCGCGGCCCGCTGGACGGGCGCCCGTCCGGTGCGGCTACCGGGCATCGGTGCCTCCCCCGTACGGCAGCGGTGACCGCGTGCGTACGGTCCGCCGCGCCCGCGGGGCGCGCCCGCCCGTGCCGGCGCGCCCCTTGCGCTCACTCGCGCGTCCCATGCGTCCCTCCCAAGGTCGCCCGGCAGGCGGCCGGGTCAGGCGCCGAGTTCGCGCACCGCCTGGGCGAACGCGTCACCGCGCCTGTTGTAGTTGGCGAACATGTCCATGGAGGCGCAGGCCGGGGCGAGCAGCACCGTGTCGCCGGGCTCGGCGAGCCGCTGCGCCTCCTGGACGGCCTGGAGCATGGCCCCAGTGTCGGTCCGGTCGAGGTCGACGACGGGTACTTCCGGGGCGTGTCGCGCGAGGGCTTCGCGGATCAGCGCGCGGTCGGCGCCGATGAGGACCGCTCCGCGCAGCCGCCTCGCCGACCTGGCGACCAGTTCGTCGAAGGTCGCGCCCTTGGCCAGTCCGCCGGCGATCCACACGATGGACTCGTAGGCCGCCAACGAGGCTTCCGCCGCGTGCGTGTTGGTGGCCTTGGAGTCGTCGACGTAGGCGACGCCGTCCAGGTCGGCCACGTGCGCGATGCGGTGGGCGTCCGGGGTGAACGCCCGCAGACCGTCCCGTACGGCCCTGGCGGGCACCCCGAAGGCGCGCGCGAGGGCGGCCGCGGCGAGGGCGTTGGCGATGTTGTGCGGGGCCGGCGGGTGGACGTCGGAGACCTCGGCGAGTTCCTGGGCGTTCTTCTGCCGGTTCTCGACGAACGCCCGGTCGACCAGGATGCCGTCCACGACGCCGAGTTGGGACGGCCCCGGCGTGCCGAGGGTGAAGCCGACCGCCCGGCAGCCCTCCTCGACGTCGGCCGCGCGGACCAGGTCCTCGGTGGCCTTGTCGGCGACGTTGTAGACGCAGGCGACCCGATTGCCTTCGTAGATGCGGCCCTTGTCGGCGGCGTAGGCCTCCATGGAGCCGTGCCAGTCGAGGTGGTCGGGTGCCAGGTTGAGCACGGCGGCGGAGTGGGCGCGCAGCGACGGCGCCCAGTGGAGCTGGTAGCTCGACAGCTCCACCGCGAGGACGTCGTACTGCTCCTCGCCGAGCACCGCGTCCAGCAGGGAGACGCCGATGTTGCCGACGGCGGCGGTGCGCAGGCCCGCCGCCTTCAGGATGGCGGCGAGCATCTGCACGGTCGTGGTCTTGCCGTTGGTGCCGGTGACGGCCAGCCAGGGGGCGGCGCCGGGGCCGCGCAGCCGCCAGGCCAGCTCGACGTCGCCCCAGACCGGGACGCCCGCCTCGGCCGCCGCGGCGAACAGCGGCTTGTCCGGCTTCCAGCCGGGCGCGGTGACGACGAGTTCGGTGCCCTCGGGCAGGGTCGCCCCGTCGCCGAGGCGCACGGTGACGCCCAGGGACCTCAGTTCGGCCGCCTGCTCCCGTGCCCGTTCGTCGTCGCCGTCGTTGACGACGGTGACGCGGGCGCCGAGGCCGCTCAGCACCTTGGCCGCCGGGACGCCGGAGACGCCGAGCCCGGCGACGGTGACGTTCTTCCCCTGCCAGTCGGTCACTTGTCCGCTGCCCATCCCGCGTAGAAGAGGCCCAGTCCGACGATCACGCAGATGCCCTGGATGATCCAGAAACGGACCACGACGAGCACTTCGGACCAGCCCTTGAGTTCGAAGTGGTGCTGGAGCGGCGCCATCCGGAACACCCGCTTGCCGGTGAGGCGGAAGGAGCCGACCTGGATGACCACCGACATGGTGATCAGGACGAACAGGCCGCCGAGCAGCGCGAGCAGCAGCTCGGTGCGGGAGCAGATCGCGAGGCCGGCGAGCACACCGCCGAGCGCCAGCGAACCGGTGTCGCCCATGAAGATCTTGGCGGGCGAGGTGTTCCACCACAGGAAGCCGAGGCAGGCGCCCATCAGCGCCGAGGCGACGACGGCGAGGTCGAGCGGGTCGCGGACCTCGAAGCAGGCGTTCGGGTTCGTCAGCGTCATGGAGTTGGCGCACGACTCCTGGAACTGCCAGACGCCGATGAAGGTGTAGGCGCCGAAGACGAGCACGGAGGCGCCGGTCGCCAGGCCGTCCAGGCCGTCGGTGAGGTTCACGCCGTTCGACATCGCGAGGATCATGAACAGCGCCCAGACCACGAACAGCACCGGGCCGATCGTCCAGCCGAAGTCCGTGATGAACGACAGCTTGGTGGAGGCGGGGGTGTTGCCGCGGTTGTCGGAGAACTGCAGCGCGAGCACCGCGAAGGCGATGCCGACGATGAGCTGGCCGGCCATCTTCGCCTTGGCGCGCAGGCCCAGCGAACGGCGCTTGACGATCTTGATGTAGTCGTCGAGGAAGCCGACCAGGCCCATGCCGACCATCAGGCCGAGGACCAGCAGACCCGAGAAGGTGGGCGCCGCGTCGGCCTCCGGGTCCAGGTAGACCGTGATCACCTTGGCCAGGAAGTACGCGGCGACCGTCGCCAGGATGAACGCGATGCCGCCCATGGTCGGCGTACCGCGCTTGCTGGCGTGCTCGCGCGGGCCGTCGTCGCGGATGTACTGGCCGTAGCCCTTGCGGGCGAGGAGCTTGATCAGCAGCGGTGTGCCGACCAGCGTCAGGAAGAGGCCAATGACACCTGCGAACAGGATCTGCTTCATCATCGGGCGGCAACCTCACCCTCGGCACCGGTCTCCAGGAGCGCCTGGGCGACGCTCTCGAGACCGACCGAACGCGACGCCTTCACGAGTACGACGTCCCCCGGGCGCAACTCGCTGCGCAACAGGTCGATCGCCGCCTGTGCGTCGGACACGTGCACCGACTCCTCACCCCACGAACCCTCGTTATATGCGCCCAGTTGCAGCCAGGACGCTTCCCTGCCCCCGACCGCGACGAGCTTGCTGACGTTGAGCCGGACGGCGAGCCGCCCGACCGCGTCGTGCTCGGCGAGCGCCTCGTCCCCGAGCTCGGCCATCTTGCCGAGCACCGCCCACGTGCGACCCCCTCGTGCCCGTGAGGCCTCCCCCATCGCCACCAGCGCGCGCAGGGCGGCCCGCATGGACTCCGGGTTCGCGTTGTAGGCGTCGTTGACGATCGTCACGCCGTCAGGGCGCTCGGTGACCTCCATCCGCCAGCGGGAGAGGGAGCCCGCCTCGGAGAGGGCGGTGGCGATCTCCTCCGCGGACATGCCCAGCTCATGGGCGACGGCGGCCGCGGCGAGCGCGTTCGACACGTGGTGCTCACCGTACAGGCGCATGGTCACATCGCTTGCACCGGAGGGTGTGTGAAGCCTGAACGAGGGCCGTCCGCTGTCCGTGAGTCGCACGTTCTCGGCTGAGACGTCCGCTTCGTCGGACTCCCCGAAGAGGACCACCTTCGCCTTGGTGCGGGCGGCCATGGCCCGGACCAACGGGTCGTCGGCGTTGAGGACCGCCACGCCCCCGTCCGCGGCCGCGGGCAGCGACTCGACCAACTCGCCCTTGGCCTGGGCGATCTGCTCCCGGCCGCCGAACTCACCGATGTGGGCGGAGCCGACGTTCAGCACGACGCCGATCCTCGGCGGTGTCAGCTCCGTCAGGTACCGGATGTGGCCGATGCCGCGGGCGCCCATCTCCAGCACGAGGAACCTGGTCTCCTCGGTGGCGGTCAGCGCGGTCAGCGGCAGCCCGATCTCGTTGTTGAGGGAGCCGGGGGTGAAGACCGTCGGCCCCGACCGCTGCAGCACCTGGGCGATGAGGTCCTTGGTGCTGGTCTTGCCGGCCGAGCCGGTCAGGGCCACGAGGGTCGTGCCGAGCCGGCGCACCACGTGGCGGGCGAGGGCGCCGAGGGCGGCCTGCACGTCGTCGACCACGATCGCGGGCACGCCGACGGGGCGCGACGCCAGCACGGCGGCGGCGCCCGCCTCCACGACGGCCCGGGCGAAGTCGTGGCCGTCGACGCGCTCGCCGACGAAGGCGACGAAGAGGCTGCCCGGTCCCGCCTCGCGGGAGTCCCGGACGACGGGTCCGGTGACCTGGACGGACGGATCCGGTATGTCGTGCTTCTGCCCGCCGACGACTTCTGCGATCTCGGCGAGGGAGAGGGCGATCACAAGTTCATCCCTGGGTCTTCTGGATAGCTTCGCGGAGCACCTGGCGGTCGTCGAAGGGACGGACCACTCCGGCGATGTCCTGGCCCTGCTCGTGGCCCTTGCCCGCGACCAGCACCGTGTCCCCGGGCCGGGCCCGGGCGACGGCGGCGGCGATCGCGGCGGCCCGGTCCTCGAACAGGAGCACCTCGCCGCGCTCGTGCGCGGGCACGGACGCCGCGCCCTGGAGCATGGTCGCGAGGATGGCGAGGGGGTCCTCGGAGCGGGGGTTGTCCGAGGTCAGCACGGCCGTGTCGGCGAGCCGGGCCGCGGCGGCGCCCATCGGCGCGCGCTTGGTGGTGTCACGGTCGCCGCCGCAGCCGAGGACGACGTGCACGCGGCCCTTGGTGACCTTGCGCAGGGCGCGGAGCACCGATTCGACGGCGTCCGTCTTGTGCGCGTAGTCGACCACGGCGAGGTAGGGCTGTCCGGCGTCCACGCGCTCCAGGCGGCCGGGCACGCCCGGCACCGCGGCGATGCCGTCGGCCGCGGTCTGCGGGTCGAGTCCCGCGGCGGCCAGCGCGACGATCGCGGCGAGGGTGTTGGCCACGTTGAAGGGGCCCGGCAGGGGCGATCTGGCGCTGACGCGCCGGCCCTCGGGCCCGACGGCGGTGAACGTGGAGTCCATGGGGCCGATGTGCACGTCCTCGGCGCGCCAGTCGGCGTCGGGGTGCCCCTCGGCGGAGTACGTGACGACGGGCACCGTGGCCTCCGCGGCGAGCCGGCGACCGTACTCGTCGTCGTGGTTGACCACGCCGAGCCGGCTGCGCTCGGGCGTGAAGAGCTGCGCCTTGGCCCGGAAGTAGTCCTCCATGTCGGAGTGGAACTCCATGTGCTCCGGGCTCAGGTTGGTGAACACGCCGACGTCGAAGACGCAGCCGTCGACCCGGCCGAGGACCAGGGCGTGGCTGGAGACCTCCATGGCGACGGCCTCGACACCGCGTTCGCGCATGACGGCGAACAGCGCCTGGAGGTCGGTGGCCTCCGGCGTGGTGCGCTCGGACTTGATGCGCGTCTCGCCGATGCGCATCTCCACCGTGCCGATCAGCCCCGTGGCCCTGACCGTCTTCAGGCCGCCCTCGACCAGGTAGGCGGTGGTGGTCTTGCCGGAGGTGCCGGTGATGCCGATCTGGAGCAGGTCGCGCCCGGGACGGCCGTAGATGGTGGCCGCGAGCTCGCCCATGCGGCCGCGCGGATCGTCGACGACCAGCACGGGCAGGCCGCTCGCGGCGGCGCGCCCGGCGCCCGCCGGGTCGGTCAGCACGGCGGCGGCGCCGAGGGAGGCGGCCTGCGCGACGAAGTCGGCGCCGTGGGCGCGGGCGCCGGGCAGGGCGGCGTACAGGTCGCCGGGGCGCACGGCGCGCGAGTCATGGGTGATGCCCGTGACCTCGACGCCGTCCCGCGCGCCCGCCGGCTGCCCGGCACCCAGCTGCCCGGCGAGCTCCGCGAGGGGTGTGGCGGAGACCTGGGCCGGCCGTGGCGGTCCCGGATAGGTCACGGAAGCGCCCTTCTGGGTGATGTGGGACTGATCAGCGTGTGGCACGGCGGTGAGCGTACCGGGCGCGGCCGCCCGGGAGCGAAGTGAGCTGCCGGCGGGGTCGTCGTGGTTCCCGGGATCGGGGGTGATCGTTGTCACGGGCTCGTTCCTGATCGGTGGTGCGCGGCGGTGCGGGTGGCGGCGCCGGTCACGGCTTGAACTCGACGGGCAGGTTCGCGGGCTGCGCCCCGGTCGGCGGCACCTGGAGGGTCTTCAGCGCGAACTCCATGACCTGCTTGTAGATCGGGCCGCAGATCTGGCCGCCGAAGTAGCTGCCCTCGGTGGCGTTCTGGATCGCGCAGTAGACCGTCAGGCGCGGCTTGTCGGCGGGGGCGAATCCGGCGAACGAGGAGGTGTAGCCGCGGTACTTTCCGGTGGCCGGATCCACGCGGTTGGCCGTACCCGTCTTGCCCGCCACGCGATAGCCGGGGATCCGTGCCCTGGTGCCGGTGCCCTGCTCGTCGTCCACCACGGACTCCAGCATCCGGGCGAGCTCCTTCGCCGTCCTCGCGCTCACCACCCGGGTCTTGTCCGGTTTCGGGGCGGGGGTGAAGTGCCCGTCGGCTCCCTTGGTGCCGCGCACCAGCGTGGGCTCGACACGGACGCCGCCGTTGGCGATGGTCGAGTAGACGGACGCGGCCTGCATCGCGTTGATGGAGAAGCCCTGACCGAAAGGGATCGTGTACTGCTGCGAGGTGGACCACTTGTCCGGCGGCGCGAGGATGCCCCTCGTCTCCCCGGGGAAGCCGAGTCCGGTCGGCTCGCCGATGCCGAACTTGCGCAGGTAGGAGTGGAGGACCTTGTTGGCCTGCCGCTGGGTCCTGCCGAGCTGGCCGGTGGCCAGGATCGTGCCGATGTTGCTCGACTTGGCGAGGACGCCGTTGAGCGTCAGGTTCCAGGTCTCGTGGTCGACGTCGTCCTGGAAGAGGCGGTCGCCGCGGTGCAGCCGGTTGGGCACGACGACGTGCGTGAGGGGTTCGGCCGCGTTCTCCTGCAGCACGGCGGCCATCGACATGACCTTGGCGGTGGAGCCGGGCTCGTAGGCGTCCTGCAGGGCGGCGTTGCCCAGGGCGGCCGGGTCGGCGTGGGCGAGGTCGTTGGGGTCGAAGCCCGGCGAGTCGGCCATGGCGAGGATCTCGCCGGTCCGGGTGTCCTGCACGATCACGTAACCGCGGTCGGCGCCGGACTTCTCCACCTGCTCGGTGATGGCGTTCTGCGCGGCCCACTGGATGTCGCGGTCGATGGTGAGCTCGACGTCGGAGCCGGGCACCGCCGGGGTCTCGGTGGACCCCACGGTGGGCACCTCGCGCCCGCCGGCCTGGGCGTAGCGGATGCGGCCCTCCTTGCCGGCCAGCTTCCCCTCCAGCTGCTGCTCGACGCCGCCGCCGCCCTTTCCCTCGGCGTTGACCCAGCCCAGTATCCCGGCGGCGAGGTCGCCGTTGGGGTACACACGCTTGCTGCTGGGGTCGGAGAAGACGCCGGCGAGGACGTTGACGGTGGTCTTGTCCGTCTGGGACTTCTTGGCGAGCGCGGTCTTGAGGTCCTTGATCTGCTTCCAGACCTCGGGGGTCCGGCGGCGGGCCAGGAGCACGTACCGGGTGTTCTGCGTGCGCAGCTTCTTGGCGATCGCGGCCTGGTCCTGGCCGAGGATCGGGGCGAGCAGGGCGGCCGCCTGCTCGGGGCCGTCGCCGATCTTCAGCTCCTCGGCCGTGAACATCGTGGGGTCGGCCGTGATGTCGTCCGCGTCCACGCTGATGGCCAGGGCGACGCCGTTGCGGTCGGTGATGCCGCCCCGCTCGGCGGCGATCGTGTGGACGACGTACCGGTTCTGGTCGGCCTTGGCGGCGTACGCGGCGGCGTCGACGGCCTGCACCTGCAGCAGCCGTCCGGCGAAGACGAGCAGCACCAGGGTCAGCGCGAGGGCGACCAGGCGCAGTCGCGGGCGCGGGCTGCCGAGCCGGATGGCCTTGGGGGGCGCGGGCCTGCGGGCCGGGGCGGGGCGGCGGGCCGGGCGGGCACCGGGTGCGGGACCGCGCCGGTTGCCGGGGCGGGCCGGCCTGGCGGGTCCGGGCACACGGCGGCGCGGCGGTTCCCTGTCGGACACTTCCGTCACCTGCCGGGGGTCGTGGTCGTGGCGGGCTGGGGTGCGGTGGGGGCGGCCGTGGCGCCGGGGCCGGCGGGCTGGACGTCCACCGGGCCGGCCGGCGGTGTGGCCAGGGGACCGGGCGGGGGCGCGCCCTGTCCCGGGTACGGCGAGGTGGTCAGCACCTCGGGGGGCAGGACGTCCGCCGGGTCCGGGAGCGAGGACGGGTCGGCCTGCGCCGGCGAGGGGACGCCGTTCACGGTGCCGTCGGGGTCGAGGAAGGCCGGGTCGCCGCCGGGCACCATGCCGAGCTCGCGGGCGCGGCGCTGCAGGGCGTCGGGGGCGGAGTAGGAGTCGATGTCGCGCTGCAGGGCCTGTTCCTCGTCGGTGAGGTTCTTGGTGTCCTTCTGCAGGTCGTCGAGGTCGAACGCCCCCTCGCTGAGCGCGGAGTTCAGCACCAGCAGCCCGATGAGGCCGCCGCCGAGGAGGAGCACGACGAGGAGGACGAAGGGCGTGCGGGCGGCCTGCGCCCGCTTCGCCGGGAAGAGCCGGGCCAGCCGGGCGGCACGGCCCCTCAGTTCGGGTTTCCCGCTCACCGCTCCCCCCGGCTCCGCCGGTCCCGCGCGCCCGCGCGGCGGGTGGGGGCGTCGCACCCGCGGGGCCGTCCCGTCGCCTGGCTCACTCGGCGTCCTCCCTGATGCGCTCGGCCCCGCGCAGCCGCGCGGGGGCCGCTCGCCGGTTCTCCGCGACCTCTTCCTCGGTGGGAAGTTCGGCACCCCGGGTGAGCAGCTTGAGCCGGGGCTGGTAGCGCTCGGGCACGACCGGCAGTCCGGGCGGCGCGGTGGAGGTGGCGCCGGCCGCGAACACCTGCTTGACCAGGCGGTCTTCGAGCGAGTGGTAGGACAGCACGGCGATCCGCCCACCGACGGCGAGCGCCCGTACCGCGGCGGGGACCGCCCGCTCCAGGACCGTGAGTTCGCCGTTGACCTCGATGCGCAGCGCCTGGAAGGTGCGCTTGGCCGGGTTCCCGCCGGTGCGCTTGGCGGCCTGCGGGAGCGCGTCGCGGATCAGCTCCACCAGGCGGGCGCTGTGCGTGAACGGCTCCTTCTCACGCTCGCGCACGATCGCGGACACGATCCGCTTGGCCTGCTTCTCCTCGCCGTAGGCGCGCAGGATGCGGACCAGTTCGCCGGCCGGGTAGGTGTTGAGGACCTCGGCGGCGCTGAGGCCGGTCGTCTGGTCCATGCGCATGTCCAGGGGGGCGTCCTGGGCGTAGGCGAAGCCGCGGTCGGCCTCGTCGAGCTGCATGGAGGAGACGCCGAGGTCGAACAGGACGCCCTGGACGCGCGGGACGGCGAGGCGGTCCAGCACCTCGGGCAGTTCGTCGTAGACGGCGTGCACCAGGGTGGCCCGGTCGCCGAAGGGGGCGAGACGCTCCCCGGACAGGCGCAGGGCCTCCTTGTCGCGGTCCAGGCCGATCAGCCGGACGCCGGGGAAGCGGGTGAGCAGGGCCTCGCTGTGGCCGCCGAGGCCGAGGGTGCAGTCGACGACCACCGCTCCCGGCCGCTCCAGGGCGGGCGCCAGCAGGTCCAGGCACCGCCGGAGCATCACGGGGACGTGCCGGCTGTCACCCTCCCGGCGCCCGCCGGCCCCCTCGTACGGAAGCGCTTCGCGCCCGTTCATTTCCTGGGCCCTCTCAGATCCGGCGCCGCGGTACGCACCGCCGGGTCCCCGCCCTGTCCCGGCCGGCGCCGGGGTGTCCCCGGTGAAGGGGAGGCCGCCGGCGCCGGAGGCGTCAGCCGACCGGGAGCGGGAGGAGGCCGAGCCGTACGTACGCGCCGCGCACGCGGGGAGACCGTCCGTGCGGGTGCCGGGGTCTCCGGGGAATGCAGTCGAGCAGGGAGGGCCGCGCCTCCCGCTTCGCGTCACTTTAGTCCACCGCGTCTCCCGGTCAATCAACCGGCCTGCGCGTCGCCCGCCGCAGCGGCGGCGACACCCCGTCCCGCCGGTATTCACCCGGACAGGCGCCGCTGGCGCTGAGTGTGGAGTCGCTCACAACAAGCCACGATGGTGTTCTTTGTCCCCTCTCACAGCAGGACCGGAGCACCGGTGACCAGTACCGTCTTGAGTATGACGACTTCTGCAGCAGTTCCGTCCGGATCCGGAGACGCCATGACGCGCGGCCCGGTCACCGACCGTCTTGTGGAGGCCAACGAGCGCTACGCCGCGGAGTTCACCGACCCCGGCATGGACGCCCGGCCCGTCCTGCAGGTCGCCGTGGTGGCGTGCATGGACGCGCGTCTCGACCTGCACGCCGCGCTGGGCCTGGAGCTCGGCGACTGCCACACCATCCGCAACGCGGGCGGCGTCGTCACCGACGACGTGATCCGCTCCCTGACCATCAGCCAGAGGGCGCTCGGCACCCGCAGCGTCGTTCTCATCCACCACACGGGCTGCGGCCTGGAGTCCCTCACGGAGGAGTTCCGGCACGACCTGGAGATGGAGGTCGGGCAGCGTCCCGCCTGGGCCGTGGAGGCGTTCCGCGACGTCGACCAGGACGTCCGGCAGTCGATGCAGCGCGTGCGCACCTCGCCGTTCCTGCTGCACACCGACGACGTGCGCGGCTTCGTCTTCGACGTCAGGACGGGTCTGCTGCGCGAGGTCGACCCCGCCTGATCCGCGGGCCCGCCCCGGAACACCGTCGCACCCCGCCGGCCGTCCCCACAAAAGGCCGTAAGACCTGACAGATCGCGGCCACTTGTCCACAGGCGAGTGACACGAACCGGTAACGGCAACAAGAATGCGGGGTGCGGCGCCACGCGGGGGTTCTCCCGCGTGGTGCCGGGTTTCGGGGTGGGCCGGGCGGCACAGCGGCGCGCCGGCCCGGGAAAGCTGGGGAATCCCCCGCTCCTGCGGAGCGCGGGGAAGGGCCGAGGAGGGCCGGGTGACGACCTATGACGAGCGAGCGAGCCTCACTGATCTGACCGCCACCGCGGAGCGTGTCCGCAGTTCGGTGGAAGGAGTGATCGAGGGCAAGCCCGAGGTCGTACGGCTCTCGCTGACCGTACTGCTCGCCGAGGGGCACCTCCTGATCGAGGACGTCCCGGGCGTGGGCAAGACCATGCTGGCCAAGGCGCTGGCGCGGTCCGTCGACTGCTCGGTGCGGCGCATCCAGTTCACCCCCGACCTGCTGCCGTCGGACATCACCGGCGTGTCCATCTGGGACCAGCAGCGCCGGGACTTCGAGTTCAAGCCGGGCGCCATCTTCGCGCAGATCGTCATCGGCGACGAGATCAACCGCGCCTCGCCCAAGACGCAGTCGGCGCTGCTGGAGTCGATGGAGGAGCGCCAGGTCACCATCGACGGGCAGACCTACGAGCTGCCCAGCCCGTTCATGGTGGTGGCCACGCAGAACCCGGTCGAGATGGAGGGCACCTACCCGCTGCCCGAGGCCCAGCGCGACCGCTTCATGGCCCGCGTCTCCATCGGCTACCCGAGCCCCGACGCCGAGCTGCAGATGCTGGACGTGCACGGCGGGGTCAACCCCCTGGACGACCTCCAGCCGGTCGCCCACGCGCACGAGATCGTCAAGCTGGTCGAGGCCGTGCGCGGGGTCCACGTGGCCGAGTCGGTCCGGCGCTACGCGGTCGACCTGGTCGCCGCCACCCGCACCCACCCCGACCTCAGACTCGGCGCCTCCCCGCGCGCCACGCTGCACCTGCTGCGCGCCGCGAAGGCGTCCGCCGCGCTCTCCGGCCGGGACTACGCCCTCCCGGACGACATACAGGCCCTCGCGGTCGCCGTGCTGGCGCACCGGCTGCTGCCGACGGCCCAGGCCCAGCTCAACCGCCGTACCACGGAGGAGGTCGTCCACGACATCCTGCGGCACACGCCGGTGCCGGCGTCGCCGCAGGCCGGCGGCTTCGGCCTGGGCCGCGGCGCACCCGCGTTCGGCGAGCGCCCGCCCCGGAGGCTGTGATGGCCGACGCGGGGACGGTGCGCGCCGAGGCCGACCGGGACGGCCGGGGCGGGGTCCGCACCGCGCTCGCCGGTCTGACCACCCGCGGACGCTCCTTCCTGGCCGCCGGGATCGCGGCCGCGATCTGCGCCTACGTCCTCGGGCAGAGCGATCTGCTGCGGGTGGGCCTGCTGCTCGCCCTGCTCCCCCTGATCTGCGCGACGGTGCTCTACCGCACCCGCTACCGGGTGGCCGGCACCCGCCGCCTCTCCCCCGCGCGGGTGCCCGCCGGCAGCGAGGCCCGCGTGCACCTGCGCATGGACAACGTCTCCCGCCTGCCCACCGGCCTGCTGATGCTCCAGGACCGGGTGCCGTACGTGCTCGGGCCGCGGCCGCGCTTCGTGCTCGACCGGGTGGAGCCGGGCGGCCGCCGGGAGGTGTCCTACCGCGTCCGCTCGGACCTGCGGGGCCGCTACCCGCTGGGCCCGCTGCAGCTGCGGCTGAGCGACCCGTTCGGCATGTGCGAACTGGCCCGTTCCTTCTCCACCTACGACACGCTGACCGTCGTCCCGCGGGTGGAGCCGCTGCCGCCCGTGCGGCTGAGCGGCGAGAGCCAGGGCTACGGCGACGGGCGGCAGCGCGCGCCGGCCCTGGCGGGCGAGGACGACGTCATCCCGCGCGGGTACCGGTACGGCGACGACCTGCGCCGGGTGCACTGGCGCTCCACCGCGCGCTACGGCGAGCTGATGGTGCGCCGCGAGGAGCAGCCGCAGCGCGCCCGCTGCACGGTGCTCCTGGACACCCGGGCCGTCGCCTTCGAGGGCTCGGGTCCCGACTCGGCCTTCGAGTGGGCGGTGTCGGGCGCCGCGTCGGTCCTTGTGCACATGATCGAACGGGGCTTTTCGGTGCGGCTGCTGACGGACACCGGCAGCTCGGTGCCCGGCGAGGGCGCCGACGGCTTCGCGGGCGCCGGCCAGGAGCCGGCGGACGCGGCCGGGCTGATGATGGACATGCTCGCGGTGATCGACCACTCCGACGGCGCGGGCCTCTCGCGCGCCCACGACGCGCTGCGCGCGGGCTCCGACGGGCTGCTGGTGGCCTTCCTCGGCGACCTCGACGAGGAGCAGGCGGCGATGGCGGCCAGGATGCGCCGGCGCGGCGCCGGCGCGATCGCGTTCGTGCTGGACGGCGAGGCGTGGGCGCGGGAGCCGGGTGACGTGCCCGGTCCCGGCGACGGGGCCGGGGAGCGGCTGCGGATGCTGCGTGAGGCGGGCTGGACCGTGGTGGAGGTGCCGCGGGGCGCCTCGCTCACGGAGGTGTGGCGCCAGGCGGACCGGGAGCGGACGGGCGCCGGCGCGGCGAGCGGGGCGGCCGGCGGGGAGGAACGGTCGTGAGCGGGCGGACACGTATGGCGCTGTGCGCCGCGGCGGCCACGCTGATGGTGGCGTGCGCCCTGCTGCCGCTGGTGGACCGGACGACGTGGGTCCTGCAGGCCGGACTGCTGCTGGCGGTGCAGGCCGGCGTGGGTGCGGCAACCCGCCGGGTGCCGCTGCCGCGGGCCCTGACCGTGGCGGCGCAGGTGCTCGTCGCGGTGCTGCTGCTGACCCTGGTCTTCGCCCGCGACCAGGCCCACGCCGGGCTGGTCCCGGGGCCGGACGCCCTGCGGCACCTCGCTCACCTGCTGCGGGACGGCGCCGACGACGTCGGGCAGTACGCGATACCGGCGCCGCTGAGCACGGGCATCCGGCTGATGCTGGTCGGGGGCGTCCTGCTGATCGGGCTGCTCGTGGACGTGCTCGCGGTCACCTTCCGCCGGGCGGCTCCCGCGGGCCTGCCCCTGCTCGCGCTGTACTCGGTGGCCGCGGGCCTGTCCGACAGCGACGCCGACTGGCTGTGGTTCCTGGTCGCGGCCGCCGGTTACCTGATGATGCTGCTCGCCGAGGGCCGGGACCGGCTCGCGCAGTGGGGCCGGGTGTTCGGCGCGGGGCCGCGCACCCCGGGCGGTCCCGAGGGCGGCGGCCCGGCGGCGCCGCTGCGTACCGGGCGGCGCATCGGTGTGCTGGCGCTGGGCCTCGCCGCGCTGCTGCCGCAGGTCGCCCTGCCCTCGATGAACGGCGGGCTGCTGGACGCCGCCGGGGGCGGCGTGGGGTCGGGTTCCGGAGGCGGCGGCACCATCTCCGCGGTGAACCCCCTGGTGTCGCTGCGCGACAGCCTCAACGTCGACGAGGACCGCACGGTCATGACCCTGCGCACCGACAGCCAGGACGCGTCGGACCTCTACCTGCGGATCGTATCCCTGGACGAGTTCGACGGCACCACCTGGAAGCCGTCCCAGCGCCACATCGTCGCTCTGCCCGACCCCTTCCCCACGCCCGCGGGCCTCGGCCCGGACGTGGACCGGGCGGAGATCTCGACGACGGTGGCGACCGCGGACTGGTACGCCCAGGACTGGCTGCCGATGCCGTATCCGCCGAGCGGGGTGCGGATCAAGGGCAGCTGGCGCTACGAGCCCGTCGGGATGACGCTCGTCGGCGACCACGGCCAGAACACACAAGGGCTGACGTACCAGGTCAAGAGCCTCGACATACGGCCGACGGCGGAACAGCTCGCCACGGCGCCGCAGGCGCCCGAGCCCCTGCTGAGGGAGTACACCAGGGTGCCCGCGTCCCTGCCGGGAGCGGTCGCCGCGACCGCCCGTGAGGTCACCGACGGCGCGGCCAACCCCTACGAGCGGGCCGTCAGCCTCCAGGACTGGTTCGCCGTGACGGGCGGCTTCGAGTACGACACCGACGTCGAGGTGGGCACCGGCCCGCGGGCGATCGAGCGGTTCCTGAAGGACCGCCGCGGCTTCTGCGTGCACTACTCCTTCGCGATGGCCGCGATGGCCCGCACGCTCGGCATCCCGGCGCGGGTCGCGGTGGGCTTCGCGCCGGGCTCCATGCAGGCCGACGGCACCATGTCGGTGGGCCTGAAGGACGCGCACGCCTGGCCCGAGCTGTACTTCGAGGGGGTCGGCTGGACCCGCTTCGAGCCCACCCCGACGCGCGGCACGGTTCCCGCGTACACCCGGCCCGACGCCCCCGGCAGCACCCTGCCGGACCCGGCATCGCCGTCCGGCGAGGCGAGCGCGGCGCCCTCCGCGGCTCCCTCGGCGAGCCAGAGCTGCCCCCCGCAGATGAAGCGGCTCCAGGAATGCGACAGCCAGTCCCCGCAGGCCGTGCTGGACCGGGGCGGCGGCGGCCCCAGGTGGTACGAGGTACTGGGCTGGACGCTGGGCGGGCTGGCCGCCCTCGCGCTGCCGCTGACGCCGCTGCTGTGGCGGACCCGGACGCGGGCCGTCCGGCTCGGGTCGCACGGGCGCGGCGCCGGTGACGCGGCGGTCCACACCCTGGCCGTCTGGCAGGAGGTGACCGACACGGCCTGGGACCACGGGATCCCGCCGGACGAGTCGCAGACCCCGCGTACGGCGGCCGCCCGGATCGTCCGCCTCGGGCACCTCGATCCGCCGGCGGCGGCCTCGGTGCACCGCCTGGCGGACGCGGTGGAACAGGTCCTGTACGCGCCGCACCCGCGGCCCGCGGCGGGGCTGGCGGAGGACGCCCGCCGCGTGGCCGACGGCCTGCGCGGCGGGGCCGGCCGCGGCGCGGCGCTGCGCGCCAGGTTCGCGCCCCGCTCCAGCGCCCGGCTGGTCTGGGCGCTCTCCGCCTGGTGGACCGGCCTCACGGCCCGGGCGGCGGCGCTCCGTCCGGCACTGCGCGGACGCACGGTGGGCGGGCCCTCGACGGGCGTCCCGCCGGGGAGGCGCGGCTGAGGCGCTGAACGGCCGAAGGGGGCGGGGCGTAGGGCCGCCGGTTGCGCCGCGGCCCCGCGCGGGCCGTCGCGGGGTGTGCGGTGCGAGCCGGGTGGACCGCACCGGGACGTGCCGCACACCGCTGGAAGACAGAGAGCGGCTGGGCTCCGAATCCGGCCGGGAACACGCAGAGGGTGCCTGCCCGCGTCGCGTCCGTAGTCTGCGGTGAGCCGGGCCGGCCGCCCACCACCGGGCGGGTGATCAGAAGGTCCGGGACTCTCGGGCCGGACCCGGTGCCCCCGCCGGCGGCGCAGGCCGGCACCCGGCGAGGGCCTGTGCGGAACATGCGTGAGGGGGCGACCACACCTGGTGGTCGCCCCCTCAGCTCGGTCGTGAGGATCCGTCCGGTGGGCTCAGTGGCCCTGCTCGTCCCGGCGGCGCTGCCAGCGCTGTTCGATGCGGTCCATCATGGAGCGCCTTGGCCGGGCCTGACGGCGGGCGTGCGGGCCGCCGACGGCCTGCTCGCCCGGCTTCGGCGCCTTGCGCCAGCCGGTCACCGCCAGCACCGCGCAGCCCAGCATGACGAGGAAGCCCACCACGCTGACCCAGATCTGCTGGGCGACCATACCTGCCATGAGGAGCGCGATACCCACGAGGAAGCCCGCGACCGCCTGGTAGACCCGCCGCCGGGTGTACGTACGCAGCCCGCTTCCCTCAAGCGCCGACGCGAACTTGGGATCTTCGGCGTACAGCGCTCGCTCCATCTGCTCGAGCATGCGCTGCTCGTGCTCCGAGAGCGGCACGGAGTCCTCCTCATCGTGCAGTCGCCGGGGCGACCCGGGGGGTCCCTTCAGGATAGGCAGGGAATCGCCCCCGTGAAACCCGCCCCTCTGCGCCATTTGGCCAACCAGAACCCGCCATGGCCGGCCCGGTCGCTGAGGCTTGCATTCCCCGGCGGCCGGCCCGTCATGCCGGGCGGTCTCCTCGATCATACGGCGCACGGCCCGCAACCGGGGGCCCTGTGGCGTACTGCATCCCCGGCCGGAAGGCCGGCCGGGGGAGACACCGGGGAAGGCGGTTCAGTGCCCGGCCGCCGCCGGTGTCTCGCCCAGCACGTGGATCTGCGTGGCCACGGAGTGGAAGGCGGGGAGCTCGGCGGCCGCGGCCTCCAGTTTCAGCAGGGCGTCCAGGGCGCCGGGCTCGGTGTCCACCAGCACGCCGGGCACCAGGTCGGCGAAGACCCGGACGCCGTGCACCGCACCGACCGTCAGACCGGCGCCCTCGACGAGCGCGGTGAGCTGCTCGGCGCTGAAGCGGCGCGGCATCGGGTCGCTGGCGCCCCAGCGGCCGTCGGGGTCGTCGAGGGCGTGCCTGGCCTCCTTGAAGTGGCCGGCCAGGGCGCGTGCGAGCACGGCACCGCCGAGCCCGGCGGCGAGCAGGCTCAGCACTCCCTCGGCGCGCAGGGCGGCCACCGCGTTGCGCACGCCCTCGGCGGGGTCGTCCACGTGCTCCAGGACGCCGTGGCAGAGCACGACGTCGTAGTCGCCGCGCTCGACGACGTCGAACAGGCCGTGGGCGTCGCCCTGCACGCCCCGCACACGGTCCGCGAGGCCGGCCTCGGCGGCTCGGCGCTCCAGGGCGAACAGCGCGTTGGGGCTCGGGTCGACGACGGTGACCCGGTGCCCGAGGCGGGCGACGGGCACGGCGAAGTTGCCGCTGCCGCCTCCGGTGTCGAGGACGTCCAGCGACTCCCGGCCCGTGGCCTTGACCCGGCGGTCGAGGGCGTCCTGCAGGACCTCCCAGACCACGGCGGTACGGAGAGAAGCGCGGGGGCGCATCGGGTCCGACACGGCAGTTGACTCCTCGGCGCGGCACCGCCTCTGGCACGGCGGAGCGATCGGGCTGCCTCCCCGGCCCGGGTAGGGAAGGAGGGAAGGCTTCAGGCGCCCTCCACCCTATTGCCTCGCCGGGCCCGCCTGCCTCTCGCCTCCGGCGGCCCGCCTGCGTTTCCGGCTTCCGACGGGTCGTCGGCCGTCGCCCCTCGCCCGACGGCGGTCCGCCCGCCTGCCGGCTCCGGGCACACGCCCCGCGGGACCACGCCGCGCGCCGCCGGCCGTGCCCGCCCGACGGCGCGTGCGGGCCGCGAGGGCCGCGGCGCGTCCCCTCAGCCCGCGTCGGGCACGTCGGGCCGGGCCCGGGAGCCGTCCGGCTCGTCCGCGTCCCGGCGGGGCTGCGGCAGCACCGGCTGGAGGACCAGCATCCGCTCCACGAGGCGGATGAACATGGCCACGTCGCGGATCAGGTCGTCGGCGTCCCGCCGCCCGGCCGCCCCCCGGATGCCCGCCTCGGCGCGGGCGCGGCGCTGGGCGCCGGAGGCGAACAGCGCGCTCCACTCGGTGAGTTCGGGCGCTGTCTCCGGGAGCACCTCCCAGGCGCTCCTGATGCGCGCCCGGCGCCGGGGGGTGGACTCGGGGCGCCCGCGGGCGGCGAGCACCGCGGCGGCGGTGCGCAGGGCGGCGAGGTGGGCCGTGGCGTACCGCTCGTTGGGCGTCTCCAGGGCGGTGGCCTCCTCCAGACCGGCGCGGGCCTGGGCGAGCAGGTCGAGGGCGGCGGGCGGGGCCGTGGCCCGGCGGAGCACGGGGTGGACGTCGCTCGCCGGGCCGGTCAGTGAGGGTGCAGGGCCTGCGGCGCGGCGCCGACGGGCGGCGGCTGCGGACGAGTTGGCCATGACGAACCTCCTGTCGTCTGTGTGACGGCACGGATGCCGTATGTACCCATCGTGCGATATGGCACTGACAATCCGTTCTGAGCAGGCCTTTTGCCTCGATCGAGAGTTCGGGCTACTTTTTGCACTGACCAGTCAGTTCAAAAACTGCAGGGGGAAGGGGGAGCCGTGGACGATCCGCAGGACCATGCCCGCGGCCTCGGCGTCTCGGTCCGCGACCTCGGGCTGCGGGGTTCCCGCGGCTGGGTGTTCCGCGGGGTCGGCGTGGAGGCCGGGCCGGGCTCGCTCATCGCGGTGGAGGGCCCGTCCGGTTCGGGCCGTACGTGCCTGCTGCTGGTGCTCACCGGGCGCATGAGGCCCACGGAAGGAGTGGCCGCCGTCGGCGGCTTCAAACTCCCCCGCCACATGTCCGCCGTGCGACGGGCCAGCGCCCTCGCCAACGTCACCGGCGTCACCGACCTCGACCCGGCCCTGACCGTCGGCGAGCACCTGCGCGAACGAGCACTGCTGCAGCGGAGGTTCGGCGGCTCCCTGCGGGCCCTGATCAGGCCGCGTGCCGAACGCCGGGCCGAGGCCGCGCTGCTGACGGACACCGCGCTGTCCGCCGCGGGGCTCGACCCGGGCGCCCTGCCCAAGGGCTTGCGCACGGCCGTGCGCGACCTGGAGCGTCCTGAGGCGCTGCGCCTGTCCCTCGCCCTGGCGCTCATGTCGCAGCCGCGGCTCCTCGCCGTCGACGACACCGACTTCAAGCTCTCGGACGCCGAACGCGCCGAGACGTGGGCGCTGTTGGCGGCCCTCGCCGAGTCCGGCACCACCGTGCTGGCCGTGTGCAGCGAGGCGCCGGAGGGAGTGACGGCCGTGTCCACCGCCGCCCCGTCCGGCCCGAGCACGGCCGGCGACGAGGCGGACGCACCGCACGCCGACGAGGCGACGGACACCGAGGCGGCCGGCGACGAGGCGGACCCGCGGTCCGCCGACGGGGAAGCGGCCCCGGGGCCGGCCGACGGCCGAACGGGCACGGCCGCGCCCCGCGCGGCGACGGACACCGGGGCACCCGGGGACCAGGCCGCCGGGCACGCCGGGGCGGCCGGCGACGGCACGGCCCGGCACACGGCCGGCGACGACGCCGCCCGGCCCACCGGGGCAGCCGGGGACGACGCCCGGCCCACCGGGACACCGGGCGGGGACGTCCCGCCCACCCGGACCGCCGGCGGCGGCACGGCCGCGCGCACCACCGACGACGAAGTGAAGGAGGCGGCCGATGCGCTCGCCGAAACTGGCCGCTCTTGAGCTGAGGCGCTTCGGCCGGGGCAGGCTGCCGCGGGCGGCCCTGGTCGCGCTGCTGGTGCTGCCGCTGCTGTACGGCGCGCTGTACCTGTGGTCCTTCTGGGACCCCTACGGCCGCCTGGACCGCATCCCCGTGGCGCTCGTGAACGACGACGAGGGCGCGACCGCCGACGGCGGGAGGCTCACGGCCGGGGACGACCTCACCAAGGGCCTGCTCGACAGCGAGGTCTTCGAGTGGCACCGGGTGAGCGCCGCCGAGGCGCGCCGGGGCGTCGAGGACGGCACGTACTACCTGTCGCTGACCATGCCCGCCGACTTCAGCCGGCGCCTCGCCTCCAGCGCGGGCGCCTCCCCGGAGACCAGCGCGCTGCAGGTGCGCACGAACGACGCGAACAACTACATCGTCGGGCAGATCTCGCGGACGGTCTTCAACGAGGTCCGCACCGCCGCGTCCACGAAGGCGTCGCGCTCCTTCCTCGACAAGATCTTCATCTCGTTCTCCGACATCCACGGCCAGACCGTGAAGGCGGCCCAGGGCGCCGACAGGCTCAACAGCGGCATCGGGAAGGCCGAGAAGGGCTCCGAGGACCTCGCGGACGGGCTGACCGAGGCCAAGAAGGGATCCGGCAGGCTGGCCAAGGGGCTGAAGAAGCTCAACTCCGGCGCCGGCGACCTGGAGGACGGCTCGAAGCAGGTCGCCGAGGGCACGCAGGCGCTCGCCGACCGGGTCAACGGCGTCGCGGACAAGGTGGGGCCGTTCCTGAAGGACAACGAGAAGACCATCGGCGACACCGCCCGGCTGGTGGCGGACTCGTCGAAGACGATCCGCCGCCACCTCGACACCCTGGTGGAGCGGGCCCCGGCCGCCGCCAGGGGCGCGCACACCGCGTCCGGCGTCCTCGACGGCGTCTACACGCGGCGCTGCGAGCAGCCGGCGCTGCCCGACCCGGCCTGCCCCGACCTGAGGAAGGCCAAGGAGACCGCGGCGGACGTCGCGACGGTCGCGGACGACCTGAACACCCTGATCGCGGACCAGGACGGCGACCTGAACGAGCTCGACACCCACCTGGCCACGCTGCAGAAGCAGGCCCAGGCCCTCGCCGACCGCGCCCCGCACCTGTCCGAGGACCTCGACGACGCCGTGCGGAGGATCAACAAGCTGAACGAGGGCGCCGGGAAGGTCGCCGCGGGCGCGAAGAAGCTGCACGCCGGACTCGGCACGGCCAGGACGGGCGCGGCGGACCTCGACACGGGGATCGGCGAACTCAAGACGGGTGCCGACGATCTCCAGGGCGGCATCTACAAGCTGGCCGACGGTTCCGGAAAGCTCGCCGGCGGGCTCCACGACGGCGCCGGGAAGATCCCCGACTACGACAAGAAGGACCGCGACCGGCGCACCGGCGTGATGGCCGACCCGGTCCAGCTCGCCTCCGAGGACCTGCACCACGCGCCCAACTACGGCACCGGCTTCGCCCCGTACTTCATCCCGCTGTCACTGTGGGTGGGGGCCATGGTGGCGTACATGCTGATCCCGCCGCTGAACCGGCGGGCCCTGGCCGCGGGCGCCCCGGCGTGGCGGATCGCGGTGGCGGGCTGGCTGCCGGTGGCGGCGATCGGGGTGCTGCAGACGGCCGCCCTGATGGCGGTGCTGCACTGGGCGGTCGGGCTGCAGATGGCACGGGCCGCCGGGACGGTGGGCTTCCTGTTCCTGGTGACGGCGTGCTTCGCGGCCATCGTGCAGTGGCTGAACGCGCGCTTCGGGGCGGCGGGCCGGATCCTCGTCCTCGCGCTGCTGATGCTCCAGCTGACGTCGGCGGGCGGCACCTATCCCGTGCAGACCAGCCCGGGCTTCTTCAACGCGATCCACCCCTTCCTGCCGATGAGCTACGTCGTGGAGGCCCTGCGGCGGCTGATCACGGGCGGCGGGACGGGCCCGGTGTGGCAGGCGTGCGCCGTGCTCACGGCGTTCACCGCGGGCGCGCTCGCGCTGACCGCGCTGTCGGCCCGGCGCCGGCAGGTCTGGACGCTGGACCGGCTGCACCCGGAGCTGAGCCTGTGACCCCGCGGCCGGCGTCCTCCGCCTCCCCGCCCCCGGCGCCGTCCCGGGCACGTGCCGCCTCCGCGTCCGCCCGGGCGTCCGTTCCTGTGACAATCGGGGCCATGGAAAGCAGCAGCACCACCTCCGGCGGCCGCACCCGCCGCGAGGCCACCCGCCAGCGGCTGTACGAGGCGGCCGTCACCCTCATCGCCGAACAGGGGTTCTCCGCCACCACGGTGGACGAGATCGCCGAGCGGGCCGGGGTCGCGAAGGGCACGGTCTACTACAACTTCGCGAGCAAGTCCGTCCTCTTCGAGGAACTGCTGCGGCACGGCGTGGGCCTGCTGACCGCCTCCCTCAGGGAAGCGGCCGAGAGGACCGCGCGCGACGGCGGCAGCAGGGTCGACGCCCTGGACGCGATGATCCGGGCCGGGCTCGTGTTCATCGACTGCTACCCGGCCTTCACCCAGCTGTACGTGGCCGAGCTGTGGCGCACCAACCGCGCCTGGCAGTCGACGCTCATGGTGGTCCGGCAGCAGGCGGTCGCCGTCGTCGAGGACGTGCTGCGCGAGGGCGTCGAGAACGGCGAGTTCAGCGACGAGATCGACGTGCCGCTGACCGCCGCCGCGCTGGTCGGGATGGTGCTGGTGGCCGCGCTGGACTGGAAGTCCTTCCAGCCGGAGCGCTCCCTGGACGACGTGCACGCGGCGCTGTCCCGGCTGCTCCAGGGGCGGGTGAGCGGCCGCCCCTGAGCCGGGCCCGGGTCCGGCGTCGACGCCGGCGGAACGGCCCGTGCGGCCGGCCCGCCCGGCTGCACGGCCGGCGTCACGGCCCGTGCGGGCGGGTCACCCGGCCGCACCGGACCGGGCCGCGAGCGGTACCGGCCGCCGGCCCCGGACGTACGGACCCGTGAGGCGACCCGTGGGGCGGTGGCCCGGCCGTGCGCAGCCGTGAGGCGGCCCGTGCGGCCGCCGGTCCTGGACGTGTCGCGGTGGCCCGTCGCCGTCGTCCGGGCGGGCGAGGGCGGGGCGGCGCGGAGAAGCGCCGGTCGCGCTGGCCGCGTCCCCCGCGGGCCACCGCGAACCGGCGCTCCCCGTACTCCCCCGCAGGACCCCCGTTCGGTCGTTCCCCCGGGTCCCCCCGTACCTCGCTCCCGCCGACGGGCGCCGGCGAAAGGAGCGGTCCAGGGCCGCGCCGTTCCGCCGCCCCGTGCCGGCGGTGCCGGCGCCTCGCCCCGTTCCGTGCCTCCACCTTCTCCTCCAGGCGGCCGGCGGCCCATCCGCGCGCGTACTCATCTCGCGCACTAGGTACGGATACCTACTAGTGCCCGGCAGGCACTGGCCGGCGGCGCTGCGGGAGAAGCCCTGGTCACCGTCACCGCCCCTGCGCCACGGACCGCCGGGCGCGGCGGCTAGAGTCGCCGGCATGGGACGGATCGCGGTGATCGGCGCCGGAATGGGCGCGATGGCGGCCGCCGCCCGGCTGGCGGTCGCGGGCCACCGGGTGGTGGTGTACGAGCGGACGGAGACCTACGGCGGGGCCGTGCGCCGTCTGGAGCGGGACGGCTTCGCCTTCGACACCGGCCCCGGGCTGCTCCTGCTGCCCGCGGTCTACCGCGACCTGTTCGTCAAGACCGGCCGGCAGCCGCTGGAGGAGTGCGTCGAGCTGGTCCAGGTCGACCCCTCCTCCCGTCACGTCTTCGCCGACGGCACCGAGGTGTCGCTGCCGAACGCCTCCCGCGCGGGGGTCCTCGCGGCCCTCGACGACGCCCTCGGGGCGGGCGCCGGACAGCGCTGGGGCGACTTCCTGGTGCGGGCCCGCGAGGCCTGGGACCGCACCCGCCGGCCGCTGCTGGAGGAGCCCCTGTGGCCCAACTGGCGGGTGCTGGCCGAGCGCGAGCCCTATCCGGCGGTCCCGCACCGGCGCCTGCTGCGCGCCCGGCGGGCGGGCACGCTCGACGAGGTCGGCGCGTGGGAGCTGCGCGACGCGCGCCTGGCCGCGCTCCTGGACGGCTACGCCCTGGCGTACGGCCTGGACCCGCGCACCGCTCCGGCGAGCGCGTCCGTGCTGCCGTACATGGAGTACGCGTTCGGCACCTGGCACGTCCGCGGCGGCCTGCGCCGGCTGGCGGCCGCGGTGTACGAGCGGTGCCTGGAGCGGAAGGTGGAGTTCGTCTTCGGCGCCGAGGTCGCCCGCGTGCTGGAGAAGGACGGCCGGGCGGCCGGAGTGGAGCTCGCCGACGGGACCGTGGCCGAGGCCGACACCGTCGTCGGAGGTGCGCCCGGCCGGCTGGGCCGTCTGCTGCCGGGCCGCGAGCCGTACGAGGGGAACGCCGTCCGGCCGGCGGCCGAGGGCGCCTCGCCGGGCCGGGTCGTGGTCTGCCTGGCGCTGCGCGGTCCGCGGGCGGAGGGCGCGGCGCACCGGACCGTGGTGCACACCCCGGACCGCGAGGCCGAGTGGGAGGCCCTGCGGCGCGGCGAGCCGCCCGCCCGGCCCACGGTGCGGATCGACCGGCCGGACGACCCCGCCCTGCGCCCGGACGACGCCCACGAGTCGGTGGTGCTGACGGCGACGGTGCCGTCCGGAGCGTCCTTCGACTGGACCGCGCCCGGGGTCGCCGGGGCGTTCGCGGACCGGATGGTCGCCGCCGCCGAACGCGCGGTGCCGTCACTGGCCGGGCGGATCCTGTGGCGCGAGGTGCGCACGCCCGCGGACACGGAACGGGAGACGGGTGCGGCGGGCGGCGGTGTGCCCGCGCCCGCCCTGGCCGCGGGGGCGGGCGCCTTCCTGCGGCCCGCCAACACCACCGCTCTGTCGGGGCTGTTCGCCGTCGGCGGCTGGTCGCATCCCGGGGGCGGTCTCCCGCACGCGGGCATGTCGGGCGCGCTGGTGGCCGGCCTGGTGGTGGAGGGGCCGGAGTTCCGGGGCTCCCAGTGACCGCGCCGCGCCGGTAGGGGCCGCCGGGCAGGCCGGGCCTCCGGGGTCCTGCCCCTCGGGTGCGCGTGGATCCCGGGCCGGCCGTCCGGCGGTTGCCGGGCGTTCCCGGCGTTGGGGGGTGTGTCTGGTGGCCGGGTGCACTCGGTGTCCCGGGTGGCCCGGTGTTCCGGTGTCCCCGAGCTTCCGGTGCTCTCGGTGCTCCCGAGCTTCCAGTCCTCCGGCGGATGGTCAGACCTTCGACGCCCCGCCGTCAGTTCCAGGACGGGCGCCCATCGCGCCGCCGCGGCCCGGCCTGACGTTCACCGGGGCGGTCCGCTGACACGGCCGCGCCGCGCGCTCAGAACCGGTACTGCTCGTCGAACCCGGCGCCCTGCGCCTGGTTCGGGCGCCCCTGCCCGTCGCCCTGGTACGGGTACGGCTGCTCCGGCGGGAGTTCGCCGCCGTAGGAGTCGTCGGAGCGCTGCTGCGGCACCCAGAGCCCGCCGGCCGGGCTCTCGCCGCCGTAACCGCCGGCGTACTGGTCCTGGCCGTAGCCCTGCTGCCCGTAGCCCTGCTGGCCGCCGTAGGCCGCCTGGTCGTAGGAGCCGCCGTAGCCCTGGTCGCCGCTGTAGGGGTCGGTGTACGCGGCGTACTGCTGCTGGCCGGTGGTGTCGTAGCCGTAGCCCTGCTGCTGGCCGTAGCCGGAGTAGTCGTACCCGTAGGCCTGGTCGGCGCCCTGGGCGGCCGTGGCGTACTGGTCCTGGCCGGCGCCCGCGTAGGAGGAGTCCGCGCCCGCCCCGTACGAGGAGGCGCCGTCGTACACGCCGTACGAACCGGTGTCGTCGGGCAGGGGCTGCGGCGCGTACACCGTGGTGTCGGCCGCCGCCGGGTCCGCCGCGCGGGCGGGGGTGAAGACGTCGTCGCCCTCGTAGTCGTCGTGCCCGTACGGCAGGCCGTCCCCGCGGCCGGCGCCGTCCTCGTCGCCGTGGCCGTCCGCCCCTGCGAGGCCGGGGAGCTCCTGGTCCGCTCCCTGCCGGCCCGGTTCGCCGCGGCGGCGCTTGCTGCCTCCGGTGCCCGCGGCCGGGCGGTTGACCGCCCAGCCGGCCGCGAAGCCGCGGCGGAACGACAGCGTCACGTACGTCTGCCCCACCGCGAAGGCGGCGGCGCCCAGCCCGATGACGACGACGGACGGGATCAGCACGCCGAGCACGACGCCGAGGAAGCCCCCGAAGGCGAGCAGCCGCCAGCGCAGACGTGCCTTGTACTGCAGCAGCACCTCGCCCAGCAGCCACAGCGCGACGACGCCGAACGCGATGTAGAGGACCGTCCAGCCCATGTACGCCCCTCTCCCAGTGGCCGCTACGCAGTGTGGCCCACGCCCGTGCGGTCGGTCCAGGCCCGCGGTGGATGGTGCAGGCCCAGGTTCTCGTAGATCTCCAGTGTCGCCGTCGAGTTGTTCAGCGTGATGAAGTGCAGTCCGGGCACTCCCTCGGCCAGCAGCCGGGCGCAGAACTCCGTGGCGAACTCGATCCCGATCGAGCGTACAGCCGCCGGATCGTCCCGCGCTGTGAGGATCCGCTCTTTCAGGACATCCGGGATCGAGGCGTTGCTGAGTTGTGGCAGACGTTCCAGCATCCGCACGCTCGTGACCGGCATGACTTCGGGGATCACGGGCGTTTCGCAGCCGGCCGCGGCGACCCGGTCGCGCAGGCGCAGGTACGACTCGGGCCGGAAGAACATCTGGGTGATGGCGTAGTCGGCGCCCGCGCGGCACTTGTCGACGAAGTGCGCGACGTCCGTCTCCCAGTCGGCCGAGCGGGGGTGCATCTCCGGGAAGGCGGCGACGCCCACGCAGAAGTCGCCCGACTCCTTGATGAGCCGGACGAGTTCGGCCGCGTAGGTCAGGCCCCGCGGGTGGGGGACCCAGTCGCCCATCGGGTCGCCGGGCGGGTCGCCGCGCACGGCCAGCATGTTGCGGATCCCCGCGTCGGCGTACTGGCCGATGATGTTGCGCAGCTCCGCGACGGAGTGGTTGACGGCGGTGAGGTGGGCCACCGGGGTGAGCGTGGTGTCGGCGACGATCTGCTCGGTCTCCTTGACCGTGCCCGCGCGGGTCGAACCGCCCGCGCCGTAGGTCACCGAGACGAAGTCCGGGGCGACCGCCTCGACCCTCCGCAGCGCGCTCCACAGGTTCCGCTCGCCCTTGGGCGTCTTCGGCGCCGAGAACTCGAACGAGTACGTCGTCTTGCCGGCGGCGAGGATGTCGCGCACGGTACGGGCGCGATCAGTCCTGGTGGATGCGGTTCCGAGGGCCATGGTCGCAGGTTAACCAGGGGTTGGCGGTCCCCCAACCGCACGCCGGTCATTTGACCGAATTGTCGGCCTGCTGTCCACGCCTCGGACAGTGGGGGCGGGAATCCGGGCGGAAGCGGACCATTCCGTCCGCCGGACGAGACACCCGGAGGCGTCGTGCGGCTGCGTTCGGTCGGGCGCGGCGCCCGGTGCGGTGCGTCACCCGCGGGCACCACCCGCGCACGGCAGCCTCTCGGGTGATCCGGCACCGCGGACCCACTCGGGTGATCTCCGGCACCGCGGACCCACTCGGGTGATCCGGCACCGCGGCGGGGTGCCGCGCGGCGCAGCCCGCGTGCGGACCACGGGCCGGTGCGGGCCGCCTCAGGCCCGGCGCAGGCGCTCGGCGAACTCGGCCGCCGCCGCACCCGGGTCGTCCGCCTCGGTGATCGCCCGGACCACGACGACGCGACGGGCGCCGGCCTGAAGGACCTCGTCGAGGTTGCCCAGGTCGATGCCGCCGATGGCGAACCAGGGCCGGTCGGTGCCGAGGGCCGCCGTGCTGCGCACCAGGTCGAGGCCGGGTGCGGGACGGCCGGGCTTGGTGGGGGTGGGCCAGCACGGCCCCGTGCAGAAGTAGTCCACGCCGTCCTGGACGGCGGCCGCGGCGGCCTCGGACTCGGCGTGCGTGGAACGGCCGATCAGGACGTCCTCGCCGAGGATCGCGCGGGCCGCCGGCACCGGCAGGTCGCCCTGGCCCAGATGCAGCACGTCGGAGCCGGCGGCGTGGGCGACGTCCGCCCGGTCGTTGACCGCGAGGAGCCTGCCGTGGCGGGCGCAGGCCTCGGCGAGGACCGCCAGGTGCTCCAGTTCCTCCGCCGCCTCCATGCCCTTGTCGCGCAGCTGCACGATGTCGACGCCGCCGGCCAGGACCGCGTCCAGGAACTCGGGCAGGTCGCCCTGGCGCCTGCGGGCGTCCGTGCAGAGGTAGAGGCGGGCGTCGGCGAGCCGGGCCCGGGCGGTGGCGGCGGCGGTGTCGGGCATGCGTGAGTCCCCCCGGACGGTCGTGTCGGACGGTGGTGGCGCACGGGCCGCGGCCCGCGCCGGCCGGCGCGGCGCCCGCGCGCGGGTCCTGGCCGGGCGGCCCGGGGCCGGCGCGGCGTCCGCGCGCGGGCCCTGGCCGGGCGGCCCGATGGCTGTGGCCCTCCCGGCCGTGGCCCCCCGGGTCACGGCCGGACGAGCCGGTGTCGTTCGGTCAGACGGCGAGCGCCTGGGCGCGGCGCTTCACCTCCGTGCCGCGATTCTCCCTGAGGGCCTGCGCGGGCGTGCCGGGCAGGGTCGGGTCGGCGGTGAAGAGCCACTCCAGCATCTCTTCGTCCGTGAAGCCGTCGTCGCGCAGGAGCGTCAGGGTGCCGGACAGGCCCTTGACGACCTTGTCCCCGTCGATGAAGTCGGCGGGCACGTGCAGCGCGCGGTTCTCACCCCGGCGCACGGCGATGAGCTGGCCGTCCTTGACCAGCTGCCGCACGCGCGTCACCTCGACGCCGAGCATCTCGGCGATGTCGGGGAGGGTGAGCCAGGCGGGGACGAGAGCATCGATCTTCGTGTCAATCTCGGTCACGGGATCAAGCGTGCCATCTCCGACCGACACTCGGAAGCCGGGGCCGTCCACCCGGGACACGCGCCCCCGGCCATGGCGCCGACCTCCCGCCCGTCCGCGTCGCCGGACGGCGACGCGGGCCGGACGGCACACCTAGGCCGTCGCCGCCTTCAGGGGCCGCGCGGGGTCCGCCAGCAGCTCCGCGTCCATGGGCGTGCCCGCCTCGATCAGGCGCCTGCCCTGGGCCAGGTCCCGCGGCCGGCCCACCGCGAGCAGGGCCACCAGGCGCCCCTCGCGCAGCCAGCAGACGGTCCACGCCGGGCCCGCCGGGTCGCCCCGCCGGACGGTGGTGTCGGCCGACGCGTGGTGGCCGGCGTACTGCACGAACCGGCCGAACTGCTCCGACCAGAAGTACGGCACCGGGTCGTAGACCGCCGGGGCCTCGCCGACGATGCCGGCCGCGACCGTGCGGGGGCCCTGGAGGGCGTTGTCCCAGTGGTGGATCAGCAGGCGCTCGCCGTACCGCCGGGAGGGGAAGGAGGCGCAGTCGCCGACCGCGTACACGTCCGGCACGGAGGTGCGCAGGTGTTCGTCGGCGACGATCGCGCCGTCCTCGCCCAGTTCGACGCCGGAGCCGGCCAGCCAGGCGGTGGCGGGGCGCGCGCCGATGCCGACGACGACGGCGCCCGCGGGCAGCCGCGTGCCGTCGTCGAGCACCACCGCGCCCGGTTCCACGTGCTCGACGCGCGCGTGCGTGCGCAGCACGGCGCCGCTGTCGGCGTACCAGGCGGCCATCGGGGCGGCCACGTCGGCGGGCAGTGCCCCCGCGAGCGGCCGGTCGGCGGCTTCCACGACGGTCACGGCGCAGCCCGCCTCCCGGGCCGCCGTGGCGAACTCGGCGCCGATCCAGCCCGCTCCGACGACCACGACGTCGTGCTGCCGGGCGAGCACGGGCCGCAGCCGTTCGGCGTCGTCCAGGGTGCGCAGCAGGTGCACGCCGGGCATGTCCTCGGTGCCGGGCAGCCGGATCGGTTCGGCGCCCGTCGCGAGGACGAGGACGTCGTACGGGACGGGGCCGGCGGAGGTGTCGAGGACGTGGGCGTCGGGGCGTACGGCCAGGGCCTCGCAGCCGAGCCGCACCTCGGTGCCGAGGGTCTCGAAGTCGACGTCGAAGGCGGAGCCCTCGGCCTTGCCGAGCAGGACGGCCTTGGACAGCGGAGGCCGGTCGTAGGGCTGGTGCGGCTCGGCGCCGATCAGCGTCACGGTGCCCTGGAAGCCCTGTTCGCGCAGGGCGACCGCGGTCTGCACGCCGGCCATGCCCGCGCCGGCGACGACCACCCGCCGCGGCTGTGACGTGCCCTGTTCCTGCGTCTGCTCGCTCACCTGATCACCTTAGTCAACTGACGCGGCGTCAGACAGGGGGCGTGCGCCGTGACGTGCTCCACAGCCGCGCCGGCCGCTCCCGCGCCGGGACCGGCGGTCACCGCCCGCGCCGGACCGCGGACCGGCCGCCGCCCGCCGCGGCGGTCAGCCGGCTGCCGCCGGCTGCTCAAGCCACCTGCTCCACCACGCTCGTCCCGCTGCCCGGCTGCGACTCCCACCGCCAGGTCTCCTCCAACCGCACCCGGCCGTCGGGCAGTTCGACCACCGTCGACACGCAGTGCCCGCTGGACGTGGTGCCGTCGGCCTTGAGCTGCACGTACCGGAAGTCGAGCCGGTCACCCTCCCTGGTACCCACGAGATGCCCGCGTACGACGTCGCCGCCCGCGTACTCGGCCCAGATCTCGCCGTCCTTCTCGTGGTAAGCGAAGCGGGTGCGCGTGCCCACCTGCCCCGGCGCCTGGTCGGCGACGGGGGCGAGGACGAGACCGTCGAGCGAGCGGGACATGCGGAAGGACTCCCTTACGAAGGCGCTGGTCCAAGGACTAGGGTGGCCACGGTACAAGCACTCGCGGGAGCCCGGACGCACCGGGCTGAGAGGGAGGCTGGCGGCCTCCGACCGTACGAACCTGATCCGGGTCATGCCGGCGAAGGGAGGGGCTGGACGCCCATGTCGTCTCCACGTACGTCAGACGTCCTCGTGCTCGGGGGCGGGCTCATCGGGCTGGTGACGGCCTGGCGCTCGGCACAGCGCGGGCTCGCCACCGCCGTGGTGGACCCCGAGCCGGGCGGCGGAGCCGCGCAGGTGGCCGCCGGGATGCTGGCCGCCGTCACGGAACTGCACTACGGCGAGCAGACGCTGCTCGCGCTGAACCTCGCCTCCGCCCGCCGCTACCCGGACTTCGCGGCCGAGCTGACCGAGCTGACCGGCCACGACCTCGGGTACCGCCGGTGCGGCACGCTCGCCGTGGCGCTCGACGCGGACGACCGCGCCCATCTGCGGGACCTGCACGCGCTGCAGCGGCAGTCGGGCCTGGACGCGGAGTGGCTGTCCGGGCGGGAGTGCCGGCGGCTGGAGCCGCTGCTCGCCCCGGGCGTGCGCGGCGGGCTCCGCGTGGACGGCGACCACCAGATCGACCCGCGGCGGCTGGCGGCGGCGCTGGTGGCGGCGTGCGAGCGGGCGGGCGTGGTCTTCCACCGGGCCTGGGCCGAGCGGCTCACCGTGGCGCGGGAGCGGGCCGCCGGCTGCGTCCTGCGTGACGGCACCGCGCTCGCCGCGGACCGGGTGGTGCTGGCGGCCGGCAGCCTCAGCGGGCAGCTCGCGGGCGTCCCGGACGACGTGCTGCCGCCGGTGCGGCCGGTGAAGGGACAGGTGCTGCGGCTGACCGTGCCGAAGCGGTACGCGCCCTTCCTCAGCCGGACCGTGCGCGCCGTGGTGCGCGGCAGCCACGTCTACCTGGTGCCGCGGCTCAGCGGCGAGCTGGTCGTCGGCGCCACCAGCGAGGAACTGGGCTGGGACACGACGGTGACGGCCGGCGGCGTGTACGAGCTGCTGCGCGACGCGCACGAGCTGGTCCCGGGCATCACGGAGCTGCCGCTGACCGAGACGCGGGCCGGGCTGCGCCCCGGCTCCCCCGACAACGCGCCGCTGCTGGGCCCGACGGCGCTGGACGGGCTGCTGCTGGCCACCGGCCACTACCGCAACGGGGTGCTGCTGACCCCGGTCACCGGGGACGCGCTGGCGCACGTCCTGACCACGGGCGACCTGCCCGAGGAGGCCCGCCCCTTTACCCCGAGGCGTTTCGGGGCCACCGCGCTCACGGAGCAGCCCGTATGACCGTGAACAAGCCGGCCGGCACCGCCGGCACGCTGACCGTCTCCGTCAACGGGGAGCCGCGCGGGATCGCGCCGGGCACGGCTCTCGACGCCGTCGTCCGGTCGCTGACCGCGGCGCCGTCCGGGGTGGCCGCCGCCCTCAACGAGACCGTCGTCCCGCGCGCGCAGTGGCCGGCCACGGTCCTGGCCGAGGGCGACCGTGTCGAAGTGCTCACCGCCGTCCAGGGAGGCTGACCCGTGGCCGACGACCCCTTCCTCCTCGGAGGCCTGTCCCTCACCTCGCGCCTGATCATGGGCACGGGCGGCGCGCCCAGCCTGGACGTGCTCGAGCGGGCGCTCGTCGCCTCCGGCACGGAGCTGACGACGGTCGCGATGCGGCGCGTGGACCCGTCCGTGCACGGGTCCGTGCTGTCGGTGCTGCGGCGGCTGGGCATCCGGGTGCTGCCGAACACGGCCGGCTGCTTCACCGCCGGTGAGGCCGTGCTGACGGCGCGGCTGGCCCGGGAGGCGCTCGGCACCGACCTGGTCAAGCTGGAGGTCATCGCCGACGAGCGGACGCTGCTGCCGGACCCTATCGAGCTGCTGGACGCCGCCGAGACGCTGGTCGACGACGGGTTCACGGTGCTGCCGTACACGAACGACGACCCGGTGCTCGCCCGGAGGCTGGAGGACGTCGGCTGTGCGGCGATCATGCCGCTGGGGTCGCCGATCGGCTCCGGGCTCGGCATCCGCAACCCGCACAACTTCCAGCTGATCGTGGAGCACGCGCGCGTGCCGGTGATCCTGGACGCCGGCGCCGGTACGGCGTCGGACGTGGCGCTGGCCATGGAGCTGGGGTGCGCGGGGGTGATGCTGGCGTCGGCGGTGACGCGGGCGCAGGAGCCCGTGGTGATGGCCGAGGCGATGCGGCACGCGGTGGAGGCGGGGCGGCTGGCGCGGCGGGCGGGGCGGATCCCGCGGCGGCACTTCGCGCAGGCGTCGTCCCCGGCGGAGGGACTGGCGCTGCTGGACCCGGAGCGGCCCGCCTTCTAGGCGGCCTCCGCCGCCCGGCGCGGCGGCGCGCCCCCGCGGCTGCCGGTCGGGTCCCGCGGTGTGGCGCCCGGGGGCGGCCGCGGGGGGGATGTTCATGTTCGGTATACGGACAAGCTGCCGGGTGTGGGTACAAGGCGCCGGCTGCCCGTGCCGCCGCGGTGGCCGGATCGCATCGGTCCGG
>NZ_JBEYXZ010000003.1:343485-367773 GCF_040645305.1 Streptomyces sp. NPDC046831 | reverse complement strand
GCCCGCCCGCAGCGGCCGGCGCGTCGACGCCGGGTGCCTTGCTGAAGAACCGAGCTCGCGCCGGTCCGAGGACGGGCACCCCCCGGCGCGCCCCCGCCCCACGACGGCGCTGTTCGGCAGCCGGCCGCACGCCGGCTGCACGCCGGCTGCACGCCGGCCGCACGCCCCCGGCCCCGCGCCGGCCCCGCGCCCGCCCGGCCGGCATCCGCGCGGCCTGCGGCAGCACGGCCCGCGACCGGGCGTGGCCGGCCGCGGGCCCACGCGGTCGGCATCCGCACCGCCGCCGGCCGCGCAGGCCGGCAACGCGGGCCGGCAACGCGGGCCGGCGCGTAGCCTCACACGCCTCCCTTCGCGTACGGTTGACGGCTGCCCAGCACGTCAGAAGGGGGCCCGGTGGCCGCTCAGGCTCAACAGGATTCCGCGGTCGAATCGGTTCACGACGAGGCGCAGGACTCCGTACGCGACCGAGAGATCAGCGTGGAACAGGCACACCTGGACCGGGTGTACCAGCGCCTCGAGGAAAAGATCCACGAGGCCGAGTTCCTCATGCACGACGCGGCCCGGCGCGGCCAGGTCGGCACGCCCGGCGCGCTGGCCGAGCGCGACGCGCAGGTCTTCCGGGCGGGGATCCACCTCAACCGCCTGAACAACGAGTTCGAGGACTTCCTCTTCGGCCGCATCGACCTGCTGCCCGGCAAGGACGGCAAGAAGGGCGCCGACGGCGCGTACACCGCCGTCGAGCCCGCCGAGGGCGCGGTCCGGGACGACAACACCGCCGACATCGCCGAGACCCTGCACATCGGCCGCATCGGCGTCCTCGACCAGGACTACTCGCCGCTCGTCATCGACTGGCGGGCCCCGGCCGCCGCCCCCTTCTACCGCTCCACCCCCGTCGACCCCGGCCGGGTCGTGCGCCGCCGCGTCATCCGCTCCAAGGGCCGCCGGGTGCTGGGCGTCGAGGACGACCTGATGCGCCCCGAGCTGCGGGCGTCCCTCGACGGCCGCGAACTGGCCGTCGTCGGCGACGGCGCGCTGATGGCCGCGCTCGGCCGGGCCCGCAGCCACACCATGCGGGACATCGTCTCCTCCATCCAGGCCGAGCAGGACCTGGTGATCCGCGCCCCCGCCTCCTCGGTGACCTACGTCGAGGGCGGCCCCGGCACCGGCAAGACCGCCGTCGCCCTGCACCGCGCGGCCTACCTGCTCTACCAGGACCGGCGCCGCTACGCGGGCGGCATCCTGATCGTCTCGCCGACCCCGCTGCTGGTGGCGTACACCGAGGGCGTGCTGCCCTCCCTCGGCGAGGAGGGCCAGGTCGCCATCCGCGCCATCGGCTCCCTCGCCGCGGACTCCGTCGGCGCGGAGGCGACCCTGTACGACTCCCCGGCGGTGGCCCGCGCCAAGGGCTCCTCCCGCATGCTCAAGGTGCTGCGCAAGGCCGCGCGCGGCGCCCTGGAGCTGAACGGCTCCCCCGAGCGGCTGCGGGTCGTCGCCTTCGGCCGCCGCCTGGAACTGGAGGCCGGGGAACTGGACCGCATCCGCCGCACCGCCCTCGGCGGCACGGCGCCGGTCAACCTGCTGCGCCCCCGCGCCCGCAGGCTGCTCCTGGACGCGCTGTGGCAGAGGTCCGGCGCGGCCGGCCGGCACAGCGACCCGGAACTGGCGGCCGAGCTGCGCTCCTCCTTCGACGAGGACGTCGCGGGCGAGGACGCGTTCATCGCCTTCCTGGATGCCTGGTGGCCCGAGCTGACCCCGCAGACGGTGCTCGCGGCGATGGCCGACGAGCGCCGCCTCGGCCGCTGGTCCCGCCGCGTCCTGAACGCCGGCGAGGTGCGCAAGGTGGCCCGCTCACTCAGGCGCGACGGCTACTCCGTGCACGACGTGGCGATGCTCGACGAGCTCCAGGCCATCCTCGGTGTCCCCGCCCGCCCGAGGAAGAAGCGCGAGCTGGACCCGCTGGACCAGCTCACCGGGCTGGAGGAGCTCATGCCGGCCCGCGAGGAGACGCAGCGCGAGCGGGCCGAGCGGCTGGCGCAGGAACGCACCGAGTACGCGCACGTCATCGTCGACGAGGCGCAGGACCTCACGCCGCTGCAGTGGCGCATGGTCGGCCGCCGCGGCCGGCACGCCACCTGGACGATCGTCGGCGACCCGGCCCAGTCGTCCTGGTCCGACCCCGACGAGGCGGCCCAGGCCCGCGACGAGGCGCTGGGCACCCGCCCGCCCGTCTCCCACCAGTCCTCCGGGCAGGGCCCGGCGGGCCGCACCGCCCGCGGCCGCCGCTTCCGGCTGACGGTGAACTACCGCAACCCGGCCGAGATCGCCGAGCTGGCCGCCAAGGTGCTCGCCCTGGCCATGCCGGGCGCCGAGTCGCCGTCGGCGGTGCGCTCCACCGGCCTCGAACCCCGCTTCGCCGTCGTCGGCGACTCGCTGGAGGCGACCGTCCGGGCGGAGGCCGGACGGCTCCTCGAGCAGGTCGACGGCACCGTCGGCGTGGTCGTCGCCATGCACCGCCGCGAGGAGGCACGGCGCTGGCTCGCCGGGCTCGGCGACCGTGTCGTGGCGCTGGGCAGCCTGGAGGCGAAGGGCCTGGAGTACGACGCGACGGTCGTCGTCTCGCCCGCCGAGATCGCGGACGAGTCGCCGGCCGGCCTGCGGGTGCTGTACGTCGCCCTGACCCGGGCCACCCAGCAGCTGACGGTCGTCTCCGGCGAGCGGGACGAGCCCGACGCGGACGGGGTGCCGGACCTGCTGAAGGACTGAGAGGCGACGCCGGGGCACGGGCCCGGCCCGGCCGGTCCGGTGCCCCGGGGGCGGGGCCTGCCGGGTGACGGGAAAACGAACTTCCGCCGCGGGAATGGTCCCGCGCGATCCGTTTGCTAGCCTTGATGTGACACCGGCCCGATCCAAGCCCCCGGGCCCAACCTTCGTCGCTACGAGCGACCACTTGCCGCGAGGCGAGCATGGCGGGTCGGTGTCATTGAGCTGGGGAGAGGCCCACGTCGTGTGACGTGGGCCTCTTTCGTTGCCCGCTGGCCCTCTCGTAGTCTTTCTCGCATGGCGGAACGGATCTTCCGAAAGAATGCCCTCCGCCGGTGAACAAAACGTCCGCAATCCGGGGCGGCTACCGCGTACTCAGGGGTAGGTGCGACGATCGGACGGCAGAACTTCGCGTCACGGTGAAAGCAGAGGAAGTCGGCCATGGCAACGGCGCCCAGCGTCTCCTACTCGATGACCATCCGGCTGGAGGTGCCCGCGGGCGGAACCGCCGTCTCGCAGCTCACCACCGCCGTGGAGTCCTCCGGAGGCTCGGTGACCGGCCTCGACGTCACCGCGTCCGGCCACGAGCGGCTCCGCATCGACGTCACCATCGCGGCCGCCTCGACCGCGCACGCCGAGGAGATCGTCGAGAAGCTGCGCGGCATCGAGGGCGTCACCCTCGGCAAGGTCTCCGACCGTACGTTCCTCATGCACCTCGGCGGCAAGATCGAGATGCAGTCCAAGCACCCCATCCGCAACCGTGACGACCTGTCCATGGTCTACACGCCGGGTGTGGCCCGCGTCTGCATGGCGATCGCCGCCAACCCCGAGGACGCCCGCCGCCTGACCATCAAGCGCAACTCCGTTGCGGTCGTGACGGACGGCTCGGCCGTGCTGGGCCTGGGCAACATCGGCCCGAAGGCCGCCCTGCCCGTGATGGAGGGCAAGGCCGCCCTCTTCAAGCGGTTCGCCGGCATCGACGCCTGGCCGATCTGCCTGGACACCCAGGACACCGACGCGATCGTCGAGATCGTCAAGGCGATCGCCCCCGGGTTCGCCGGCATCAACCTCGAGGACATCTCCGCGCCGCGCTGCTTCGAGATCGAGGCGCGGCTGCGCGAGGCCCTGGACATCCCCGTCTTCCACGACGACCAGCACGGCACCGCCATCGTCGTACTCGCGGCCCTCACCAACGCGCTGCGCGTGGTCGGCAAGGCGATGGAGAACGTGCGCGTGGTGATGTCCGGCGCCGGCGCGGCCGGCACCGCCATCCTGAAGCTGCTGCTCGCCGCGGGCGTGAAGAACGCCGTCGTGGCCGACATCCACGGTGTCGTGCACGCCGGCCGCGCCGACCTCGTCGACGCCGCCCCCGGGTCGGCGCTGCGCTGGATCGCGGACAACACCAACCCCGAGAACCTGACGGGCACGCTGAAGGAGGCCGTGCGCGACGCGGACGTCTTCATCGGCGTCTCGGCGCCCAACGTCCTCGACGGCGACGACGTGGCCGCCATGGCCGACGGCGCGATCGTCTTCGCTCTCGCGAACCCCGACCCCGAGGTGGAGCCGGCAATCGCCCGCCAGACGGCGGCGGTTGTGGCCACCGGCCGCTCCGACTTCCCCAACCAGATCAACAACGTGCTGGTCTTCCCGGGTGTCTTCCGCGGCCTGCTGGACGCGCAGTCGCGCACCGTCAACACGGAGATGATGCTCGCCGCCGCGCAGGCCCTGGCGGACGTCGTCACCGAGGACGAGCTGAACCCCAACTACATCGTCCCGAGCGTCTTCAACGACAAGGTCGCGGGCGCGGTCGCGGGCGCGGTGCGGGAGGCCGCCAAGGCGGCGGGCGCGACGGTCTCCTGAGCCCGGTGCGGGCCGGCTGTGAGGATCGCCACGGCCGTCCGCCGGCCCGGCGCGTCGACCGCCGCCGGGTCCGGTCGCCCTTTATGGTGACGGCCACGCGCGGCCCGGGGCTCCTGTGACTCCCAAGGGTGTTCTCACGACTCCAACGGGTGCCGGATTGGCTTTCCCGCCGCAGGTGGGGGCAGGATGCTTCCCCAAGGACTACGTCCTGGGGGCACCCCCAAGGGGCGCGAGGGCAGAGGGACGGACCCGGGTCCGGGTACTCACCGAGGACCCTGGCAGCATCGGCTTCGTTCTCATGCCTCAACGGCAAGAAAGACACGGGAGTAACAACATGAACCGCAGTGAGCTGGTGGCCGCGCTGGCCGACCGCGCCGAGGTGACCCGCAAGGACGCCGACGCCGTGCTGGCCGCGTTCGCCGACGTCGTCGGCGACATCGTCTCCAAGGGGGACGAGAAGGTCACCATCCCTGGCTTCCTCACCTTCGAGCGCACCCACCGTGCCGCTCGCACCGCGCGCAACCCGCAGACCGGCGAGCCGATCCAGATCCCGGCCGGCTACAGCGTGAAGGTCTCCGCGGGCAGCAAGCTCAAGGAAGCCGCCAAGGGCAAGTGACCTTGCCGTTCGCCCGCCACGGACGGCGTGCGAGGCCCGCTAGGGCACGATGACGCCGAAGGGGCGGCCACCCACGGGGGTGGCCGCCCCTTCGCCGTACGAAACGGCCGCGACGGCCTCACACGGCCCCCGGACGGCCCGGCGCGGCCGCGCCCGGCCCGCGGCGGCCTCGCCCGGCTCCTCGGCGCCGTGAGACGGCATCCCACTCGTCCTCGCCCGGCGGGTCGGCTTGTGCGCCGGGGTGCGCGGAGGCTCGGCGGTTGCCCGGGCCCAGGGTTTCCCCGGCCCCCGGCCGGGTCCCGCCCCGGCAGACGGTCCCCGCGGGCCCGGCGGCCGGTACGCCGCGGGACGGTTCCGGCCGCCGGGCCCGCCGGGACCGGGGTGTCAGCCGAGGGCCTTGCCCGGCAGGTCGGCCTTCGCGCCCAGCTCGGCGAGCTTCTCCATGAAGTTCTCGTAGCCGCGGTTGATGAGCTCGATGCCGTGCACCCGGGACGTGCCCTGGGCCGCCAGCGCGGCGATCAGGTACGAGAAGCCGCCGCGGAGGTCGGGGATGACCAGGTCGGCGCCCTGGAGCTTCGTGGGGCCCGAGACGACCGCGGAGTGCAGGAAGTTGCGCTGCCCGAAACGGCAGACGGAGCCGCCGAGGCACTCGCGGTAGAGCTGGATGTGGGCGCCCATCTGGTTCAGCGCGGAGGTGAAGCCCAGCCGGGACTCGTACACCGTCTCGTGGATGATGGACAGCCCCGTGGCCTGCGTCAGGGCCACCACCAGCGGCTGCTGCCAGTCCGTCTGGAAGCCGGGGTGCACGTCCGTCTCCAGCGCGATCGACTTCAGCTGCCCCCCGGGGTGCCAGAAGCGGATGCCCTCGTCGTCGATCTCGAAGGCGCCGCCCACCTTCCGGTAGGTGTTGAGGAACGTCATCATCGACCGCTGCTGCGCGCCGCGGACGTAGATGTCGCCCTCGGTCGCCAGCGCCGCCGACGCCCAGGACGCCGCCTCCAGGCGGTCCGACAGGGCGCGGTGGGTGTAGCCGCCGAGCTTGTCCACACCGGTGATGCGGATCGTCCGGTCGGTGTCCATCGCGATGATCGCGCCCATCTTCTGCAGCACGCAGATGAGGTCCTCGATCTCCGGCTCCACGGCCGCGTTGGACAACTCGGTGACGCCCTCGGCCAGTACGGCCGTCAGCAGCACCTGCTCGGTCGCGCCGACGGACGGGTACGGCAGCCGGATCTTCGTGCCGCGCAGCCGCTGCGGGGCCTCCAGGTACTGGCCGTCGGCCCGCTTCTCGATCGTCGCGCCGAACTGCCGCAGCACGTCGAAGTGGAAGTCGATGGGCCGGCCGCCGATGTCGCAGCCGCCGAGGCCGGGGATGAAGGCGTGCCCGAGCCGGTGCAGCAGCGGGCCGCAGAACAGGATCGGGATGCGCGACGAGCCCGCGTGGGCATCGATGTCAGCGACGTTCGCGCTCTCCACCCGCGTCGGGTCGAGCACCAGCTCGCCCGGCTCCTCACCCGGACGGACCGTCACGCCGTGCAGTTGCAGCAGACCGCGTACGACGCGCACGTCACGGATGTCCGGAACGTTGCGCAGTCGACTCGGCTCGCTGCCCAGCAGGGCGGCGACCATGGCCTTCGGTACGAGGTTCTTCGCACCGCGGACACGGATCTCGCCCTCCAGCGGGGTTCCGCCATGGACAAGCAGTACGTCGTCAGTGCCGTTGACGGTCATGTATCTCGCGTTCCGATGAGTTGGGCAGGGGCCGGCCGATCTTCGGGCAGGGGCCGGGAAGACAGAGTAATCGCCGTGCGGCCCCCTTCCGTAAGCCCGCGGACGGCCCGGGCCCGTCATGGCTCTGTCACAACACGAACCGTCCCGGCGCGGGCACGTGGGGTCACCGGCCACGCGGTGCGCGACCCGGCCCCACGGGCGGGCCGGCCCGGCTCCCCGCGGCGCGACGCCCGGGCGGCCCGCGTCCCGCCCCTGCGGCCGCCGTCACTCCCGTGACCCGATTGGTTCCCCACACCGGGGCAAGATGCGGGATCATGTCTGGCATGACCGAGGTGTCCTCGCTCACAGGGCGGCTGCTCGTGGCTACCCCCGCCCTGGCGGACCCGAACTTCGACCGTGCGGTGGTGCTCCTTCTCGACCACGACGAGGAGGGCTCCCTCGGTGTCGTCCTCAACCGTCCGACCCCCGTGGACGTGGGCGACATCCTGGAGGGCTGGGCGGACCTGGCCGGTGAGCCCGGCGTCGTCTTCCAGGGCGGCCCGGTGTCGCTGGACTCCGCGCTCGGGGTCGCCGTCGTCCCGGGGGGCGCCTCCGGCGACGGCACCCCGCTGGGCTGGCGCCAGGTGCACGGCGCGATCGGCCTCGTCGACCTGGAGGCCCCGCCGGAGCTGCTGGCCTCCGCCCTGGGCTCCCTGCGGATCTTCGCCGGTTACGCGGGCTGGGGGCCGGGCCAGCTGGAGGACGAGCTGGTGGAGGGGGCGTGGTACGTGGTGGAGTCCGAACCCGGCGACGTCTCCTCCCCGGCCCCCGAGCGGCTGTGGCGGGAGGTGCTGCGCCGCCAGCGCAACGAGCTGGCGATGGTCGCCACATATCCGGACGACCCGTCGCTCAACTGATGCCCGCGGGGTTTCAGTACCCTTGCCGTATGAGCACTCTCGAGCCCGAGCGCGGGACTGGTACGGGAACCCTCGTCGAGCCGACGCCGCAGGTCTCCCACGGCGACGGCGACCACGAGCGCTTCGCCCACTACGTTCAGAAGGACAAGATCATGGCGAGCGCCCTCGACGGTACGCCCGTCGTGGCGCTGTGCGGCAAGGTCTGGGTGCCGGGCCGCGACCCGAAGAAGTACCCCGTCTGCCCGCTGTGCAAGGAGATCTACGAATCCATGGGCAGCGGCGGCGAGGGCGACGACAAGAAGAAGTAGTCCGGCCAGCGGCCGCCGGCCGGTCCGTCCCCGGACCGCCCGCGGTCTGGTTCCGGGCCGCCGCCGGTGCGTTTCCGGCGCGCTTGCCGTCCGAGAGCTGCCGAGATCCGTCGTGGGTCCGCGAGGTCCCCGGTGCGCCGTCGGGCGTGTCCGGGGACCTTTTGCCGTGCGGGGTGCTTTTGTGCGGCGGACCCGGCCGATCACCTACGCGGTGGCCTCGTTCCGGGCTGCTTTCCCCTGGAATTCGCTGTTTCCCGCGGTAACCTTCGCGGCGTCCGGCGGAAACCGCCGCGGCGGCCGCAGCGGTGTGAATCCGGCGGGCGTTTCCCTTGTGCTTCCGGCCCCTTTATTGGCATGTTCCTGATTGCCCGAACGGCGCGGTGGCATCCGTTCGCCGGGGCGGGCGAAGCGGTGGAGGAGAGACGTGACGACCCCTGTTCCGCACGAGCCGTCCCCGCATTCCGGCGCCTCGCTCGTCCCGGCCCCCGGCCGCCTGTCCGCCGGCCCGTCCGGCGGCGGGCGCTGCTCGATCGACGGCGCGACGACGATCGAGGCCGCCCCCGGCACCGAGGGGGTCGCCCGGTGGCTGCGGACCACCGTCGGCGCGGCGACCGGGTACCCGCTGCCGCCCTCGCACGGCGAGGACGCACCCCGGATCGTGCTGCGGATCAGCCCGGAACCCGGAGGCGAACCCGACGGCCCGGAGGCCTACCGCCTCAGCGCCGCCGGCCGTCGCGTCGTCGTCGGCGGGGCGAGCGCGGCCGGCGTGTTCTGGGGCGCGCAGACCCTCCGCCAGCTGCTCGGCCCGGACGCCTTCCGCCGGGCCCCCGTCACCGTCCGGGACGCGTGGGAGTTCCCCGCCGTCACGATCCACGACCGCCCGCGCTTCCGCTGGCGCGGTCTCCTGCTCGACGTGGCACGGCACTTCATGCCGAAGGACGGCGTCCTGCGCTACCTCGACCTGATGGCGGCGCACAAACTCAACGTCCTGCACCTCCACTTGACCGACGACCAGGGCTGGCGCCTGCCGGTCGAGCGGTATCCGCGGCTGACCGGGGCCGGATCGTGGCGGCCCCGCACGAAATTCGGCCACCGGGCCTCACCGCTGTGGGAGGAGAAACCGCACGGGGGCCACTACACCCGGGACGACATCCGCGAGATCGTCGCCTACGCCGCCGAACGGCACATCACCGTCGTCCCCGAAATCGACGTCCCCGGCCACTCGCAGGCGGCCATCGCCGCATATCCGGAACTCGGCAACACCGACGTCGTCGACACCGCCTCCCTGACCGTCTGGGACGACTGGGGAATCTCCCCGAACGTGCTCGCCCCGACCGACGCCACACTGCGTTTCTACGAGCACGTCCTGGAGGAAGTGCTCGAACTGTTCCCGTCGCGGTACGTCCACGTCGGCGGCGACGAGTGCCCCAAGGACCAGTGGCGGCGGTCGCCCACCGCGCAGGCGCGCATCGCGGAACTCGGACTCGCGGACGAGGACGGGCTCCAGGCCTGGTTCGTCGGTCACTTCGGGCGGTGGCTGTCCGAGCGGGGGCGCCGCCTCGTCGGCTGGGACGAGATCCTGCAGGGCGGCCCGCCCGAGGGCGCGACGGTGTCCTCCTGGCGCGGCCGTGCGGGCGGCGTCGCCGCCGCGCGGGCCGGCCACGACGTCGTCATGTGCCCCGAGCAGGAGGTGTACCTGGACCACCGGCAGGCGCCCGGCGACGACGAGCCCGTGCCGATCGGCTGGGTGCGCACGCTGGAGGACGTCTACCGGTTCGAGCCGGTGCCGCCGGAACTCGAGCCGGAGCACGCCCGCCATGTGCTCGGCGCGCAGGCCAACCTGTGGTCCGAGGTGACGGAGGACCAGAACCGCGTCGACTACCAGGCGTTCCCGCGGCTGGCCGCCTTCGCCGAGGTGGCCTGGAGTGCCCTGCCCGCTCCCGCGGAACGGGATTTCGCCGATTTCGAACAGCGGATGTCCGCCCACTACCGGCGACTTGACGCCCTCGGCGTCGCCTACCGACCGCCCACGGGCCCCCTTCCCTGGCAGCGCCGGCCCGGCGTGCGCGGTCGCCCGCTCGACGGACCGCCGCCCGTGAGGTGAGCGCACCCCGTCCGCCGCGGCCCGGGCATCCGCCCGCGGGGTGACCGGCCCGAACATCCGCCCGCGGCAGGCGCGCGCGGACGCGGCGCCCTCCCCGGGCGGGGCGGCGGCTCCGGTGCGCACGTGGCACACGGCCCGGCCGGCACCGGCCGGGCGCCGACTCGAACAGAGGAGGAGAAAACGCGCAAGGGTCAGTGAAAAGTGCGAAATTCGCCCGCACCGGTGACGTCGTGCGAAACCGGACCTGCTGTCCGGTGAGGTGGGGGAACGTCTCCTGGCGGACCCCCGCGTCCGGGACTTGCGAAGATGTGCCAGAGTTGCCACGTCCGCCCTGTCAGGACGTACCGTACGGCAGCACAGGTGGGACCAGTGGGGGCAGCGGGAAGGGGCAGCCTGTTTTGACCACGCACGCACCGCAGGCGGCGCAGGCCGTCACGCTGCCCACGACGCTGGACGAGGCGGTGGCGGCCCTGACCGCCGCGCCCGCCGCGGTGCCCGTCGCGGGCGGCACCGACCTCATGGCCGCCGTCAACTCCGGGCAGCTCAGGCCCGCCGCGCTGGTCGGACTCGGCCGGATCAGCGAGATCCGCGGCTGGCAGTACCAGGACGGGCACGCGCTGCTCGGCGCGGGCCTCACGCACGCCCGCATGGGCCGCCCCGACTTCGCCGCCCTGATCCCCGCGCTCGCCGCCGCCGCGCGTGCCGCGGGCCCGCCGCACATCCGCAACGCGGGCACCCTGGGCGGCAACATCGCCTCGGCCGCGCCCACCGGTGACGCGCTGCCCGTGCTGGCCGCCCTGGAGGCGACGCTGATCATCGCCGGCCCGGGCGGGGCCCGCCGGGAGATCCCGGTGTCGCACCTGCTGGCGGGCATGGACCTGCTGCGGACCGGCGAGCTCATCGGCTACGTGCGCGTGCCCCTGCTGCACGCGCCCCAGGTCTTCCTCAAGGCCACCGGCCGGACCGGCCCGGGCCGCGCGGCCGCCTCCGTGGCGCTGGTCCTCGACCCCGCTCGGCGCGGCGTGCGGTGCGCGGTCGGGGCCATAGCGCCGATGCCGCTGCGGCCTCTGGACGCCGAGCACTGGGTCGCGCAGCTCATCGACTGGGACAACAACCGGGCGGTCGTCCCCGAGGCGCTGACCGCCTTCGGGGAGTACGTCGCCGCGGCCTGCATCCCCGACCCGGTCCCGGCCGAGGACGGCTCCGTACAGCCGCTGCCGCCCGCCGTACTGCACCTGCGGCGCACCGTCGCCGCGCTGGCCCGACGAGCACTGGGGAGGGCGCTGTCGTGACCGACGACCAGCACGCGGAGGGGACGCCCGCGAGCGGCGGCCGCTGGGATCCGCTGCCGCAGGGCGACTACGACGACGGCGCCACCGCCTTCGTGAAGCTCCCCGAGGGCGGCATCGAGGCGCTCCTGGCCGCCGACAGCCCGCTCGCCGCGCCCGGCCACGGGTACGTGCCGCCGCGGATAGCGGCGGCGCCCGCACCGCCCGAGGCCGCCGACGGCGCCTGGGCCGCGACCGCCCAGGGCGCCCAGTGGCCCGACCCCCACGCCGTGCCGCACGACCCGGACGCGACCGACCGGTTCACCTACGACCCCCAGTCCACCCAGCACTGGCACACCGGCGAGGAGCAGGCCGGGCAGGCGGCGCCCGCCCCCGGCCAGGACGTGACCGGGCAGTGGTCGATCCCCGTCGCCGGCGGCGACCTCCCGGACGAGTCGGGCGAGTTCACCACGTCGTCCCTGGTCCAGCAGTGGGGCGGCACCCCTCCGGCCACGCTCCCCGGCGGCGCCGCCGCCCCGTGGGCCACGGAAGGAGCGGGACAGCCGTGGGGGCAGCAGCCGCCCGCGGCCGGGCAGGAGGCGGCCCCGGACCCGGCCGCCCCGCACGCCCCGGCCCCGCACACGGCCGAGCGGCCGGCGGGAGACACGTACGGCGGCGAGCAGCCGGCGGCGGACACCTACGGCGGCGAGCAGCACGCGTACTTCGGTGAGCGGGCCCGGGGCGGCGCGCACGCCGGCCCCCCGGCGCCCGCCGCGTACCCGGGTGAGCGTGCGCCGCAGGCGCCGCACGCCGGGGAGGCGCCCGGCGGACCGGAGCCGTACGACCCGTCCCGGGCCCACCCGTACGCACAGCCCGAGGCCCACCGGGCGGGCCCGTTCCCGGCGCCCGCGCCGCACGGTGCGGGGGAGGGACACCACCCGGAGGCCGCTTACGCCCCGAGCGCGGACCGGGAGGCGGCTCCGCGGACGCCGGACGCGGACACGGCGGCCCAGGAGGCCGGGACGGCGGCCGCGTCCGCCGAGGCTCAGGCGCCGGCCTCTCCGGCCGGCGGCACAGCGGCCGGAGACGGCCACGGGACCCCGGACGGGCAGGTCCCGGAGGGTTCCGCGGACAGCGCCGCCGAGCCGGCGGCCGGACCCGGCGACGCCCCACAGTCCGCCCACGCGACCGGCGAGGCGGCCGGCGACGCCGAACGGGCCGCGGAGGCCGCCGAGGCGCCCGCCGAGCCGTCCGGCGGCCCCGGCCCGGACGAGGACGCGCCCCCCGCGCCCCGGGCCGCCGGGGAGCCGGCGACGGCCTCCGGCCGGGTCGCGGACCCCGCGACGGCCGGGGAGCCCCCGGCCGCTGCGGACCCGGAAACCGCGGCGCCGGACCAGGACTCCGCCCCCTCGGACCCGGAGACCGCCGCCGCGCAGCAGGATGCGGACCCCGCCGACGACGCGCACTCCGCGTCCCCGCACGACGAACACCCGCTCGCCTCCTACGTCCTGCGCGTCAACGGCGTGGACCGGCCCGTCACCGACGCGTGGATCGGCGAGTCGCTGCTCTACGTCCTGCGGGAGCGGCTCGGCCTCGCCGGCGCCAAGGACGGCTGCTCGCAGGGCGAGTGCGGCGCCTGCAACGTCCAGGTCGACGGACGGCTCGTCGCCTCCTGCCTGGTGCCCGCCGCCACCGCGGCCGGCAGCGAGGTCCGCACCGTGGAGGGCCTGGCCGTCGACGGGCAGCCCTCGGACGTGCAGCGGGCGCTCGCCCGGTGCGGCGCGGTGCAGTGCGGCTTCTGCGTGCCCGGCATGGCGATGACCGTGCACGACCTGCTGGAGGGCAACCCGGCGCCGACCGAACTGGAGACCCGCCAGGCGCTGTGCGGCAACCTGTGCCGCTGCTCGGGCTACCGGGGCGTCCTGGAGGCCGTCAAGGAGGTCGTCGCCGAACGCGAGACGCACACCGCGGCCGACGAGTCCGAACCGGGCGCCGACGAGCCGCGCATCCCCCACCAGGCGGGCCCGGGAGCCGGCGGGGTCCACCCCTCGGCGTTCGACCCCCCGCACCGGCATGACCCCTACGGCCAGGACGGAGGCCAGCCGTGAGCAACGAAGCCGCCGCCGCCACGGAGGCCGCGCCCGCGCCCGAGCCGCTGCCGCACGGCATCGGCTCCTCGCTGCCGGCCGCCGACGCCCGCGCCAAGACGGAGGGGACCTTCCCCTACGCGGCCGACCTGTGGGCCGAGGGCCTGCTGTGGGCGGCGGTGCTGCGCTCGCCGCACCCGCACGCCCGCATCCGGTCCATCGACACCACGCACGCGCGGGAGATGCCCGGCGTGCGGGTCGTCATCACCCACGAGGACGTCCCCGGCAGCCCGGTGTACGGCCGGGGCAGGCCCGACCGCCCGGTGTTCGCCTCCGAGGTCGTGCGCCACCACGGCGAGCCGATCGCCGCCGTCGCCGCCGACCACCCCGACACGGCGCGGATGGCCGCGGCGGCCGTCATCGTCGAGTACGAGGTCCTCGACCCGGTCACCGACCCGGAGCAGGCCTTCGAGGCCGAGCCCCTGCACCCCGACGGCAACCTGATCCGGCACATCCCGCTGCGCCACGGCGACCCCGAGGCGGCCGGCGAGGTCGTCGTCGAGGGCCTGTACCGGATCGGGCGCCAGGACCCGGCCCCGATCGGCGCCGAGGCCGGGCTCGCGGTGCCCCGCCCCGACGGGGGCGTCGAGCTGTACCTGGCCTCCACCGACCCGCACGCCGACCGTGACACGCTCGCCGCCTGCTACGGCCTGGAACCGGACCGCGTGAAGATCGTGGTCACCGGTGTGCCCGGCGCCACCGCGGACCGCGAGGACCAGGGCTTCCAGCTGCCGCTCGGCCTGCTGGCGCTGCGGACCGGCTGCCCGGTGAAGCTGACGGCGACCCGCGAGGAGTCCTTCCTCGGCCACGCCCACCGCCACCCGACCCTGCTGCGCTACCGCCACCACGCCGACGCCGAAGGCCGGCTCGTCAAGGTCGAGGCGCAGATCCTGCTCGACGCGGGCGCCTACGCCGACACCTCCTCCGACGCCCTGGCCGCCGCGGTCGCCTTCGCCTGCGGCCCCTACGTCGTGCCGAACGCGTTCATCGAGGGCTGGGCGGTGCGCACCAACAACCCGCCCTCCGGCCATGTCCGCGGCGAGGGCGCGATGCAGGTCGCGGCCGCCTACGAGGCCCAGATGGACAAGCTCGCCAAGAAGCTCGGGCTCGACCCGGCGGAGGTACGGCTGCGCAACGTCATGGCCACCGGCGACGTCCTGCCGACCGGCCAGACGGTGACGTGCCCGGCCCCGGTCGCCGAACTGCTCCAGGCCGTGCGCGACCACCCGCTGCCGCCGCTGCCCAAGGACAGCCCCGAGGAGGAGTGGCTGCTGCCCGGCGGCCCCGAGGGCGCGGGCGAACCGGGCGCCGTGCGGCGCGGCGTCGGCTACGGCCTGGGCATGGTGCACATGCTCGGCGCGGAGGGCGCGGACGAGGTCTCGACGGCCACCGTGAAGGTCCAGGACGGGGTCGCGACGGTGCTGTGCGCAGCCGTGGAGACCGGCCAGGGCTTCACCACGCTGGCCCGGCAGATCGTCCAGGAGACGCTCGGCATCGACGAGGTGCACGTGGCGCCGGTCGACACCGACCAGCCGCCGGCCGGCGCGGGCTGCCGGGGACGGCACACCTGGGTCTCGGGCGGCGCGGTGGAGCGGGCCGCGAAGATGGTCCGCACCCAGCTGCTCCAGCCGCTCGCGCACAAGTTCGGCATGTCCACGGAACTGCTGCAGATCACGGACGGCAAGATCACGTCGTACGACGGCGTGCTGTCGACCACCGTCACCGAGATGCTCGAGGGCAAGGAGCTGTGGGCGACGGCCCAGTGCCGCCCCCACCCGACCGAGCCGCTGGACGAGTCCGGCCAGGGCGACGCCTTCGTGGGCCTGGCGTTCTGCGCGATCCGCGCGGTGGTGGACGTCGACATCGAGCTGGGCTCGGTGCGGGTGGTGGAGCTCGCCCTCGCGCAGGACGTCGGCCGGGTGCTCAACCCGGCCCAGCTCACCGCGCGCATCGAGGCGGGTGTCACCCAGGGCGTGGGCATCGCGCTCACCGAGAACCTGCGCACGCCGCGCGGCCTGATCCGCCATCCCGACCTCACGGGCTACGCGCTGCCCACCGCGCTGGACGCGCCGGACATCCGGATCGTCAAGCTGGTCGAGGAGCGGGACGTCGTCGCGCCCTTCGGCGCGAAGGCGGTCAGCGCGGTGCCGGTGGTGACCTGTCCGGCGGCGATCGCCTCCGCGGTCCGGGCCGCCACCGGCCGCCCGGTCAACAGGCTCCCCATCAGGCCTCAGGCCGCGGTGGTCACCGTGCAGTGAGCGGCCGGCCCCCGCAGCACACGCGGATGCTGTTGGCGAATTACCCGGCACGGGGGTCGGACGGGCACGTCCGGACGGGGCCCGCCCGCCGTGCGGGGAGGGACCGTGCGCCGGGACGGACGTCACGCCAGGGCCGTGCGGCCCCACCGTGGGCGACGAGCGGCACGTGGGCAACGGGGCTTTTTCGGGGGCGCGTTGTCAGTGCGGCCGCGTAGTGTTCCTGTCGGTGGGTTCGACGGACCGCGCCCGCAGGGCGGACGTCCGCAGTGTCCTGCCCACACTCATGGATCTTCATGCTCGGGGGAGCGATGAACACGACCGACGCCTGTGTCGCGGTGACCGGCCCGACCGAGGCCGCCCTGGCCGGCCCCGCCGGACCGGCCCGCCCGGACTCCTGCACGGGCGGACCCGCGCCGGCGCGTCCCCGGCCGGTGACCGGCGTCGGCCTGACCGACACCCGCCCGCTGGCGCCGTGCCTCGCCACCGTGGCCCACTTCGCCGCGCGGGCGCGCCGTCTGGCGGGCCCGCACGGCCGGGGGGCGCTGCGCGCGGGCCGCTTCGGGCTGACGCTGGAGCTGTCCGCCCGCCTGCTGGACCGCGAGTTCGGCCGGGGCCGCGTCGCGCGCTTCGACGACGTCGACTTCCCGACGACCCTCACGCACGAGCCGACCCGCCGTTTCCTGCGCGAGACGGGCCTGCCGGACGACGGCCGCCTGTTCCGGCTGGACACCGACATCGCCCTGCCGACCCTGGCCGAGTACCGCGCGGACGAGCGCGCGGACGCCGTGCCGCCCACCGGCCTCGGCGCCGGTGCCGGAGCCGATCACGTCATACGCCTCGGCCGCCTCGCCGGCGCCACCGGCGTGCTGCTCGACGGCCGGACCGGCGCCGTCTGGAACTGGGACGAGCGCACGGGCACGGCCCACCCGCTGACCACGGACGTCTCCACCCTGACCCTCACCCTGTGCCTCCTGCACGGCGACCGAGCCGAAAGCCCCGCGCGCCCGGCCACGCGCTCTTGAGCGCGTAACCGGGCCCGGCTCCGGGGGACGCCCCCGGGGCCGGACGCCGATGCACGTGCCGCACGGGTCATCCACCGGCATGTAGTGAACGCGCCACGGCGCAACGCGAGTTCTCATGGCTGCTGAGACAGCTTGCCGTCGATGTCGTCGGGCTCGTCGTACAGCGGGATGCGCAGGCCCCGGCTCTCGCAGACGTTCAAAACGTCCGTCAGACTTTCGACGAGACGGCGGCAGATCCAGCGGAGTTCACCGGTCGTGAGACGTGCCGTGCCCTCGATCATCGGCTTGGCGAGGCACAGGATCACGATCGCCGTCTGGATCTGCTGTTCCTCGATCCTGTCGGCCAAAAGAGACAGGGGAGTGGCCGTGCCGTCCGTCACGAGGTGCGCGGGCTTGCCTTCGAGGCCACTCCACGGCAGGAGCCGGAGGTAGGTCGGCGTGCCCTCGGGCTGGGTGCTCATGCTGTCACTCCCGCCGGGTAGTCCTGTCCGAGGGTTTCGAGCACGGCGGCAGGTCGCCTCTCCCGTTGCCGTCGTCGCTCCTGCTCCCGCTCATGGGTGATGACGTAGGGCCGTACGAGCCGCACGTCCTCGCCGCGCAGGTACTCGGGCGGGCGGGGGCGGCGGCGGTGAGCGAGAAGTCCCACACCAGACGATGCGATGATCAGCCGCCGTGTCGGTGAACCCGCGTGAATGCGCTGGGCTCGGCGCTTGCCTGGACCGGGCAGGAGCCACGAAAGGATGAGGGTCAGTAGGGTTCGCACTGTCGGTCACTCCTTGGGTGATCGGCCATGCCCCCGGACAGTTCGCCGCTGTCGCGGGGGTCCTTCGGTTGCTGTGCGGGTCTTGCTGCTGGACTCAGCGGCAGCATACGCGTATTCGCGTATACGCGGTCGCGAGATCACGAAGATACGCGGATGCTCGATGTATGGATCTTGATCGTTCGGTGCCTGTCTGGCCCCAGGTAGCGGATGAACTGCGCCGCCGGCTGGACGCGGGGAAGTACAAGCCGGGGGAGAGGTTCCCCGCCGTCAACGAGCTGGCGGCTGAACTGGACGTCGCTCCCTCGACGGTGCAGAAGGCGGTGGCTGCGCTACGAGAAGAGGGACGGCTCCGCACCGTGCTGGGGCAGGGCTCGTTCGTGAAGAAGTAGAGGGCTGGTGTGGGCCGGTCGCCGGGACGTCCCACACCAGCCCCGACCGTAGGTGTCGCGAGGCTTCGATCTTCCAGTGGCTGCGGATCAGCTGCTCGCGGAGTCGGTCAAAGGCAAACGGGACCGGCGAGGACGCGTCGGCAGGCGCGGCTCATTCGCCCGCGGTGTCCTCGGTCTCCCAGCGCAGCAGGTCGCCCGGCTGGCATTCGAGCACCTCGCACAGGGCGGCGAGCGTGGTGAAGCGCACCGCCTTGGCGCGGCCGTTCTTGAGTACCGCCAGGTTGGCGGGCGTGATCCCCACCCGGTTCGCGAGGTCGCCCACGGACATCTTCCGCCGGGCCAGCATGACGTCGATGTCGACGACGATCGGCATCAGATCACCTCGTCCAGCTCGGCCTGCATCTGCGCCGCTTCGACGTCGCGCGCGACGGCCTGGGCGAGCAGCATCCGCAGCACGAGCACGATGAGCGCGACTCCCAGGATGGCCACGCCGATCCCGCCCATGATGAGGGTGACGCCCGGGTCGTCCCGCTGGCCCGGCGCATTGAGTGCCGTGACCGCGAACCAGACGAGGGCAGCCGCGACGATCGCGCCGATCACGATGTCCACGTACCGGAAGGCGGCGTGGGAGAACACGGTTCCGCGTCGCACCATCGACACCAGCCGCCCTACGCAGACCACGGCGACCTGGACCGAGACCATGCCCAGGATCGTCATCACGCGCAGTGGGGTCAGCGGGAGCGATCCGTCCTCCGGATCGCTCCCGCTGACCAACGCCCACGCCATCCCGGCCTGTACGAACACGGTGCCGGCGAGCATCACCACGAGCACGGCGCGCAGCGCACCCACTGTCAGCTTTCCCATGACCCACCCTTCCATCGACTTGCGATGGGAATCTATCGAAATTCGATAGGTGAAGCAAGGGCTGGGAAGGGTGGGCAGGTCGGTCGGAGCCTGCGGATCCAGGTCGCTGGGCAGGTACATGCGGCCGTCCCCCGGGCCGAGCCGGGCCGGCAGGTCGTCGACGGTCGCTTGCGTGAGTTCCACGGCCCACCGGTGCAGGCCCAGCCGCTACGAACGGCCGGAAGGGCGGCACCCCTGAAGGAGTGCCGCCCTTCCGTTCTGCCTGGTCGGAGCCAGGTGGAGGCCGTGGCGGGAATCGAACCCGCGTAACCCGCTTTGCAGGCGAGTCCCTCAACCACTCGGGCACACGGCCGTCGCCCGGTCCGGGCCCCCGGCGCGGCCGTGGCGGGGTGGACCCGCCCGCCGTGCCGGTGGTGAAGCGCGCTTCACCGCTCCGAACTCGGTGACTCGACCGTAGGCGGGAGCCCCACCGGCGCTCAAGGAAATCACCGGTCCCGCAACGCGACTGCCACAGGCCGTTCATGAAGCGGGCGGCGCGGGCCCGGTCGTAAGACCAAGGTCCCGGCCTGTGACCGTCTTCCGACAGGTGTCAACGGCGGAGGCGCACCTTACGCTGGCGACCATGACCGCCCTCGAACCGCGCGACACCGGCGTCGCCACCGCCCCCGGCCCGTCCTCCGTGACCGAGGAGGCCGCCGACACCGTGCTGAGCAGGTCCTACCGGGCGCTCAGCATCGGCATCGTCACCGTCGTCCTGCTCATCGCCTTCGAGGCGACCGCGGTGGGCACGGCGATGCCGGTGGCCGCCCGGGAGCTGGACGGGGTGCCGCTGTACGCGTTCGCCTTCTCCGGGTTCTTCACGACCAGCCTGTTCGGGATGGTGCTCGCCGGGCAGTGGTCGGACCGGCGCGGCCCGCTGGGCGCGCTGACCGCGGGGATCGGCGCGTTCGCGGCGGGCCTGCTGCTGGCCGGGACGGCCGGCGCCATGTGGGTGTTCATCCTGGGACGGGCGGTGCAGGGGCTCGGCGGCGGACTGGTGATCGTCGCCCTGTACGTCGTCGTCGGCCGCGCCTACCCCGAGCGGCTGCGGCCCTCGATCATGGCGGCGTTCGCGGCGGGCTGGATCGTCCCGTCGATCGTCGGCCCGCTCGCGGCCGGCGCGGTGACCGAGCACCTCGGCTGGCGCTGGGTGTTCGTCGGCATCCCGGTGCTCGTGGTGTTCCCGCTCGCCCTCGCGCTGCCGCAGATACGCCGGCGGGCGGCGGGCCCGGTGCGGGACGGGGCCGGGCAGGCCTCGTTCGACCTGCGCCGCATCCGGCTCGCGCTCGGCATCTCCCTCGGGGCCGGACTGCTGCAGTACGCGGCGCAGGACCTGCGGTGGGTCTCGCTGCTCCCCGGCGCCGCGGGGGTCGCGCTGCTCGTGCCGGCCGTGCGCGGGCTGCTGCCCCGCGGCACCTGGCGGGCGGCGCGCGGACTGCCGTCGGTGGTGCTGCTGCGCGGGGTCGCCGCGGGCTCCTTCGTCGCCGCCGAGTCCTTCGTCCCGCTGATGCTCGTCACCCAGCGGGGCCTGTCGCCGACCCTGGCCGGCTTCTCGCTGGCGGCGGGCGGCGCCACCTGGGCGCTCGGCTCGTGGGTGCAGTCCCGGCCGGGGGCGGCGCCCCACCGGGAGCGGCTGATGACCGTCGGCATGGTGCTGGTGGCGGCGGCCATCGCCGCCGCGCCGAGCGTGCTCTTCCCCGCCGTCCCCGTCTGGACGGTCGCCGTCGCCTGGGGCTTCGGCTGCTTCGGCATGGGCCTGGTCATCGCCTCCACCAGCGTGCTCCTGCTGCGCCTGTCCGCCCCCGAGGAGGCCGGGGCGAACTCGGCGGCCCTGCAGATCTCCGACGCGCTCTCCAACGTCCTGCTGCTGGCCGCCGGCGGCGCCGCCTTCGTGGCCCTGGGCGGCGGCACGGTGGCCCACTCCGCCGCGGCGGCCGCGGGCACCGGCTCCCACCCGGCGGCCTTCGCCGCGGTGTTCCTGCCGATGGCGGGGGTGGCGCTGGCGGGGGCGTGGGTGACGAGGCGGGTGCACGCCCCTTCGTGAGCGTCCTCACTCCCGTGAGCGGACCGCTCCGACCCCGCCCGGTCGTCACCGCGGCGAGAGGTGCTGCGGGCGGGGTCGAGGTGATCGGCGGGGCGTTGCGGGGGCTCGTGGAGCGGGGTGTGTGAGCTGGGTCCCATCCCCGGGTGACCCCGTGCCGTTCGCGCATGGGTGCCGCCGGGCCGCCGGTAGGGTGGCCCGGTTGTCATACGTAGCCGACCGAGCCGCTCGACCCACCCGACGGAGACCGTGACTACCACCGCCGCCAGCTCGTCCCACTCGCACCACCTCTCGCCCGCCTTCCCGGGCCGCGCGCCCTGGGGCACCGCCAGCAAGCTGCGGGCCTGGCAGCAGGGCGCGATGGAGAAGTACATCCAGGAGCAGCCCCGCGACTTCCTCGCCGTCGCCACCCCCGGCGCCGGCAAGACCACCTTCGCCCTGACGCTCGCGTCCTGGCTGCTGCACCACCACGTCGTGCAGCAGGTCACCGTCGTCGCGCCCACCGAGCACCTGAAGAAGCAGTGGGCGGAGGCGGCCGCGCGGGTGGGGATCAAGCTGGACCCCGAGTACAGCGCCGGCCCGCTCGGCCGGGAGTACGACGGGGTCGCCGTCACCTACGCCGGTGTCGGCGTGCGCCCCATGCTCCACCGCAACCGCGTCGAGCAGCGCAAGACCCTCGTCATCCTCGACGAGATCCACCACGCCGGCGACAGCAAGTCCTGGGGTGAGGCGTGCCTGGAGGCCTTCGAGCCCGCCACCCGCCGCCTCGCGCTGACCGGTACGCCGTTCCGCTCGGACACCAACCCCATCCCCTTCGTCACCTACGAGGAGGGCCAGGACGGCATCCGGCGTTCCGCCGCCGACTACACCTACGGCTACGGCTCCGCGCTCTCCGACGGTGTCGTGCGGCCCGTCATCTTCCTCTCCTACAGCGGCAACATGCGCTGGCGCACCAAGGCGGGCGACGAGGTGGCCGCCAGGCTCGGCGAGCCCATGACCAAGGACGCCGTCAGCCAGGCCTGGCGCACCGCGCTCGACCCGCGCGGCGACTGGATGCCCGCCGTGCTGCGCGCCGCCGACCAGCGGCTGACCGAGGTCCGCAAGGCCATCCCGGACGCGGGCGCCCTCGTCATCGCCTCCGACCAGGACTCCGCGCGTGCCTACGCCAAGCTGATCCGCGAGATCACCGGCACCGGCGCGACGCTCGTCCTGTCCGACGACGTCGGCGCCTCGAAGCGGATCGACGAGTTCAGCGCCGGTGACGGCCGCTGGATGGTGGCGGTGCGCATGGTGTCCGAGGGCGTCGACGTCCCGCGTCTGGCGGTCGGCGTCTACGCCACCACCATCTCCACCCCGCTGTTCTTCGCCCAGGCCGTCGGCCGCTTCGTGCGGTCCCGGCGCCGGGGCGAGACCGCCTCGGTGTTCCTGCCGACCGTCCCGGACCTGCTCACCTTCGCCAACGAGATGGAGGTGGAACGGGACCACGCCCTGGACAAGCCGAAGAAGGAGGGCGAGGAGGACCCGTACGCCGAGTCCGAGAAGGAGATGGAGGAGGCGAACCGGGAGCAGGACGAGGACACCGGCGAGCAGGACATGCTGCCCTTCGAGGCGCTGGAGTCCGACGCCGTCTTCGACCGCGTCCTCTACGACGGTGCCGAGTTCGGCATGCAGGCCCACCCGGGCAGCGAGGAGGAACAGGACTACCTCGGCATCCCCGGCCTGCTGGAACCCGACCAGGTGCAGCTGCTGCTGCAGAAGCGGCAGGCCCGGCAGATCGCGCACAGCCGCAAGAAGCCGGACACCGAGGCCGACCTGCTCGAACTGCCCGCCGAGCGGCGCCCGGTGGTGAGCCACAAGGAACTGATGGAGCTGCGCCGCCAGCTCAACACCATGGTCGGCGCCTACGTCCACCAGAGCGGCAAGCCGCACGGTGTGATCCACACCGAGCTGCGCCGCGTGTGCGGCGGCCCGCCCAGCGCCGAGGCCACGGCCGGGCAGCTGCGCCAGCGGATCGCCAAGGTGCAGGAGTGGGCGACCCGGATGCGGTGACGCCCCCCGGTGGCGGTGTGCCGGCGCACCCGCGCACGTTCCACGGTGGGCCGCGCACCCGCGCGCCCACGGCGGGCCCGTGCAGGCCGAGTACGTATCAGGACGAACGCCGCCAGGTCGCATCGGATCGGTGACCGGATTCTGGACGGAGTCTTCCGCTCAGCGAACCGGCTTCGCTACTGTCCGGCTACGCACACGCCCCGTGGCAGCGCCGCCGCGGAGCGCAGCCGTGAAGCGACCGAGTCCGGGCCGTCCGGACCGCCGGCCGATCGGCGGCCTCTGACGCGCGTCACTGACGGGACTCGGTGACGCATCCGCCGTGACGAGGGCCCGCCGACTTCATCCACCGAAGGAGTGGGCGTCGTGACCGCGGAGACTTCCCAGACGCTCGACCGGGGCCTGAAGGTCCTCAAACTGCTCGCCGACACGGACCACGGGCTGACCGTCACCGAACTGTCCCAGAAACTGGGCGTCAACCGGACGGTGGTGTACCGGCTGCTCGCCACGCTGGAGCAGCACGCGCTCGTACGCCGCGATCTGGGCGGCCGCGCCCGGGTCGGGCTCGGGGTGCTGCGTCTGGGCCGCCAGGTGCACCCGCTGGTGCGGGAGGCGGCGCTGCCGGCGCTGCGGTCGCTGGCCGAGGACATCGGCGCCACGGCCCATCTGACCCTGGTGGACGGGGCGGAGGCCCTCGCCGTCGCCGTCGTCGAGCCCACCTGGACGGACTACCACGTGGCCTACCGGGCCGGTTTCCGGCATCCGCTGGACCGGGGCGCCGCGGGCAAGGCCATCCTCGCGGCCCGGCAGCGGCCGACGGCGGACCCCGAGTACACGCTCACGCACGGGGAGCTGGAGGCCGGGGCCAGCGGGGCCGCCGCCCCGCTCGTCGGGGTGACCGGCGTGGAGGGCAGCGTCGGTGTCGTCATGCTCGCGGACTGCGTCCCGGAACGGGTGGGCCCGCGGGTCGTGGAGGCGGCACGGGAGGTCGCGGAGGCGCTGCGCTGACGGGTGCGGGGCACCCCGCCGAGTCGCCCTGCCCCCGGTCGCGTCGCCCGCGGTCGCCTGGCCGGGCCGCCCTCCTCGGTCGCCTGGCGGGGCCGCCTTCCTCGGTCGCCTCGCTGGGTCACCCCGCCCCTGTCGCCTGCGCCGGGCGGTGTCGCCTGGGGTTGCCTC
>NZ_JBEYXZ010000003.1:334119-343386 GCF_040645305.1 Streptomyces sp. NPDC046831 | reverse complement strand
CGGCGGGCGGCGTTGCTTGGGGTTGCCTCGCCGTGACGCCTTGCCCTCGGTCGCCCCCGCCGGGGTGCCTTGTCCGGGTCGCCTGCGCCGGGCGGTGTCGCCTGGGGTTGGCTCGGCGGGCGGCGTTGCTTGGGGTTGCCTCGCCGTGACGCCTTGCCCTCGGTCGCCCCCGCCGGGGTGCCTTGTCCGGGTCGCCTGCGCCGGGCGGCGTCGCCTGGGGTTGCCTCGGCGGGCCGCGTCGCTTGGGGTTGCGGCGCCGGGGTGTCCTGCCCGTCCATCGCCTGCGCTGGGCCACCGGTCACCGGTCGATGCGGCACACGAGCGCGGCCGGTGTCTCCGTGTCCCCGCCTCCCCGCGCCCCGTGTCCCCGCGCCGTGACGCCCCGCGTCGCCGTCCCTCCGCGCGTCGTCCCGCGCTCGCCCGCGCCGGTCGCGGGAGGCGCCGTGAGCGGCAGGTCCGGGCCGGGCGGCGGTCCGGCCACCAGCAGGAGGCCGGACCGCGTCGTCGCGTAGATTGAACCCGTGTTCTCTCGCCTCCCGCGCCCACAGGCCGTCGCCGTCTGCGCTCTGCCCGTCGTCGCCCTCGTCGCCGCGGCGGTGTTCGCACCGCTGCCGTTCTCGGTGGCGCAGCCCGGGATGACGGCGAACGTCCTCGGCAAGAACAAGGGCACCGAGGTGATCACGATCTCGGGCGCGCCGACGCGGACGACGAGCGGGCAGCTGCGGATGACGACGATCGAGGCGACGGGGCCGGACACGTCCGTCTCGCTCGGCGACCTCGTCGACAGCTGGTTCGCCACCGACCGGGCCGTCATGCCGCGCGACGCGGTTTACCCGAGCGGCGACACCGTCAAGGAGATCGAGCAGCACAACGCCGCGCAGATGAAGCAGTCCCAGGACGCGGCGACCCGGGCGGCCCTGTCCTACCTGCACCTCGACGACAAGGACGTGAAGGTCGCGCTCAGTCTCGCCGACGTCGGCGGTCCCAGCGCCGGCCTGCTGTTCTCCCTCGGCATCGTCGACAAGCTCGACGGCGACGGCAGCGGCGGCGACCTCACCGGCGGCCGCACCATCGCCGGCACGGGCACGATCGGCGCCGACGGCAGGGTCGGCGCGGTCGGCGGCGTGGCCCTCAAGACGCAGGCGGCCCGCCGGGACGGGGCGACGGTGTTCCTGGTGCCGAAGGCCGAGTGCGCCGACGCGAGGTCGGAGCTGCCGAAGGGGCTGCGGCTGGTCCCGGTCACCACGCTGAAGGGCGCGGTCGACTCCCTGGTGGCCCTGGAGAAGGGCAGGGGCACGGTCCCGAGCTGCTGACGTGCGGACGCGCGGGCGTCAGGTGCCGGCGGTCGTCGCTCGGCGCCGCCTGCCGCGTGCATCCCGGTGCCGCCTCGCCGGCGAGCCCGGCAGCCACCCCAGCAGAAGGGGCAGCGACGCCAGCCAGTCCAGCATCAGGGCCAGGCAGACGGACAGGACCGTGCCCAGCGCCAGCACGGGCATCCGCCGCGCGCTGACGCCCGCGGCGATCAGTGCGCCCAGGCCGCCACCCCCGGCGAAGCCGGCGACGGTCGCCGCACCGACGCTCATGACCAGTGACCCGCGGACGCCGGCCAGGACCAGCGGGAGCGCCGCCGGCAGTTCCGCCCTGACCAGGATGGCGGACGGGGAGACGCCCGCGGCCCGCGCCCGGGTGAGCAGCGCCGGATCCACCCCGCGCAGGCCGGTGACCGCGCGGGACAGCAGCGGCAGGGCGGCGCAGACGGTCACGACGGCCGCGACCACCCAGGTGTCGCCGCCGAGCCGGAACACCAGCAGGACGAGCAGCCCGAGCAGGGCGGCGGCCAGATGGGCGGCGGCCACCGCCTCCGGCACGCGCGCCGACCGCCGCAGGGCCCCGCGCGTCAGTACGGCACCCAGCGGCACCGCGACGACCAGGGCGAGGACGGTGCCCCCGACGGCCAGCCCGATGTGCTGCCACAGCGCCACCGACGCCCGGCCGTGCGCGAAAGCCCGCCGGGAGACGGCGTCCAGGGGAGCCAGCCGCAACCACGACGAGGTGGCCAGGAGGACGACGACGAGCACCGTCGGCAGCAGGGTCAGCTTCCGCCGGACCTCCCGCGCCGAGAGCGAACGGGTCCGGGCGGTGACCGGTGCGCACGTCGGGCGCCACACCGCGGAACGGATCCGCGCGGCTGCCGAAGCGACGGCCGGCCGCGCTGCCGGGAGACGGATCCGGGCGGCAGCCGGTGCGCCGGCGGCGCGCGACGCCACGGAGCGGATCCGTGCGGCGGCCCGTGCGCGAGTCTGCGGCGACGCGGCGGAGCGGATCCGTGCGGCGGCCCGTGCGCGAGTCCGCCACGCTGCGGCGGAACGGACCCGGGCGGTAGCCGAAGCGACGGCCGGCCGCCATACCGCGACACGCGTCCGGGCGGCAGCCGGTGCGCCGGCGGCGCGCGACGCCGCGGAACCGATCCGCACCAGGGCCGGCGGACCGGTAGCGCGCGACGCCGTATCCCCGGCGCGGGCGGGCGGGTCCGTGGCCTGGGGGGTGTGGGCCTTGGCCCTGGCCCGTGCTTCCGGATGTGGAGTGGCCGTACTCCCGTCGCGGCCGGGCGGGCTCGCAGCCTGCGAGTTCCCGGCTTCCGCCTTGGCTCGTGCGTGCGGGCGGGGGGTGGCCGTGTCCCCGGTGTCGGCAGGCGGGTTGGTGGCCTGCGGGGTGTGGGCCTCGGCCCTGGCTCGTGCGTGTGGGCGGGGGGTGGCCGTGTCCCCGGTGTCGGCAGGCGGGTTGGTGGCCTGCGGGGTGTGGGCCTCGGCCCTGGCTCGTGCGTGCGGGCGGGAAGTGGCCGGATTCCTGCCGTGGCCCCGCGGCTTCGCCGCCTCGGGGGTGTCGGTCTCCGAATCGGCCCGTGCGTCCGGACGCGGAGCCGTCACGCCGCCTCACCCCCGCGCCGTGAGCGGCTGCTCACGGCGGCTGCCCGGGTACTCCCACCACGTCACGCGCGCTCACCCCGTCGGCCGGCCCTGGTTGCTGGCCCGGTCCTCCGCGGCCTGCTCCACCAACGGGATGATCCGCAGCGGAACGGGGTTCTCCATCACGATCGCCGTGGATGCCCGGACGATCCCATCAAAACCGACAACCCGGTCGATCACACGCTGAAGATCGGCATTCGAGCGAGCCACCAGCCGGCACAGCATGTCGCCGGTGCCCGTGGTGGTGTGCAGCTCCAGCACCTCCGGCACGGTCGCCAGGTGGGCCCGCACGTCCGGCCCCTGCCCCTGCCGGATCTGCAGCGTCGCGAACGCCGTGACCGGGTAGCCGAGCGCCGCCGGATCCACCTCCGGACCAAAGCCGCGGACCACGCCGTTCGACTGGAGCCGGTCCAGGCGCGCCTGGACCGTGCCCCGCGCGACGCCCAGCCGCCGCGACATCTCCAGCACGCCGATGCGCGGCTCGCGCGCCAGGAGCACGATGATGCGGCCGTCCAGCTGATCGATCGCCACGGCAGCCTCCCCGGATGGTCATCCTGTACAGAAAGCCCGTCGGTACGGGGCTTTCACCGAACATGTTGCCCAGTGAAAACGCAAACTATTGCGCACCTTGCAGGCCCGGGTGACGCTTCCGCCATGACGCAGACCACAGAGCACACTCCCGACGTGACCGCCCGGCAGGCCGATCCCTTCCCGGTCAAGGGAATGGACGCGGTCGTCTTCGCCGTGGGCAACGCCAAGCAGGCGGCGCACTACTACTCCACCGCCTTCGGCATGCGGCTGGTGGCGTACTCCGGACCGGAGAACGGCAGCCGCGAGACCGCGAGCTACGTGCTCGAGAGCGGCTCCGCCCGCTTCGTGTTCACCTCGGTGATCAAGCCCGACTCCGACTGGGGCCGCTTCCTCGCCCAGCACGTGGCCGAGCACGGCGACGGCGTCGTCGACCTCGCGATCGAGGTGCCCGACGCGCGCGCCGCGTACACCTACGCGCTGGAGCACGGCGCCCGTTCGGTGGCCGAGCCGTACGAGGTGAAGGACGAGCACGGCACCGTCGTCCTCGCCGCGATCGCCACCTACGGCGAGACCCGCCACACCCTCGTCGACCGCTCCGGCTACAACGGCCCCTACCTGCCCGGGTACGCGGCCGCCCAGCCGATCGTCGAGCCCCCGGCCCAGCGCACCTTCCAGGCGATCGACCACTGCGTGGGCAACGTGGAACTGGGCCGCATGAACGAGTGGGTGGAGTTCTACAACAAGGTCATGGGCTTCACGAACATGAAGGAGTTCGTGGGCGACGACATCGCGACCGAGTACAGCGCGCTGATGTCGAAGGTCGTGGCCGACGGCACGCTCAAGGTCAAGTTCCCGATCAACGAGCCCGCCGTCGCCAGGAAGAAGTCGCAGATCGACGAGTACCTGGAGTTCTACGGTGGCGCCGGCGTCCAGCACATCGCGCTGAACACCAACGACATCGTGCAGACGGTCCGCACGATGCGCGCGGCCGGCGTCGAGTTCCTGGACACGCCCGACTCGTACTACGACACCCTCGGCGAGTGGGTCGGCGACACCCGCGTCCCGATCGACACCCTGCGCGAGCTGAAGATCCTCGCCGACCGCGACGAGGACGGCTACCTGCTGCAGATCTTCACCAAGCCGGTCCAGGACCGCCCGACGGTGTTCTTCGAGCTCATCGAGCGGCACGGCTCCATGGGCTTCGGCAAGGGCAACTTCAAGGCGCTGTTCGAGGCCATCGAGCGCGAGCAGGCCCGGCGCGGCAACCTGTGATCCCCCGCGGTGGGCCCGGTGACCCCGGGCCCACCGCCCCTGCGCCCGCAGCGAAGCGCGACCGGCACCCCGGCCCGGACCGCCGCCGGCGCCTCGGGCGCCGGCGGCGCCGCGCGGTCCCGCGCCTCGGGCAGCAGGGACAGCCCGCCCGCCACGACGGCCCCCGCGGCCGCGACGGCGAGCAGCCCCCGCACCACGCGGACGTGGCGCGGCACGGGCGGGCGTCCCGCACCGCCGGCCGGCCCCGCCCGGTGGCCGTGCTGTCGCTTCTGCGTGGCGCTCGCCGGCTTGTCCATGCCGCTCACTGTGCGCCCGTGCGGCGACCGTCACCCGGCAGGCGGAGTGGGCGGCCGACGGGGTTCACACCGATGGCACCGAGTGCGACGCTGTGATCATGAGCCGTATCCAAGCCCCGCCCGAAGAAGGCACCGAGGCCCAGGGCACCCTCACCGACCGGCTCCTCGCGGGCCTGCCGGCCGAGGCGGTCCTCACCGACCCCGACGTCACGGCCTCCTACGCGAACGACATGGCGAGCTTCTGCCCGTCGGGCGCGCCCGCCGTCGTCGTCCTGCCGCGCACGGTGGAGGAGGTTCAGCACGTCATGCGCACCGCCACCGCACTGCGCGTCCCCGTCGTCCCGCAGGGCGCCCGCACCGGCCTGTCCGGGGCGGCCAACGCCTCCGAGGGCTGCATCGTGCTGTCCCTGACCAAGATGGACCGCATCCTGGAGATCAACCCGGTCGACCGAATCGCGGTCGTGGAGCCGGGCGTCGTCAACGCCGCGCTCTCCCGCGCGGTGAACGAGCACGGCCTGTACTACCCGCCGGACCCCTCCAGCTGGGAGATGTGCACCATCGGCGGCAACATCGGCACCGCCTCCGGCGGCCTGTGCTGCGTGAAGTACGGGGTCACGGCCGAGTACGTCCTCGGCCTCGACGTCGTCCTCGCCGACGGGCGCCTCATGTCCACCGGCCGCCGCACCGCCAAGGGCGTCGCCGGGTACGACCTCACCCGCCTGTTCGTGGGCTCCGAGGGCTCGCTCGGCATCGTCGTCCGGGCGGTCCTCGCGCTGAAGCCGCAGCCGCCGCAGCAGCTGGTGCTGGCCGCCGAGTTCGCCTCCGCGGCCGCCGCCTGCGACGCGGTCTGCCGGATCATGGCGGGCGGCCATGTGCCGTCGCTGCTGGAGCTGATGGACCGTACGACGGTCAAGGCCGTCAACGACCTGGCGCACATGGGCCTGCCGGAGACCACCGAGGCCCTCCTGCTGGCCGCCTTCGACACCCCCGACCCGGCCGCCGACCTCGCCGCGGTCGGCGCCCTGTGCGAGGCGGCCGGCGCCACCCAGGTCGTCCCGGCCGAGGACGCGGCCGAGTCCGAGATGCTGCTGCAGGCGCGGCGGCTGTCGCTCACCGCGCTGGAGGCCGTCAAGGGCACGACGATGATCGACGACGTGTGCGTGCCGCGCTCCAGACTCGGCGAGATGCTCGACGGGATCGAGCGGATCGCCGAGAAGTACGCACTCACCATCGGGGTCTGCGCGCACGCCGGCGACGGCAACACCCACCCCACCGTCTGCTTCGACGCCCGGGACGCGGACGAGTCGCGCCGCGCCCTGGAGTCCTTCGACGAGATCATGGCCCTCGGCCTGCGGCTCGGCGGCACGATCACCGGCGAGCACGGCGTGGGCGTGCTGAAGAAGGAGTGGCTGGCCCGCGAGATCGGCCCGGTGGGCGTGGAGGTCCAGCAGGCGATCAAGCAGGTCTTCGACCCGCTGGGCCTGCTGAACCCGGGCAAGCTGTTCTGACCGCTCCCGGCCGACGGTACGGCGGTCCCGCCGGGCGCGGGCCCCCTCGCACAGCCGTCCCGGCGGCTGCGGGCGTGGCGGTACGGCGGTCCCGGTGGCTGCGGCCCGCCGGGGTCGGCAGGCGACGGGGTACCCGGCGTGATCCGAGTCGGGGGACTTTTCTCCGGCCGTGCGTCCGCGGATGCGAAGTTCGTGCACGAGGTTGCCCGGAAAGGAGTCGGTCCGGCCGGACCGGGGGTGGCGGGTGCGCCGGTCTGATAGATGTGGAGGCCCCCAGACGGCCCCCGAGCAGATACGGGACGACGGACATGAGCGCCCCAACCCCGGCACCCGGTGACGACAGGCCCCGCGAGGGCTATTACCCGGACCCGTCCATTCCTGGATATGTCCGGTACTGGAACGGTGCCGCCTGGGTGCCCGGCACCAGCCGACCGGCGCCGTCCGACGGCGAACCGCTCAGCCCGCCGCCCGGCGTGCGCCCGGCACCGGCGCCCGCGGCGGTCGAGGAGACGGGCCCGCACTTCTTCGACGAGGACCCGGCCGAGGAGCCCGGCCCGGCCGGGGCGCCGCCCGGCGACCGCCCGGAACCCGCTGCGGCGTGGGGCGCCGACCGCTCGCACCAGTCGGGCTTCGGCGGCGACCAGGACCGCCGCGTGTCCTGGGGCTCCCCGGCCGCGGCCGACCCGAGGCTCGCGCACCCGGACGGGCCGGCCGGCGCCCCGGACGCGGCGATCGGCCGTCCCGCGGGCGCGGGCGGCGCGCTTGCGTCCGGCACACCGGCCGACGGCGCGCCGTCCACCGACGGCACCTTCGTCTTCCGCCGTCCCACGGCGCAGGCCGCCACGCCGGGCGTCCCGGCCGCCGGGGGCCCCGCCGACGACGGCACCATGACGTTCCGTCCGGTCCGCGACGCGGGCGCCCCCGGCGCCTCCGGACCGCAGGGCACCTTCGGTGCGCCGGGTCCGGCCGGGCCGGGCGGTCCGGCGGCGTTCGGGGCAGCCGGTACGGCGGGGACCGCGGCGGGTCCGCAGGCCGGCGGCCACGGGCCCCAGCACCGGGGCGACGCGGCGACCGTCGTTCCGGGACCGGCCGAGCCCGGTCCGGCGGCCGGGTTCGGCGCCCCGGGCAGCGGGACCGCCTTCGCAGCGCCCGGTCAGGCCGGGCAGGCCGCGGCCGCCGGCGGTGCGGGCGGCCCCGGCTTCGCCGCCGGGAAGGCGGCCGCCACACGGGCTGCGGCGCAGGCCCAGGCCCGCACGGGCGCCGCCGTCCCGGCCGCGTCCCCCTCCGTACCGCCGGAGCCCGCCCCGCCCTCGGTGCCGCACCAGGCCGCCGCGGCGCCGGTCGCTCCTTCCGCTGCCGCCGCTGCCACGCCCATGAGCGCCGGCCCCGGCGGGGGACAGTCGTCCTGGGCCCAGCAGGTGCACCGGCTCGCCGGATCGGCCGACGGCCAGCCCGTGGCGCCGTGGAAGCCCCCCGTCGAGGACCCCTTCCAGGCGGCGGCGCGCCGTCAGGCCTCGGCCCGGCCCGCGGGCCTCGGCAAGCGGCTGGCGGCCCGGCTGGTGGACACGGTCGTCCTCACGGCCGTCACCGCCGTGGCCGCCGTACCCCTGGGCGGAAAGGCGGTCGACCACGTCCAGGAGAAGATCGACGCGGCCAGGCTCTCCGGCCGTACGGTCACGGTCTGGCTGCTGGACGGCACGACGGCGACGTACCTCGGCATCGTCCTCGCCGTGCTGCTGCTGTTCGGCGTCCTCTACGAGGCGCTGCCCACCGCCAAGTGGGGCCGCACGCTGGGCAAGAAGCTGTGCGGTCTGCAAGTGCGGGACATCGAGGCCCACGAGCCGCCGTCGTTCGGCACCGCCCTGCGCCGCTGGCTGGTCTACAGCGTGCCCGGACTGCTGGGCATCGGCGTGGTGGGCGTGGTGTGGTGCCTGTTCGACCGGCCGTGGCACCAGTGCTGGCACGACAAGGCGGCGCACACCTTCGTGGCCGGCTGACGCCCCGTACGGCGGCGGCGTCGTTCGTTGGCGCCGCACGGCGTTTCGCGGGCCCTTCCGCGGGCGTCCCGCGGGGCGCGCCCGCTGCGGCGTCCCCGGGCCCCGTCCGGACGCCGCGCGACGACCGCACGAGCGAGCCCTGCGCAGCCGGCGGTGCGCGCTCCGGGCCGCGCGATGTCGCCGGTATGGCGTATACAGGCCCCGCCCCCTACTCCCTACGGCCGTGCGCCGGATGCGAGAGCCCGGGGTTCGCGGTCGACTCGGGCCATGAGCACCGAACCGCCCCACGGCTCCGGACAGCAGCCACCGCCCCCCGGCGAGGACCCGCGGGACGGCGGCCCGCACGGCGGCGACCCGCAGGGTGGAGAAGCGCAGCACGGCAGTCCGTACGGAAGCCGACCCCTGGGCGAGGACCCGCAGGTCGGCGGTCCCCAGGGCGGCGGCCCGTACGGTGACCCGTCTGCGGAGGACCCACGGGGCGGCGGTTCCCAGGGCGGCCCATACGGAGGCGGCCCGCAGGCCGGTGGCCCGTACGGCAACCAGCCCCGCGATGACGGCCCCTACGGCGGTCGCTCCCAGGGCGGCAGCCCGTACGACCGGCCTCCCGGCGAGAACCCTCAGGGCGGCAGCCCCTACGACCGGCCTCCCGGCGGGGAAGGCCCTCACGGCGGCGGCTCCCAGGGCGGCAGCCCGCGTA
>NZ_JBEYXZ010000003.1:0-334024 GCF_040645305.1 Streptomyces sp. NPDC046831 | reverse complement strand
GTACGACCGGCCTCCCGGCGAGAACCCTCAGGGCGGCAGCCCGTACGACCGGCCTCCCGGCGAGAACCCTCAGGGCGGCAGCCCGTACGACCGGCCTCCCGGCGAGAACCCTCAGGGCGGCAGCCCGTACGACCGGCCCCCCGGCGAGAACCCTCAGGGCGGCAGCCCCTACGACCGGCCTCCCGGCGGGGAAGGCCCCCACGGCGGTGGATCGCAAGGCGGCGGTGGGCCGCAGGGTCCGTACGGCGGCGGCCCCCAGGGCCCGTACGGCGGCGGCGAGTACCCGTCCGACCCGCTCGCCGGCATGCCCCCGCTCGCGGATCCCGGGAGGCGCACGCTCGCCCGGATCATCGACCTGGTCCTCGTCGGCGTCGTCGTCTGGCTGCTCACCTGGGGCCTGCGGGTGAACGAGTACATGGTGAACACCGAGCGGATCGAGATCGGCAGGTCGTTCACCCAGTCCGTGATCGCCGCCGTGCTCTACATCGCCTACGACACCTACCTGACCGCCCGGTCGGGGCAGACGCTCGGCAAGAAGTGGCTGGGCATGCGGGTGGCCGACCTCGGCAACGGTGCCACCCCGTCGGTGCAGACCGCGCTGGTCCGCGCGCTGGTGCTCTGGCTGCCCTTCTGGTTCTGCTGCGCCTGCGTCTGGCTGGCGGTCTCGGGCGGCTGGAGCTACTTCGACCGCCCCTACCGGCAGGGCCTGCACGACAAGGCGGCCAAGACGGTGGTGGTCAGCATCCGCTGACGGACCATCACATCTCAACGGCGGACGACGTCAGGAGGTCGTCGTACCCCGCGCCGCGTCCGCGCCGGCGGAGACGCGTTCGCGTCGCTCGGGTGGCCGCTGCCGTGGTGCGGCAGGTGTCTCGGGTGCCGAGGGACGCGCCTCGGGCAGCGGCACCGTCAGGGCGACGAGCAGTCCGAGGCCGAGCGCCGCGACGGCGATGACGGCGATCCACAGGCCCGAACTCGTCTGCGACAGCAGCAGCATGGCGAGCGTCGAGAGAAGCACGGTGCAGCAACCGTAGGCGAGCTGTGCGGCAGTCGGACGAGGCATGGCAATCGTGTCCTCGGCAGGATCGGGGGTGAGACGGGGTGCCGGCCTGGCTTTCCGCCGACTTCCTGACGTTCCGCCATTCGACTCTAACCGCCTCCATGCCCGAGGGGAACGGCCGGTAAGCGTGACCTAACCCACGGTACCGGTGCATGGGGGGCGCACGGAGTCATACCGTCCACGAAGTGGACGTGCGCGCGCGCCGTCGCCCGCCACCCCGGCCGTCCGCAAAGCGGACGCCGGCTCCGCATAATGCACTTGACCTGTCCAAGTCAAGGTCTGTCTTTTCTCTTGAACTTGCAGTCAAATGTCGTCACTTGACTACACGCGTTGATCGCGCGCGGACTTCCGCATGCCCGCATCCCGCATGCCCGCATGCCCCGGGACTCCCTTCCGCGCGCCCTGGGACGCGTCAGGGGAGGACAGCACGTGACCAGCAGACCCTGGACGTTCAGAACGGCCGCGATCGGTGTCGCGCTCGCGGCGGCCACCGCCTCGTTCTCGACGTTCGCCGTGGCGGAGGCCGCGACGACGGACACCTCCGCCTCCGTCGACCGGCACGACCCGCAGCCGGTGAAGATGGCGGAGCACGACCTCGACGGCCCGCTGAGCAAGACTCAGGAAGCCCAGCGCCAGGAGGCGCTGAACCAGGTCATCGCCGGCAAGGCGCAAGTGAAGGACCGCAACGGTTCGAAGGTCGTCCAGCTGACGGGCGAGGACAAGTACGTCGAGCTGGGCCGGCAGAAGACCGACAAGATCTTCACCATCCTGGTGGAGTTCGGCGACCAGGTCGACCCGCGGTACGGCGGCGACGCCGGCCCGCTGCACAACCGGATAGCCGCGCCCGACCGCAAGCTGGACAACAGCACGGAGTGGCAGCAGGACTACGACCGGAAGCACTTCGAGAACATGTACTTCGGCACCGGCGAGGGTGTCGAGTCCATGAAGAAGTACTACGAGAAGCAGTCCTCGGGCCGCTACTCGGTCGACGGCGAGGTCTCCGACTGGGTCAAGGTGCCCTACAACGAGGCCCGTTACGGCTCCAACTACTGCGGTGACAGCACCTGCTCCAGCGTGTGGAACGTCGTCAGCGACGGCGTCACCGCCTGGGTGGCCCAGCAGAAGGCGGCCGGCAAGTCCGACGCCGACATCAAGGCGGACCTGGCCAACTACGACCAGTGGGACCGCTACGACTTCGACGGCGACGGCAACTTCAACGAGCCCGACGGCTACATCGACCACTTCCAGATCGTGCACGCCGGTGAGGACGAGTCCGCCGGCGGCGGCGTCCAGGGCGAGGACGCGATCTGGGCGCACCGCTGGTACGCCTTCGGCACCGACGCCGGCGCCACCGGCCCCGAGAACAACAGGCTCGGCGGCACCCAGATCGGCCAGACCGGCATCTGGGTCGGCGACTACACCATCCAGCCGGAGAACGGCGGACTCGGCGTCTTCGCCCACGAGTACGGCCACGACCTCGGCCTGCCCGACGAGTACGACACCGCCGGCGGTGAGAACTCCACCGGTTTCTGGACGCTGATGTCCTCCGGTTCCTGGCTCGGCCGCGGCGAGGACGCCATCGGCGACCTGCCGGGCGACATGAACTCCTGGGACAAGCTCCAGCTCGGCTGGCTGAACTACGACACCGCCAAGGCCGGTGTGAAGTCCTGGCACAAGCTGGGCGTCGCCGAGTACAACACCAAGCACCGCCAGGCGCTGGTCGTCTCCCTGCCGGACAAGGCGGTCACCACCGAGGTGGTCACCCCGGCCGAGGGCTCGACCCAGTGGTGGAGCGGCAGCGGTGACGACCTCAGGAACACCCTGACCCGTTCCGTCGACCTCACCGGCAAGTCGTCGGCCGCCCTCACCCTGGACGGCTGGTACGACATCGAGGCCAACTACGACTTCCTCTACGCCGAGGTGTCGACCGACGGCGGCGCCAACTGGACCGCCCTGGACGGGACCGTGGACGGCCAGCCCGTCCCGCGGGACGGCAGCGACAAGCCGGCCCTGACCGGCACGGTCGACGGCTACAGCAAGCTGTCGTACCCGCTCGACGCCTACGCCGGCCAGAAGATCCAGCTCCGCTTCCGCTACCAGACGGACGGCGGCGTGGCGCAGAAGGGCTTCGCGGCCGACGAGATCACGGTGACCGCCGACGGCGCCACCCTGTTCTCCGACAACGCCGAGTCCGCGGACGCGGCCTGGACGGCGAACGGCTTCTCCCGTATCGGCGCGTCCTTCACCAAGGACTACAAGCAGTACTACCTCGCCGAGAACCGCCAGTACGTCTCGTACGACACGACCCTGAAGACGGGCCCGTACAACTTCGGCTTCGCCGGCCGCCCGGACTGGGTGGAGCACTACCCGTACCAGAACGGCCTGCTGATCTGGAAGTGGGACACCTCCCAGCTGGACAACAACACCAGCGCCCACCCGGGCACCGGTCTGATCCTGCCGGTCGACTCGCACCCGGCGGCGCTGCGGTGGACCGACGGCACCCTGATGCGCAACCGCATCCAGGCGTACGACTCGCCCTTCAGCCTGTACGGGACGGACGGCATCACGCTGCACAAGGCGGACGTCGCCAAGCAGATCAAGGCGTCGAGGGGTGTGTCCGTCTTCAACGACCGGACCAACACCTACTACGACCCGTCGAACCCGGCCGGTGGTGTCGAGGTCACTGACACCAACACCAAGATCTCGATCCTCAAGGAGGCCTGGGACGGCTCCACGATCGAGCTCCAGGTGGACCGCGCCGCCAAGTAGTCGGTAAAGGCGCAGGTCGCACACGTTTCGGCGGCAACCCCTTGGCGGGTTGCCGCCGATCGTGTTTAGGTGCGTCCTATGGCTCGCTTATTGACACCGACGGGGACGGGGAAGTGACCGCATGACCGCAGGAGGTTTCTGCAAGCTGCCGAGCGGCACGGTGGTGGTGGCGCTGAACCTGCCCAGTCCCGCCGCCGACGGCCCGGCCGGCGGCGCTCCCGGCGGGGGAGTGCGCGTACTGATCCACGCCCGCAACCGCGCCCGTGCGCTGACGCGCCTGCGCAACCTGGGCCTGCGGGCGGTCTACCTGCGCGGCAACGCGGCCCCGCCGACGCCGGACGAGATCACCGCGGTCCTGCACCACCCGGACGGCCTGATATGGCGCACGGCCCCCGGCGGCGCCGTCGGGCAGAGCGCCGGCCGGACGGAGCTGTGGCGTTCGATCCGGTCCCTGCCGGGCCGCCCGACGTCCCCCACGGAGCCCCGTCGCCCACGGGTCACGGACCGGGGCTGACGTCTCCGCCCGGCCGGGTGGGCAGGGCTGACGGTCTCCGCCCGGCCCGGCGCGCAGGCGCTCACGGCTACCGCCCGGCCCGGCGCGCAGGGGCCGACGGTCCGCGCCCGGCCCGGTGGGCAGGCGCTCACGGGCCGGGTCCGGTGCGCGGGACCTAGGCGACGACCGGTTTGCCCGTGAGTTCGATGCCCGCCCGCCGCATCTCCTCCAGGGCCCGGCCGGTGGTCTCCTCGGCCACCCCGGCGGTCAGGTCCAGCAGGACCCTGGTGCGGAAGCCCTCCTTCACCGCGTCCAGGGCCGTGGCCCGCACGCAGTGGTCCGTGGCGATGCCCACCACGTCGACCTCGCCGATCTCCCGGGCCTTCAGCCAGTCGGCCAGCGACAGCCCGTTCTCGTCGGCGCCCTCGAAGCCGCTGTAGGCCGCCGCGTAGGCGCCCTTGTCGAAGACGGCGTCGATCGCGCCGGAGGCGACGGCGGGGGCGAAGTTCGGGTGGAAGCCCACGCCCTCGGTGCCGGCGACGCAGTGCGCGGGCCAGGAGCGGACGTAGTCGGGGTCGTCGGCGAAGTGGCCGCCGGGCGCTATGTGGTGGTCCCGGGTGGCCACCACGTGGCGGTACCCGGCCGGCGCCTGGCCGATCAGCTCGGTGATGGCGGCGGCGACGTCGGCACCCCCGGCCACCGCGAGGCTGCCCCCCTCGCAGAAGTCGTTCTGCACGTCTACGACGATCAAGGCGCGGCGCATGGTCGGTGTCCTTCGGCTGTCGGGTCGGTGGGAGGAGGCGTGTGTCACCCGGCGGGCCCGGTGGCACCGGGGTCCGCGCGGGAGGGGCCGGGGGCTCCTGCGGGAGTGGGCACCCGCTTTAGCTACCCGAGCCCGTCTGCACGTACTCCGTCGGAATGACCGGCTCCCCGCGGGAGAGCTGCGTCGCCGACAGCGGCAGCCCGGCGCGGGCGGCGGCGTGCCGGCCCCGGGCGGCGTCCAGGGGCTCACGGCCGACGACCTCGCCGCCCTTGACCATCTCGACCAGCAACTGCCGGTCGGCGAGGCCGGCGGGCACCGGGCCGGTGCCGACGACCTCGGCCTCGGCGACCCCGTACGCGTCCAGGCGCCGTGCGGCCCACTTGCGCCCGCCGACGGAGGTCTTGCCGCCGGTGGACTTCTTCGCCACCGGCACCAGCGGGGCGGCGGGATCGGCGCTCTCGGCGCGGGCGACCAGCTTGTAGACCATCGAGGCCGTCGGGTGGCCGGACCCGGTCACCAGCTGCGTGCCGACGCCGTAGGCGTCCACGGGTGCCGCCGCCAGCGAGGCGATGGCGTACTCGTCGAGGTCCGAGGTGACGACGATCTTGGTGTCGTGGGCGCCCAGCTCGTCGAGCTGCTGCCGGACGCGGTGGGCGACCAGCAGCAGGTCGCCTGAGTCGATGCGCACGGCGCCCAGCTCCGGCCCGGCCACCTCGACGGCGGTGCGGACGGCCTCGGCGACGTCGTAGGTGTCCACCAGCAGGGTGGTGCCCCGGCCGAGGGAGTCCACCTGGGCCCGGAAGGCGTCCCGCTCGTTGTCGTGCAGCAGGGTGAAGGCGTGGGCGGAGGTGCCGACGGTCGGGATGTTGTACCGGAAGCCGGCCGCCAGGTCCGAGGTGGTCGCGAACCCGCCGACGTAGGCGGCCCGGGCCGCGGCGACCGCGGCCAGCTCGTGGGTGCGGCGCGCGCCCATCTCGATCAGCGGCCGGTCACCGGCGGCGGACGACATGCGCGAGGCGGCGGCCGCGATCGCCGAGTCGTGGTTGAGGATCGACAGGATCACGGTCTCCAGCAGCACGCACTCGCCGAAGGTGCCCTCCACCCGCATGATCGGCGAGCCGGGGAAGTACACCTCGCCCTCCGGGTAGCCCCAGATGTCGCCGCTGAACCGGTAGTCCGCCAGCCACTGAAGTGTCGCCTCGTCGACGACACCGCGGTCGCGCAGGAAGGACAGGACGCCCGGGTCGAAGCGGAAGTTCGCCACCGCGTCCAGGACGCGGCCGGTGCCCGCCACGACGCCGTAGCGCCGTCCGTCGGGCAGGCGCCGGGTGAAGACCTCGAAGACGCTCCGCCGCCCGGCGGTGCCGGCCTTCAGGGATGCCTGCAGCATCGTGAGCTCGTACTGGTCCGTGAAGAGCGCCGTCGAGGGAACGTCCACCGGCAGCCCAAGGTCCGCTGTGTTCATGGTGCGGGATCGTACTCCGATTTCGTCAGTCTGACGATTTCTGGGGCCGTCGTGCGGATCACCTCCGCACCCGCCCGGCCGGGCGGGCACGAACGGCGCAGCGCGGCGGGGTCCGTTTGTGCTCCTACCCCCCGGCGGTGGCAGCATGGGCATGTGACCTCACCCGCTCCCGCAGAGATCGAACGCCCCGAGTCGGCGGAGGAAACATTCGCCGTCCCCGAGCCCGACGTGCCCTGGGTCACGATCGTCCACAACGACCCGGTCAACCTCATGAGCTACGTGACGTACGTCTTCCAGACGTACTTCGGCTACTCCAAGGACAAGGCCACCAAGCTCATGCTCGACGTCCACCACAAGGGCCGGGCGGTCGTCTCCAGCGGCAGCCGCGAGGAGATGGAGCGGGACGTGCAGGCCATGCACGGTTACGGTCTGTGGGCCACCCTCCAGCAGGACCGGAAATAGCCCCCAGGACCGACAGGCAGCGAACCCACCTCCATGCCAGGACACTTCGAACCGCTTCCCGGCGGCGGCGCGGCCGTCGCGCTCGACGACGTCGAGATCTCCATCATCAGGTCGCTGGCCGTGCAGCTCCTGGAGCTGATCGGCCCCGGCCCCGCCGACGGCGGGTCCGCCGATCCGCTCGCCGAGCTGTTCGCCGACGGCCCGAGCGAGCCGCCCTCCGACCCGGTGCTCAGGCGGCTGTTCCCCGACGCCTACAGCGACCCCGAGGAGGCCCCCGCCTCACCGCAGAAGGCCGAGGAGCAGCGCGCGCACTCCGCCGAGTTCCGCCGCTACACCGAGAACGACCTGCGCGCCGGCAAGCGCGACAACGCCCTCGCGGTGATCCGCTCGCTGGACGAGCTGGCCTCCGCGTCCGCCGGCGAGGGCGCAGCGGTGCTGCGCCTGTCGCCGCAGGAGTCCAGGCGGTGGCTCGGCGCCCTGAACGACCTGCGCCTGGCCATCGGCTCCCGGCTGGAGATCTCCGAGGAGGACGACACCGACGACCTCTTCCGGCTCCCGGACGAGGACCCGCGCAAGCCCATGGTGATGGCCTACCTCTGGCTCGGCGGCCTCCAGGAGACCCTCGTCAGCACCCTTATGCCCTGATCTGCCCGGGCGTGACCGGTGGGGTGTTCGCTCAACGGACACTCAAATCCGGATAACGATCCCGTCACCGCGCCGGCCCGGTACGGCCGGTCGTGGTGCGCTTTGTCCCCTTCTTCCTGTGCGATGCGCCACAGCGCGCACCGACGATCAGTCCCGCGCGCGTGGTAAATCTTCACGACCGCCCGGCGGACACCACCCATGTCCCGTCGGGTGCGCCACCGAGTCGGCAACCGCCGGCCAGGCACGAGCGGCTCCGCAGGCCGCTCAGCTCCAGGTATCCGGGGGGATCGCAACCCGATCCGCGGCCGACCAGCGGCCCGGGTCGGCATGGAGAAAGGCGCACCACACATGACCTCATCGCAGGTCGGGAAGAGCTACGACGAGCACGGCCGCAATGACGTCGTGAGCGGCGACGCTCCCGAAGAGGGATACGAGCGAGGACTCGGCAGCCGCCAGGTCCAGATGATCGCGATCGGCGGCGCCATCGGCGTCGGCCTCTTCCTGGGCGCCGGGGCGAACATCGCCAAGGCCGGCCCCAGTCTCATCCTCATGTACGCCCTCGCGGGCGTCATCATCTTCTTCATCATGCGGGCGCTCGGCGAGCTCCTGCTCTACCGCCCGGTCTCGGGCTCCTTCGCCGAGTACTCCCGCGAGTTCCTCGGCCCGTTCTTCGGCTACTTCACCGCCTGGACGTACTGGCTGATGTGGGTGGTGACCGGCATGGCCGAGCTGACGGCCGCCGCGATCTACGTCCACTACTGGTTCCCGTCCGTCCCGCAGTGGGTGACGGCGCTGGTCTTCCTCGTCGTGCTGTTCGTGGCCAACCTGATCTCGGTGAAGCTCTTCGGCGAGATCGAGTTCTGGTTCTCCATGGTCAAGGTCACCGCCCTCATCGGCATGATCGTCATCGGCCTGGGCGTCCTCACCTTCGGCTTCAGCGCCGCCGGCGACACCGCGGCCGTCTCCAACCTGTGGGCCTTCGACGGCTTCTTCCCCAAGGGCATCGGCTCGTCCCTGATGACCCTGCAGGGCGTCATGTTCGCCTACCTCGCCGTCGAGCTGGTCGGCGTCACCGCCGGTGAGTCCGAGGACCCGGAGAAGACCCTCCCCAAGGCGATCAACACCCTGCCCTGGCGCATCGCCCTGTTCTACGTCGGCGCCCTCACCGTCATCCTGTGCGTGGTCAAGTGGACCGAGTTCGCCCCGGGTGTCAGCCCCTTCGTGAAGGCGTTCGCGGTCATCGGCATCCCGGCCGGCGCCGCCATCGTCAACTTCGTCGTGCTCACCGCCGCCCTGTCGTCCTGCAACTCCGGCATGTACTCCACCGGCCGCATGCTGCGCACCCTCGCCGACAACGGCGAGGCCCCGCGGGTCTTCAGCAAGCTGTCCGCCTCCAAGACGCCGGCCCTCGGCATCACCGTCTCCGTCGCCTTCATGGGCATCGGCGTCGTCCTGAACTACGTCGTCCCCGAGAAGGCCTTCGGCTACGTCACCTCCGTCGCCACCGCCGCCGGCATCTGGACCTGGCTGATGATCCTCGTCAGCCACGTCCTGTACCGCCGCGCCGTCGACGCGGGCCGGCTGCGCGCCTCCTCCTTCCCCGCGCCGGGCGGCGCGGTGTGCAGCTGGATCGCGATCGCCTTCCTGCTCTTCGTCACGGGCCTGATCGCCTACGACGCCGACTCCCGGGTCTGCCTGTACGTGATGGCCGTGTGGGCGGTCGCCCTCGGCATCGGATGGTGGGTCCTCAAGGCCCGCAACCCGGAGGTCACCTCCCGTCGCGAGCCGGAGCTCGAGAACGTGGGCTGACCCCCTCCGCCCGGACGTCCGGCCGCCGGGACCGCTCGTGGGAACCCCGCGGCCGCCGCTCAGGACGTCCGTCATGTGGGCCGCTTCGTACCACCCTTCGGTACGGGGCGGCCCGCCTGCTTATCCTGAGGCTCATGCTGACCATCACCCAGGCCCTGTACGACCGGATCGTCGCCCACGCCCGCGAGGACCACCCCGACGAGGCGTGCGGCGTCGTCGCCGGCCCGGCGGGCTCCGGCCGCCCCGAGCGGTTCATCCCCATGCTGAACGCCGCCCGCTCGCCCACCTTCTACGAGTTCGACTCGCAGGACCTGCTCAAGCTGTACCGCGAGATGGACGACCGCGACGAGGAACCGGTCGTGATCTACCACTCCCACACCGCGACCGAGGCCTACCCCTCCCGCACCGACGTCTCCTACGCCAACGAGCCCGGCGCGCACTACGTCCTGGTCTCCACCGCCGACACCGACGGCGCCGGCGACTTCCAGTTCCGCTCGTTCCGGATCGTGGAGGGGGAGATCACCGAGGAGGAGGTCAAGGTCGTCGACGCCTACTGATCTCACCCTTCGGTCGGGCAACGTCCGCAGGATGATACGGCACTCCGGACCGGGTGCCGGGAATCGATACGATGAGCCCATGGTTATGGACGACGTGAGCGAGAAGACGCCGGGCGCCCTGCTCGTGGCGCGGCTGCACGTCGACCTGTGCCGGCTCGACAGCGCCATCTGTTGACGCAGCACACCGCCGCCGTACGGCTGTGAGCCACGGCGCCCCGCCCCGCGTGACCGAACGCTCCGTGCCGCCGCGCGTCCACCGACCCGACCTCCATTCGACAGGAGTCCGAAGCCATGGCCATCGAGGTCCGTATCCCGACCATCCTCCGCCAGTACACCGACGGCCAGAAGGCCGTGGAGGGCAACGGGGACACCCTCGCCGACCTCTTCGCCGACCTCGAGACCCGGCACACCGGCATCCAGGCCCGCATCGTCGACGGCGGCCAGCTGCGCCGCTTCGTCAACGTCTACCTCAACGACGAGGACGTCCGCTTCCTCGACGGCATCAACACCAAGCTCGCCGACGGCGACAACGTGACGATCCTGCCGGCCGTGGCCGGCGGCATGGCCTGATCCGGATGCGTTACGACTCCCCGCTCGCCGCGGTCGGCAACACCCCACTGGTGCGCCTGCCGCGGCTGTCGCCGTCCGAGGACGTCCGCATCTGGGCGAAGCTGGAGGACCGCAACCCGACCGGCTCGGTCAAGGACCGCCCCGCACTGCACATGATCGAGCAGGCGGAGAAGGACGGGCGCCTCACCCCGGGGTGCACCATCCTCGAGCCGACCTCCGGCAACACCGGCATCTCCCTGGCCATGGCGGCCAAGCTCAAGGGCTACCGCATGGTCTGCGTGATGCCCGAGAACACCTCCCAGGAACGCCGGGACCTGCTGCGCATGTGGGGCGCCGAGATCATCTCCTCGCCCGCGGCCGGCGGCTCCAACACCGCCGTGCGCGTCGCCAAGGAGCTGGCCGCCGAGCACCCCGACTGGGTGATGCTGTACCAGTACGGCAACCCCGACAACGCCGGCGCCCACTACGCCACCACCGGCCCGGAGATCCTCGCCGACCTGCCCTCCGTCACCCACTTCGTCGCGGGCCTCGGCACCACCGGCACCCTCATGGGCGTCGGCCGCTACCTGCGCGAACACAAGCCGGACGTGAAGATCGTCGCCGCCGAGCCGCGCTACGACGACCTCGTCTACGGCCTGCGCAACCTCGACGAGGGCTTCGTCCCCGAGCTGTACGACGCCTCCGTGCTCACCACCCGCTTCTCCGTCGGCTCGGCCGACGCGGTCACCCGCACCCGCGAGCTGCTGCAGCAGGAGGGCATCTTCGCGGGCGTCTCCACCGGCGCGGCCCTGCACGCCGCGATCGGCGTCGGCCGCAAGGCCCTGAAGGCGGGCGAGAGCGCCGACATCGTCTTCGTCGTCGCCGACGGCGGCTGGAAGTACCTCTCCACCGGCGTCTACACGGCCGCCACCACCGAAGAGGCGATCGAGACGCTGCACGGCCAGCTCTGGGCCTAGGGCGTGTTTCGAAAGTCCCGTCTGCCCGGCGACGCCTGGCACGCACGCTCGCCGCGTTGTCGGGATCACCCCGATACATCCAGTATCGGGGCGACCCTCCGCCTTGCGATCGCACGCACCAGACGCCGCCGGGCCCGCCCTTCGGACGGACGACGCTACTTTCGAAACACGCCCCAGACCGGACCCGCGGTCCCCGGCCGCACGAACGGCACGAGCCCGGCCGGATCCGGAAGGATCCGACCGGGCTCCGCTGTGCGCGCGTCCGGCAGGCCTGCTGTGCTGGAAGACGTCACATAGGGCGCCAGGGAAACGGGCACCCGCACCGCACTGGCAGAAAGGCGGCCGCCCCATGCGCCGGACGACGACCTTCCACCGGGCCTCCGCCGCCGTCACCCTCGCGGCGGCGGCCGCGCTGCTCCTCGCGGCCTGCGGCACCGAGGCCGACGGCCCCGCCGACGGCACGGCGTCCCCCACGGCGGCACCGCCGGCGTCCGGCCCGTCCTCCCGGCCGGGCCCGCCGTCCCCCACCGCGCCCACGACCGGGGCCGGCCGGCCCTCCGCGTCCCCGTCCGCCACCACGCGGCCCTCCCCGGCGCGCTGCGCGGACCGCGTCGAACTCACCGCGGCCGACTCCGGCCGCACCCTCTGCCTGACCCCCGGCGGACAGCTCCGCCTCACCCTCGACGGCACCAGGGACCGCCCCTGGACACCGGTCAGGGCCACCGGCGACGTCCTGCGGGCCGCCAACGCCGGCATCGTCGTCCTGCCCGGCGACGCCGTCGCCGCCTTCGACGCCGTCAGGCCCGGGACCGCCCGGCTCACCTCGTCCCGCCCCCCGTGCGCCACCACGACGGACCCGGCCGCCTGCGAGGGCGCGGGGGAGTGGACCGTCACGGTGGAGGTGAGAAGGCCGTGAACGCCCGCCGGCCCCCGGCGCCGCCGGCCCGGCCCCCGCACCCGTCCGTGCCGTCCGGACCAGGACCGCGAGCGGCCGGCCGGCGCCCGGCCACCGCCTCACCCGGCCAGGTAGCGCACCTGGTCCCACAGCACGGGATCCACCACACCCACCCGGTGCCGGAAGTCCCACACCGGCACCTCCCGCACCTGGTCGGTCTCCAGGAAGCTGATACGGCCCTGCGCGTCCCCCACCGAACCCGGCGGCAGCGGGATCACACCCGCCCGCTCGCCGCGGTCCCTGCTGGTGATCCGGGCCACCCGCACCCGCCTGCCGTGCACGGACAGCACCAGGCAGGGCCGGTCCTTCGCCACCGCACCGGCGCCGCCCTCGCGCCCCTCGGCGTTCGGCACGTGCGCCCACCAGATCTCCGCGGGCTGCGGCCGCGCCCCACCGCCCCGCCCCGCCGCCCAGGACCGGCGCCGGGCGGGCCGCCGCCCCCGTCCCCACCCGTCGACGAGCGTGGCGACGAGCGCGAGCAGCACCACCGCCGCGAGCGCCAGCCACCAGGACGTGTCCATACGGACGACGTTACCGGCGCGCGATCCGCACCGCGCGCCCTTGGGACAACCGCACGCGCCCCACATCCAGCCGATCCGGTGACACCACAGGTGAGTTCGCCCACAACAGCCCTTGGTGGAGGAGCGACCCGCCCTTTCGCCCCTTACGCTCGACGGACCGCACGACCCCCGTCACCCCTTTCCGATGTCTTCCCGCCAGCGGAGGTTTCTGCTTCATGAAGCTCACCGTCGTCGGCTGCTCGGGGTCGTTCCCGTCCGCGGAATCGGCCTGTTCGAGCTATCTCGTCGAGGCCGACGGCTTCCGGCTGCTCCTCGACATGGGCAACGGCGCCCTGGGCGAGCTGCAGCGCCACTGCGGTCTCTACGACCTCGACGCGATCTTCCTCAGCCACCTGCACGTCGACCACTGCATCGACATGTGCTCCTACTTCGTCGTGCGCTACTACCGCTACGACGGCGGCCGCTGCGACCCCCTGCCCGTCTACGGACCCGAAGGCACCGAGCACCGGCTCACCACCGCCTACGCCGACACCCCCACCGCCTCGTCCATGAGCGAGGTGTTCGACTTCCGCACGGTCAAGCCGGGCACCTTCGACATCGGCCCCTTCACCGTCCACATCGAGCGGGTGGCCCACCCCGTGGAGGCGTACGGCATCCGCCTCGAACACGGCGGGCGGACGCTGACGTACTCGGGCGACACCGGCGTCAGCGAGGCGCTGGACGAACTCGCCCACGACGCCGACCTGTTCCTGTGCGAGGCCGCCTTCACCCACGGCAAGGAGGCCATCCCGGACCTGCACCTCAACGGCCGCGAGGCCGGCGAGACCGCCGCCCGGGCCCACGCCCGCCGCCTGCTGCTCACCCACATCCCCCCGTGGACCGACCCCCGGATCAACCTGGCGGACGCCCGCGCGGTCTACGACGGGCCGGTCGAGCTCGCCGCGCCGGGGGCGTCGTACGACGTCTGAGGCCGCGCCGAGCGGCCGCGCAGCCCGCGACGTGCCGGAGCTGGAACGCGGCCCCCGGTGTCCTCGGGGAAGGCGCGCTCCCCGGCCGCTCCCGGTCGAACAGAACGAAGGGCGCGTTCCCCGGTCCGCAGCGGGCCGGGGAACGCGCCCTTCGGCGTCGGTGTCCGGGAGGCCCTACTTGGCCTCCGCCTTCTGCATCTCCGCGAGCTCCTCGTCGGACTCACGGCCCGGCGTGGGCAGGTCGAACCTGGTGATGGCGAAGCGGAAGACCGCGTAGTAGACCGCCGCGAAGCACAGGCCCACCAGCACCAGACCCCACGGGTTGCTCGCGATGCCCAGGTTCAGCGCGAAGTCGACCGCACCCGCCGAGAAGCCGAACCCGTCCTTCATGCCCAGGGCCCAGGTCAGCGCCATCGAGACGCCGGTGAGCACGGCGTGGAAGGCGTAGAGGACCGGCGCGATGAACATGAACGTGAACTCGATCGGCTCGGTCACACCGGTCACGAACGACGTCAGCGCCAGCGAGAGCATCATGCCGCCGACGACCTTGCGGCGCTCGGGGCGCGCACAGTGCACGATCGCCAGGCAGGCGGCCGGCAGCGCGAACATCATGATCGGGAAGAAGCCCGTCATGAACTGGCCCGCCGTCGGGTCGCCGGCCAGGAAGCGCTGGATGTCGCCGCTCTTGCCGTGGTACTCGCCGGCCTGGAACCAGGGGAAGGAGTTCAGCAGGTGGTGCATGCCGATCGGGATCAGCGCGCGGTTGGCGACACCGAAGATGCCCGCGCCGACGGCCCCGGACCCCACCAGCCACTCACCGAGGTGGTGCAGACCCGTGCCCAGCACCGGCCAGATGTAGCCGAAGACGATGCCGATGACCAGGCCCGCGAAGGCCGACAGGATCGGGACCAGCCGGCGGCCGCCGAAGAAGCCCGCCCAGTCCGGCAGCTTGGTGCGGTAGAAGCGCTGGTAGAGCAGGGCCACCACGAGACCCATCACCACGCCGCCGAGGACCTTGGCGTCCACCGGCGCGTCCACCATGACGATCTTGCCGTCGACGACCTGCGCCACCTTCGGCAGGCTCTTGTCGGTGAACGTGCCCAGCACGTTCTTGAAGACCAGGTAGCCCACGACGGCCGCGAGCGCCGTCGAGCCGTCCGACTTCTTGGCGAAGCCGATCGCGATGCCCACGGCGAACAGCAGCGCCATGTTGTCGAGGATCGCGTTGCCGCCGGCCGCCATGAAGCCCGCGATCTTCGTCAGGAACGTGGGGAAGGAGGGCCGTCCCAGCATGTCCGCGTTGCCGAGACGCACCAGAAGGGCGGCCGCGGGCAGGACCGCCACGGGCAGCATCAGGCTGCGGCCGATGCGCTGCAGCACGGCCATCGGGCCGGCGCCCTTCTTCTTCTCGGCCGCGGGAGCGGCGGTGGCCGTGGTCACAACTTCCTCCAGTGGGCAGGGCGCCGCCCGTGACAGGGGGAGGGACGGCGGCGTCTCTGGTCTACACCACCTAGTGGTGTAGACCTGTTGTAGCACGACGGGGGCGGCCCGAGGAACCCGCGAATCCTGCTACTCGGGGACTACGCGCAGTGCCCGCCGGACGCCCCCCGGGCCACGCCGTCGAGCCCCGCCCCCGCGCCTCACGGGAAGCCCGCCGGGTCCGTCCGCGCGGCCCTCGCGGCGCCACCGGGAATCCGGCCGCCCGGCCGCCTCCCCACGGTACGACGGACCTCCCCCGCGCCGGTCCGCCAAGCCGCCCGCCCAGCCCTTGACCGCGTTTGTCCCCCGTCCGCAAGCTGGTGTAGACCAGTCGGCGACGGTTCCGCTGTCGTGACCGCCGCCCACGGGCACCCACGGCACAACCGCTCGCGAAGATCAGCCAACTGTGGGTTACTGCGACAAAGCGGTTCGGATCAGGGAGAAGGAACATGGCCAGCAAGGCTGAGAAGATCGTTGCCGGGCTCGGCGGCATCGACAACATCGACGAGATCGAAGGCTGCATCACCCGCCTGCGCACCGAGGTCAACGACCCCTCGCTGGTCGACGAAGCCGCCCTCAAGGCCGCCGGCGCCCACGGCGTCGTCACCATGGGCACCGCCGTCCAGGTCGTCATCGGCACCGACGCCGACCCCATCGCGGCCGAGATCGAAGACATGATGTGACACCGGCCCGCCCGGCACCCCGGGGTCCCTCCCGCCGCGGGAGGGGCCCCGCCCCACGAACCCCCAGAACCCGCCGGCGCCCGCCGTACCGGAGCCCGCCCCCACCACACGCCCCGGCCCGCCAGGGCGGCACTCCGGCCCCACCACGGGGCACTAGGCTCGACGCCATGTCTCGAATCGACGGCCGCACCCCCGAACAACTCCGCCCCGTCACCATCGAACGCGGCTGGAGCAAGCACGCCGAGGGCTCCGTCCTCGTCTCCTTCGGCGACACCAGGGTCCTCTGCACCGCCTCCGTCACCGAAGGCGTCCCGCGCTGGCGCAAGGGCAGCGGCGAAGGCTGGGTCACCGCCGAATACGCCATGCTGCCCCGCTCCACCAACACCCGCGGCGACCGCGAATCCGTCAAGGGCAGGATCGGCGGCCGCACCCACGAAATCTCCCGCCTCATCGGCCGCTCGCTGCGCTCCGTCGTCGACTACAAGGCCCTCGGCGAGAACACCGTCGTCCTCGACTGCGACGTCCTCCAGGCCGACGGCGGCACCCGCACCGCCGCCATCACCGGCGCCTACGTCGCCCTCGCCGACGCCATCGCCTGGGCCCGGGCCAAGAAGATCGTCCGCCCCGGCCGCCAGCCCCTCACCGGCACCGTCTCCGCCGTCTCCGTCGGCATCGTCGGCGGCGTCCCCCTCCTCGACCTGTGCTACGAGGAGGACGTCCGCGCCGACACCGACATGAACGTCGTCTGCACCGGCGACGGCCGCTTCGTCGAGGTCCAGGGCACCGCCGAGGCCGAACCCTTCACCCGCGACGAACTCAACACCCTCCTCGACCTCGCCGCCGCCGGCTGCGCCGACCTCACCGCCATCCAGCGCGCCGCACTCGAGACCTCCCTCGCCAGGTAAAAAACAGCCCAAGCCGACGAGGCCACCACGGGCAACCCGCCCACCCCGCACCGCGTCCCTACCGGTGCGGGCGTACGGCACACCGCCGTACGCCCGCACCGACGACGACCGGCGCCCACCAGGCGCCCGCCACGGGGAGGGAACCCACGCCATGGCCGCCAGCCGACACCGACGCCCCGGCCGCACCACCGCCATCACCACCGCTGCCGCCGCCGTGCTCACCCTGGCCCTCACCGGCTGCAGCGCCGTGGACAAGGCACTCGACTGCGTCCAGACCGCCGACTCCATCGCGGACAGCGTCACCGACCTCCAGCAGGCGGTCGAGAACGCGGCCGACGACCCCACCCGCACCGGCCAGTCCCTCGACGCCATCGAGCGGAACCTGAAGAAGATCGGCGACAGAACCGACAACGCCGACGTCAACAAGGCCGTCGACGACCTCGGCGCCGCCGTCGACAACGTCCGCACCGCCGTCGAGAACGGCGACCGGACCCCCGACATCAGCCCCGTCACCGACGCGGCCGGCGAACTCACCAAGGTCTGCACCCCCTGACCCCCTGACCGAACCGAGCGACCGGCAGGCACGGACCGGGGCGACGGGACCGGACCGGGGCGACGACACCGCGACGAACCGGGGCGGGACCAGCCGGGATACTGGACGGCATGACCCGCCTCATCCTCGCCACCCGCAACAACGGAAAGATCGCCGAACTGAGGGCCATCCTCGCCGACGCAGGCCTCACCCACGAGCTCATCGGCGCCGACGCCTACCCCGACATCCCCGACGTCAGGGAAACCGGCGTCACCTTCGCCGAGAACGCCCTCCTCAAGGCCCACGCCCTCGCCCGGGCCACCGGCATCCCCGCCGTCGCCGACGACTCCGGCCTCTGCGTCGACGTCCTCGGCGGCGCCCCCGGCATCTTCTCCGCCCGCTGGGCGGGCCGGCACGGCGACGACAAGGCCAACCTCGACCTCCTCCTCGCCCAGCTCTCCGACATCGACGAGGAACACCGCGCCGCCCACTTCGCCTGCGCGGCCGCCCTCGCCCTCCCCGACGGCACGGAACGGGTGGTCGAGGGCCACCTCCCCGGCACCCTGCGCCACACCCCGGCGGGCACCCACGGCTTCGGCTACGACCCGATCCTCCAGCCCGACGGGGAGACGCGCACCTGCGCCGAACTGACCCCCGAGGAGAAGAACGCGATCAGCCACCGCGGCAAGGCGTTCCGCGCGCTGGTACCGGCGGTGCGGGAGCTGCTGGGGTAAGCCCGCAAAGAGGGACCGCGCCTTCGAATCGAAGACGCGGCCCCTCTTTCACCTGTGGGCCCGGTGGGACTCGAACCCACGACGCACCGGATCTAAACCGGTGTCCTCTTGCCAGCTGGGATACGGGCCCGCGGCGGTGCCTACTCTACTGGGTGGCGTGCCGCACGCCCTCCGCCTCCTCTGCACCAGGTGCTGGTGATCGCATGGCAGTTGGGGCACAACAGCCGCAGGTTCTCCTGCCGGTCGTCGCTCCAGTCCCCGTTGATGTGGTCGATCTCCAGCGTCATGGGTCGGCCGAACCATTCCGGACCCGTCCCGCACCGGGCGCACTGCTCGGGAACGCCGACCGCGCGGAGCGCCTGGCGGAGGCGCCTGGTGCTCGTCCGGTGTCCGGCCTCGTGCCGCACCAGAACGCCCTCCGGCCGCAGGGCGGTGGGCGAGGGCTTTCCCCGCCGGTGCGCCTGCCCCAGGAAGTGTGCGGTCGAAAGCTTGTCGTCGGCGATCCACTGCCGAAGTCGCGCTCGCTGGGTACCGTGGCTTCCGAGCTCCAGCCGGCGCAGCACCTCGGCGAGGGAGACCGACTCGGCTACTGCCGACCGGAGTTCGTCGCGTGATGGCCGCAACTGCCTGCCACAGGGGCGGAAGTGGGAGATGTCGATGCCGTAGTGGGCGAAGCGCTTGGTCAGATAGGTGCGGAGGTAACCGTAAGGGCGGGCTCCGAAGAAGGCGATCACCTCGTCGAGGTCGGCACAGCAAGAGGCGGCGTCCTCCAGCTGTTGCCAGGTGTAGCGCGCACCGTCGCTCATGCGGCGGCGCCTTTTCGGCGCCTCTTGCCGCGCCCGCGGTAAGTGTCGGTCGCCGAGTGACAGTTCGGGCAGAGCAGGCGCAGGTTCCCGATCCGGTTGTTCCGCCAGTTCCCGTCGATGTGATCGACCTCCAGCGGGAGCGGAGCCCCCAGCCAGGTTCCGTCGATACCGCACAGGGCGCATCGCTCCTGCACCCCCGACTCGCTCAACGCCCTCCTGAGCCGGCTGTTCGGAACGCGCAGGGCGTGCGCCGACGTCTCCTCGACCAGGAGTTCCGCAGCTGTGCGGCGAGGACGGTGGCGTCCCGTGCGCTCCGTCCGGACCGCCGGTGTGAAGTGCGAAGTGTCGATGCCGCAGGCCCTGATGCGCCGGGAGATGTGGGTGTGATGCCCGCCGACGACGTCCAGGCCGAGCCGCCGCAGCACCTCGTTGACACTGCTCGACGCGGCCACCACTGGTTCCAGGACCTCCCTCGTCCACTTCACCCCCTCCCGCTCGAAGTGCGAGACGTCCACCCCCAGTTTCCGCATCCGCGCCGCCACATAGCGCCGGGTCGGGCTCCTGGGGTCCACGCCCAGCTTCTCCAGCGCCTCCGACAGCGTCCGTGCTCCCCGGGCCGCCTCCTCCAGTCGCTCCCGGGTGTACGCGCTCGCCCCCATGGATCCCCTCCGTTCTCGGCCACACGTTCGTGGCTTGTACGGAGTAACGAACCGGTGGTCGGATCGTCACGCACGGCATACGCACGCGGACGCGGCCCGTGCCGGGGGATCCGGTGCGGGCCGCGCGGGCTCGGGGGTGGGGCTCTGCGGGGGCGGGGCGCTCAGACGCCAAGGTCCTTGATGATCTTGGCGACGTGGCCCGTGGCCTTGACGTTGTACAGGGCCCGCTCGACCTTGCCGTCCTCGTCGACGATCACCGTGGAGCGGATGACGCCGACGACCGTCTTGCCGTACAGCTTCTTCTCGCCGAAGGCGCCGTAGGCCTCCAGGACCCGCTTGTCCGGGTCGGCGAGGAGCGTGACCTTCAGGGACTCCTTGTCGCGGAACTTCGCCAGCTTCTCCGGCTTGTCGGGGGAGATGCCGATCACGTCGTAGCCGGCGCCGGCCAGCACGTCGAGGTTGTCGGTGAAGTCGCAGGCCTGCTTGGTGCAGCCGGGCGTCAGGGCCGCCGGGTAGAAGTAGACGATGACCTTGCGGCCCTTGTGACCGGCCAGCGAGACCTCGTTGCCGTCGGCGTCGGGCAGGGTGAAGTCGGGGGCCGTGTCCCCGGGCTGGAGTCGCTCGGTCATCGGGGTGGTCTCCTCGTGCGTGCGTCAAGTCATTACCGTGCCGCTCCGAGGGTAACCGGGGGTGCCGACAGTGCGGTCGGACGCGGAGCTGACAGACTGTTCCGAACAGGCATCAGTGGACATCGGAGGCGGTACGGTGGCGGACACGGCGGACTCCAGGACCCCGGCGCAGATCGAGGCGGACATCAAGCGCCGCCGTGAGGTGCTGGCCGAGACGCTCGACGAGATCGGGGCGCGGGTGCACCCGAAGACGATCGTCGGGGACGCGAAGGCGAAGGTCGCCTCCCATGTCGACCACACGGTCGGCCGTGCGTACGTGCAGGTCAACCGGGTGGTGAGCGAGGTGCGCGCGCAGTTCGTGGACGAGGACGGGGCGCCGCGCCTGGAGCGGGTCGTGCCGGTCGCGCTGGTCGCCGTGGGGCTGGTCGGGCTGCTGGCGCTGAGCGTGCGGCGGCGCCGGGACTGAGCAGGGTGACCCACCCGCGTGCGCGGGGGCTGAAGGCAGGTAGGTTCGAGGCGTGAGCGCCAAGAGAAACGAGCACAGCACCCATCACGACAAGCTGCCCATCCGGATGCTGCACGACCGTGTTCTGGTCCGGCAGGAGACCGGCGAGGGCGAGCGGCGTTCGGGCGGCGGCATCCTGATTCCCGCCACGGCGGCGGTGGGACGCCGGCTGGCCTGGGCCGAGGTGGTCGCGGTGGGTCAGAACGTACGGACCGTGGAGCCGGGCGACCGGGTGCTGTTCGACCCGGAGGACCGTGCCGAGGTGGAGGTGCGGGGCACTCCCTACGTGCTGATGCGTGAGCGGGATCTGCACGCCGTGGCCGCGGACCGGTTCGAGGAGTCGGAGGACTCCACCGGGCTGTACCTGTAGAGGGCCTGCCAAGGCCCCCGGTCCGGAGGGTCCGCTCCGGATCGTCCGGTCCCGGGCCGCCGTGGATCGGGACCGGCCCGTGCGGCCGCCGTGCCCGTCCCGCCGAGGCCCGGGGCCCGGCGCGGATGGTGTGCGGTCCGTCCGGACGGCCCCGTGGCGGCCGTATGCGAAAGGGGCTGGTGACCCTGTGGTCACCAGCCCCTTTTTCTGCTGCTGTCGCCGCGGGCGGCTGCTGTCAGCCGCGGGCGGCGGCCGTCACGTTCGGCGGGGGTAGACGTTCGGTCCGCTCCCGGTCGTCGCCGTGCCGCTGTCGCCGGTCGTGGTGCCGACGGGGTCGCCGGTCGTGCCGCCCGTGCTGTCCCCGCCGGGGCCGGAGGTGGTGTCTCCGCCGGTGGTGGGCGTGCCGCCGGTCGTGCCGCCGGCGCCGGTGCCGGGGGTGCCGCCGGTGGCGTCGCCGGTGGGGTCTCCCGTGGGGCCGCCGGTGCCGCCCGTCCGCCCCTGGTCCCGGCCCTCGGTGTCCGGGCCGCCGGTGGCGCCGTCGTCGTCCTGGCCGCCGGTGCCGGGGGACTGCGAGGCGGCGCCGCCGGGCGGCGGCTGGAGCACGTCGGCGCCGCTCTGCAGGCGCAGGTCGAAGTCGTGGACGGGGGTGTTCTTGAGGGCGTTCCTCGTGAACTGGGCCCAGATCTCCGCGGGTGCTCCGCCGCCGTTGATGCGGGGCAGGCCCGTCGCGCCGTAGAGCGACTTGTGGGCGGCGGTGACGGGGTCCTGGCCCATGACGGCGACGACGGTGGCGAGGTCGGGCGTGTAGCCGGCGAACCAGGCCGCCTTGTCGTCCTCGGCGGTACCGGTCTTGCCGGCGGCGGGGCGGCCGGCGCCCTGGGCGGCGGTGGCGGTGCCGTTCTGGACGACGCTGCGCAGGACGGCGGTGGTGGTGTCGGCGGCCTGGCGGCTGACGGCCCGGGTGGTGGTCCGCGCGGGCAGGGCGACCGTGTGGGCGTTGCCCTTGGTGATCTTCTCGATCAGCGTGTAGGGGGCGCGCTTGCCGTGGTTGGCGAGGGTCGCGTACGCCTCGGCCATGTCGAGCACGCTGGCGTTGGCCGGGCCGAGGGCGATGGACGGGGAGGCGGTCAGGTCGGGTGTGTCGGCGGGGAGGCCGAGGCTGACGGCGGTCTGCTTGACCTTGTCGGAGCCGACGTCGACGGCCATCTGCGCGTACACGGAGTTGACGGACTTGTCGGTGGCCTCGCGGACGGTGACGTCGCCGTAGGAGACCTGGTCCTCGTTCTCGGGGGCGTAGTGGCCGCCGTCCCAGCCCTGGACGGGGCGCGCGTTGGTGCCGTCGTAGTAGGTGTTGGGGGTGATGGGGCGGCCGTCCTGCGTGCTGGAGCCGTGTTCGACGGCGGCGGTGAACACGAACGGCTTGAAGGTGGAGCCGACCTGGAAGTCCCGGCGGGTGGCGTTGTTGGTGTACTGCTTGACGTAGTCGACGCCGCCGTACATGGCGACGACCTTGCCGGTCCTGGGGTCGACGGCGGCGCCGCCGGCGCGGACGTAGGTGTCGACCTTGCGGCCGTCCTTGTCCAGCTTGGACATCAGCCGGTCGTTCACGGCGTCGACGAAGGCGTTCTGCTTCTTCTTCTGCAGGGTGGTGGTGATGCGGTAGCCGCCCGCGTCCAGCGCCTCGTCGTCGAGGATCTTGTTCTTGGCCAGGTAGTCCCTGATCGCGACGACGAGGTAGCCGCGCTGGCCGGACATGCTGAGGGGGACGGTGGCGTCCTTCGGCGCGGGGAAGGTCATGCCGGCCCGCTTCGACGGGTCGAGCCAGCCCTTCGCGACCATGCCGTCGAGGACGTAGTTCCAGCGGGCCAGCGCGGCGGCCTTGTTCTCCGGGTGGACGACGACGTCGTACTCGCTGGGCGCGTTGACGAGGGCGGCGAGGTAGGCGGCGCGGGCGGGGTCGAGGTCTCTGGCCTTGACGCCGTAGTAGGCCTGGGCGGCGGCCTGGATGCCGTAGGCGTTGCGGCCGAAGTAGCTGGTGTTGAGGTAGCCGGAGAGGATCTGGTCCTTGGACTGGCTGCGGTCCAGCTTGATCGCGATGAAGAACTCCTTCACCTTGCGGGTGACGGTCTGTTCCTGGCCGAGGTAGTAGTTCTTCACGTACTGCTGGGTGATGGTGGAGCCGGACTGCTTGCCCTTGCCGGTGGCGGTGTTCCAGCCGGCGCGCACCATCGCCTTGGGGTCGACGGCGGACTCGGTGTAGAAGTCGCGGTCCTCGGCGGCGAGGACGGCGTGCTGGGCGTCCTTGGAGATCTGCGAGAGGCCGACGTTCTCCCGGTTGATCTCGCCGTCGCGGGCGATCTCGGAGCCGTCGGCGTAGAGGTAGACGTTGCTCTGCTTGGTGGCGAGGGCGTTGGCGGGCGGGATCTCGACCAGGGAGTAGCCGAGGAAGAAGGCTCCGACGACCAGCAGGACGACGGTGACGACGCCGCCGAGCACCATGCGCCAGGTGGGGATGACGCGGCGCCAGCCGGTGCGGCGCGGCCGTCCGGCCGTGGCGCCCTCCGCCCCGGGCGCCGCCAGTGGCTCTTCGGGCGTCCCGCCCTGGTTCGGCTGCTGCGGCTCGTCGCTCATGTCGTACAAGGACTCCTGTGTTTCGCGTCGTACGTCGCCGTACGCCTCGTGCGCCTCGAGCGCCTGTGTGCGCCCATGATGAAGACTCTCGTACCCCGTGTTCCGTTCCCGGCCGCACGCGGGTGTCCGGGCCGGAAATCCCGTGGCACGCCGCGTCGCCCGCACACTAGGCTCCTGCGCTTCGGTGTCGTGCTCCGGAAGGACGGTCGACGTGGGCGCTGGGCGGTTGTACGCGGCCGTTGCGGCGGGGGGATTCAGACGGTACGCGACGTATCGGGCCGCCACGGCGGCCGGGGTGTTCACGAACACCGTCTTCGGTCTGATCCTCGTGTACACCTATCTGGCGTTGTGGGACGTGCGGCCGCACCTGGGCGGGTACGACCGGGCGGAGGCCGTGACGTACGTGTGGCTGGGGCAGGCGTTGCTGTCGACGCTCGCGATCGGGGGCAGCGGCGTCGAGAGCGATCTGATGGAACGTATTCGTACGGGTGACGTCGCGATCGACCTGTACCGGCCGGCCGATCTCCAGGCGTGGTGGCTGGCGGCAGATCTGGGCCGGTCGGTGTTCCAGCTGCTGGGGCGAGGGGTGGTCCCGTTCGTGTTCGGGGCGCTGGTGTTCCCGGTGGCGCTGCCGGCGGACGTGCTGACGTGGGCGGCGTTCCTGGTGGCGGTGGCGCTGGGGATGCTGGTGAGTTTCGCGCTGAGGTACCTGGTGGCGCTGAGCGCGTTCTGGCTGCTGGACGGGCAGGGCGTGACGCAGATGGCCTGGCTGGCGGGCACCTTCTGTTCGGGGATGCTGCTGCCGCTGAACGTCTTCCCGGGGGCGCTGGGCGAGGTCGTCCGGGTGCTGCCGTGGTCGTCGCTGCTGCAGGCCCCGGCCGATGTGCTGCTGGGGCACGCCGATCCGGTGGGCTGCTACGTGTTCCAGGGGGCGTGGGCAGTGGTGCTGCTGGCGGCGGGGCGGCTGGTGCAGTCGGTGGCGACGCGGCGGGTGGTGGTGCAGGGTGGCTGAGACCACCGGGCCGGGGCCGGGCGGCGGGTTCGCGGGCGGCGCGGGGGCGCCGGGGCCGGGCGGCGGGTTCGCGGGGGCCGGGTGGGGTGCCCGGACGGCGGCGGGGCTGCGGGTGTACGGCCTGATCGCCGGGATGTGGATCCGCTCCACGATGGCGTACCGGGCGTCGTTCGTGATGACGACGGTCGGGAACTTCGCCGCGACCGCGCTGGACTTCGTGGCGATCCTGCTGATGTTCTCCCGCGTGGACGCGCTCGGCGGGTACACGCTGGCGGAGGTCGCGTTCCTGTACGGGCTGTCCAGTGCGTCGTTCGGGCTGGCGGACCTGGCGATCGGGTCGATGGAGCGGCTGGGGCGGCGGGTGCGCGACGGCACGCTCGACACGCTGCTGGTGCGGCCGGCGCCGGTGCTCGCGCAGGCCGCGGCGGACCGTTTCGCGCTGCGCCGGCTGGGCCGGGTCACGCAGGGCCTGCTGGTGCTCGGCTACGCGGTGTCCGTGCTGGACCTGCACTGGACGCCGGTGAAGGTGCTGCTGATGCCGGTGATGCTGCTGTGCGGCTGCGGGATCTTCTGCGCGGTGTTCGTGGCGGGCGCGGCGTTCCAGTTCGTCGCGCAGGACGCCTCCGAGGTGCAGAACGCGTTCACGTACGGCGGCACGACGCTGCTGCAGTACCCGCCGACGGTGTTCGGCAAGGAGATGGTGCGTGGGGTGACCTTCGTGCTGCCGCTGGCGTTCGTCAACTGGGTGCCGGCGGCGTACGTGCTGGGGCGGCCGTATCCGCTGGGCCTGCCGGAGTGGGCGGCGTTCGCGCCGCCGCTGGTGGCGGTGGGGTGCTGCGCGCTGGCGGGGCTGGCCTGGCGGGCGGGGCTGCGGTCGTACCGGAGCACGGGGAGTTAGCGGACCGGGGTGGCAGGGACGGCGGGACGCGAGGGCGGTGCGCCGGGCGGCGGCGGTGGCGGCCGGGACGCGCGCCGGGACATGACGGGCGGCGTGGGAGACGGGGACGGCATGAACGGCGGCGACGGTGTGAACGGCGGCAACGGCGTGGGCGGTGGCAACGGCGTGGGCGGTGCGGGTGGCACCGGCGGGGTGGGCGGTTCCGGCGGTGCGGGCGGTTCCGGCGGGGTGGACGGTCACTTCATCGAACTGGACCGGGTCGAGAAGGTCTTCGACGTGCGCAGGCGGACCGGCCTGCTCAGGAGCGAGCGGCGCCAGGTGCGGGCCGTCGACGGGATCTCCTTCACCGTCGCGCGCGGCGAGATGGTCGGCTACATCGGCCCCAACGGCGCGGGCAAGTCGACGACGGTGAAGATGCTGACCGGCATCCTCACCCCGAGCGGCGGACGGCTGCGGGTGGCCGGCATCGACCCCTCCCGTCAGCGGACGCGGCTGGCGCACCGCATCGGGGTGGTGTTCGGCCAGCGCACCACGCTGTGGTGGGACCTGCCGCTGATCGACTCCTACCGGCTGGCGCACCGCATGTACCGCATCCCGGACGGCCGTTACCGCGAGAACCTCGACCGCTGCGTCGAACTCCTCGAACTGGGCTCCCTGCTGGACGTGCCGGTGCGGCAGCTGTCGCTGGGACAGCGCATGCGCGGCGACATCGCGGCGGCCCTGCTGCACGACCCCGAGGTGCTCTACCTCGACGAGCCGACCATCGGCCTCGACATCGTCTCCAAGGCCAGGGTCCGGGAGTTCCTGCGGGACCTGAACGCCGAGCGCGGCACGACCGTGCTGCTCACCACGCACGACCTCCAGGACATCGAGCAGTTGTGCTCACGGGTGATGGTCATCGACCACGGCCGCCTGATGTACGACGGCCCGCTCGCCGGGCTGCACGACGCCGGGGAGAGCGAGCGGACGCTCGTGGTGGACCTGGAGCGCGAGGTACCGCCGATCGAGGTGCCGCCCGCGCGGGTGGTGCGGGTGGAGGGGCCGCGGCAGTGGCTGGCCTTCCCGGCGGCGCAGTCGGCCGCCCCGCTGGTGGCGCGGATCGCCGCGGAGTACCCGCTGGTGGACCTGTCGGTGCGGGAGCCGGACATCGAGGCGGTGATCGCGAAGATGCTGCACTCGCCCGGACGGGGGACACCGGCCGGTGACGGCCCGTCGGAGGAGGCGCAGCGGGCGGTCTCCTAGGTGTGCCGTCCGGCTGCATCCACCGGGCAGCCCCCTGGGGCCGGCCCGATGACGCGCGGCGGGCCGGCGCCGGCGCGGGGTGCCGTGCGGTGCGGGGTGCCGGCGCCGGCGCGGGGTGCCGTGCGGTGTGGGGCCGGGCGAGGCCCGCCCGCGGAGCGGGTGGGCGCGGGCGGACGTGAGCGTGCGCGGGCGTTCCGTGCGACGGCGCGAGGCGTTCCCCGGCCGTCTCGCCGTGCTTCAGGGGGGTGCCCCCCTGGCGCGGGATTTCGTAGGCTGCTGCGCATGACCGACGATGCGCCCCAGCTGCGTGCCTCAGACGCCGATCGTGACCGGGTCGCCGACATCCTCCGGGACGCCCTGGCGGAGGGGCGGCTGGACATGGCGGAGTTCGAGGAGCGGCTGGAGGCGGCGTACCGGGCGCGGACGTACGCGGAGCTCGCACCGCTGACCGGGGACCTGCCGGCCTCCGGCGCCGCGGTCCCGGCGGTGTCGCTGCACAAGGATCCTGCCGGGAGCGGCAGTTGGGCGGAGCGGGTCGTCGGCGGGGACGGCTCGTCGGCGTGGGCCGTCGCCGTCATGTCCGGGTTCCAGCGCAAGGGGCGCTGGACGGCGCCGAAGCGGTTCCGCTCGTTCGTGTTCTGGGGCGGCGGCGAGATCGACCTGCGCGAGGCGTACTTCGCGGACCGCGAGGTCGAGATCGAGTGCGTGGCGATCATGGGCGGTGTGCAGGTGATCGTGGAGCCGGGGGTCGAGGTCGTCGTGCGCGGCATCGGCGTCATGGGCGGCTTCGACCACCGTGAGGAGGGCGTCCCGGGGGAGCCGGGCGCGCCCCGCGTGATCGTCACCGGGTTCGCGTTCTGGGGCGGTGTCGGCGTCGAGCGCAAGCTCACGAAGGCGGAACGGCTCCGGCAGAAGGAGGAGCGGGCCCGGCTGAAGGACGAGCGGCGCCGGGAGAGGCTGGAGCGCCGGTCGGAACGGCACCAGCTGCACGCAGCGCGCCGCGAGGAGCGGTGGGAGGACCGGGAGCGGCGCCGGGACGGCAACGGCCCGGCGTCGTAGGACCTTTCGGGCGGCGCCCGCTCCCCGCCGGACACCGGGGCGGGCGCCCAATGCCTCGGGGTGTCAGGTGAGCGCCGACGCCACCAGCGCGGCCGCATCGGCCACCAGGGCGTTGCGCCGGTCCGTCGGGGGAGTGGCGGGTCGAATGTCCTCCGGGACAGCCGGCCGCGGGCGCCGGCACGGGTCCCCTCCGCGAGGTCGCCCGAACGGCGGGCACCCGCCCCCCGCCCCGCGGGGCGGCACCCCGCAGCAGCTACAGCCGCGCCTGCCCGGCGCCCTCGAGGTCGTCCAGGTCGAACGCCAGCGCCATCCGGCGGTAGCCCAGGTCGCTCGGGTGCAGGTGGTCGCCGCTGTCGTACTCCGCCCGCAGCCGGCGCGGGGCGTAGGGGTCGCGCAGCGCCTCGTCGAAGTCGACGACCGCGTCGAAGACGCCGCCGGCCCTGATCCGCGCGTTCACCCGCTGCCGCACGGCCTCGCGCGCGTCGGTGTAGCCCCGGTGCCCCTGGAACGGCATGAGCGTCGCACCGACGACCTTCAGCCCGCGCCCGTGCGCCTGCCGCACCAGCGCGCGCAGTCCCCCGGTGATCCGCTCCGGGTCGGCGAGCCGCGGATTGCGCAGGATGTCGTTGACCCCGAGGGCGACGACGACGACCTTCACGTCGGTCCGCTCCAGCACGTCGCGCCGGAAGCGGCTGAGCCCGCTCGCGTTGTCGGCGGGACGGCCGGGCCCGCTCGCCAGCACCTGGTTGCCGCTGATGCCCTCGTTGACGACGCTGTAGCGGGGCACGTCCGCGCCGGAGGCGACGGCGGCCCGCAGCCGGTCCGACAGGACGTCCGTCCACCGGTGGTCGGCGTCCGCCGTGGAGGTGATGCCGTCGGTGATCGAGTCGCCGAGGACGACGACGGTGCCGTCCGCGGCGTCGCTGAGCACGTCCAGCGCGGTCACGTACCGCCAGACCTGTGTGCGGCCCGTGTACGGGGCACCCGTCACGTTCTCGGCGGCGTCGCCGTCGGCGACGTAGGAGGTCTGGCGCGCGTGACGGTGGTAGGTGACCGGCCCGGACGGGGTGGGCGAGTAGAGGGTGATCAGGACGTCGCCGTCCTGCGGCACGGGCACCGGCGCCGCGTCGCTCATCACCTGTTCGCCGGCCGGGATGACGACGGAGGGGAGGCCGGCGAAGGTCAGCCGCCTCATCGTCCCCGGGACGGCGGCCGCGGTGCCGTCGCCGGCGGCGACCGCGACCGACGCGTGCGCGACGGTCAGCGGCGACCGGCCGTAGAGATTGGACAGCGTGACGCGGGCACTCGTACCCCCGACGCTCGCGTGCACCACGTTGCGCACCGAGCGGCCCGCCAGGCCGGCGGCCCCGGTGCCGGGCTCCGCCCCCGACGGGGCGGTCGACCAGGTGCCGACCCAGGTGCCGGCGGAGGCGGGGGCGGCGGGGTTGTGCGGTGCGCGGCCGGCGGTGACGGGGCCGGCGGGCCTGCCGTCGCCGGAGGAGACCGAGACGTACAGGACGGTGGAAAGGACCACGATCAGCGCGACGATCGCGGTCAGCAGGGCATAACCATGACGCTTGGTCATGCGGGTGTCGTTCTCCTAGGCGAAGGGAGCCCCTGGGCTCCGATCCGGTGAGCGCACGCTGCTGGGCATGGCTCGGGAGGACGCGTCAGGACCCTGCCCGGCTCCCCCCGGCGAAGTAGACGCCGGGAACCTTCGTTTCGTTCCGGGAGTCGGTCAGGAGGGGACAATTGTGTGCGGGATCACCGAACGGGTGGAGCGGATGGATCGGACAACACCGGAAGCGAAGACCGGCCCGGCGACGGGCGGGGAGGGCCCGGAGGGCGCAGGGCACGGGGCCGTGGGCACCGGCGGCCCGGTGAGGCCGGGCGGCCCGGCGGGCTCCGGTGCCGCAGCGGGCACCGACAGGTTCGTGGACTCCGACGGGTCCGTGGCGCGGGCACGCGCCGCGGGCGCCGACGGCTCTGGCAGGCCGGCGGGGTCCGCCGCGCCGGCGGATGCCGGGTCTCCGGCGGGTCCGGACGCGCCGGCCCGGTCCGGCGCGCCATCCGCGGCGGCCGGGGCGCAGGCGGGTCCCGCGGCCGCCGGCGCCCGCCCGCCGGCCCGGGGATCCCAGCGCGCGATGACCGTGTTCAGCCCCGCCGACGAGGAGCGGCAGCGCGGCGTGCGCCGCATGAAGCTGTTCGCGACCGGGATGCTGCTGTTCGTGGCCGTCGTCTACGCCCTCGCCAAGTGGGCGGAGAACGAGGGCGCGGGCCCCTGGGCGGGCTACGTCGCCGCGGGCGCCGAGGCCGGCATGGTCGGCGCGCTCGCCGACTGGTTCGCGGTCACCGCCCTCTTCCGCCACCCCCTCGGCCTGCCCATCCCGCACACCGCGATCATCCCCACCAAGAAGGACCAGCTCGGTGTGTCCCTGGGCGAGTTCGTCGGCGAGAACTTCCTCTCCGAGGACGTCGTACGGCAGCGGCTGCGCGCCGTCGGCATCGCCAGCCGCCTCGGCGCCTGGCTGGCCCAGCCCGAGCACGCCGACCGGGTGACGGCGGAACTGGCCACGGCCCTGCGCGGCGCCCTGACCGTCCTGCGGGACTCCGACGTCCAGGCCGTCGTCGGCGAGGCCATCACCCGGCGGGCGAACGCCAAGGAGATCGGGCCCGGCCTCGGCAAGATGCTGGAGCAGATCGTCGCCGACGGCGGGCACCGGCGCGCCGTCGACCTGGTCGTCTCCCGGGCGCACGACTGGCTGGTGTGGCACGGCGACTCCGTCATGGACGCCGTGCAGGGCGGCGCGCCCGGCTGGACGCCGAAGTTCGTCGACAGGAAGGTCGGCGAGCGGGTCTACAGGGAGCTGCTGCGCTTCGTCACCGAGATGCGGGACATGCCCTCCCACCCGGCGCGCGGCGCCCTCGACCGGTTCCTCACCGACTTCGCCTCCGACCTGCAGTCCGACACCGACACCCGGGCGCGGGTGGAGCGCCTCAAGGACGAGGTGCTGGGCCGCGGCGAGGTGCAGGACCTGATCGCCTCCGCCTGGGGCGCCGTCCGGGCCATGATCGTCTCCGCGGCGGAGGACGAGCGCAGCGAGCTGCGGCTGCGGGTACGGGCCTCCCTGCTGTCGCTGGGTGCCCGGATGGCCGTCGACGCCAAGGCGCAGGGCAAGGTCGACGGCTGGGTCGAGGGCGCGGCGGTGTACGTGGTGACGACGTACCGCAAGGAGATCACCTCCCTGATCACCGACACGGTGGCGGGCTGGGACGCCGAGCACACCACCCGCAAGATCGAGGCGCACATCGGCCGCGACCTGCAGTTCATCCGCATCAACGGCACGGTCGTGGGCTCCCTGGCGGGCCTGCTGATCTACACGGTGTCGCGGGTCCTCGGCGCGTAGGGCTCGCGCCCGGGGCGCCGGGGCCGTCCCGGCGCGGGCCCGACAGGGCGTAAGGGGCTCGGGTAGCGGGCACCCGGTCAGCGATCTGCTCGCTGAGGAGGGAGCCCATGACCACCGCACAGGCCGAGGCCGGCCGCACCGTGACCACGAACATCCCCGCCAGACTCGACCGCCTGCCCTGGGCGCGCTGGCACTGGACGATCGTCATCGGTCTCGGCACCGTGTGGATCCTCGACGGCCTCGAAGTCACGGTCGTCGGCAACATCGCGGGCCGTCTGTCGGAGTCCGGCAGCGGTCTGTCGATCACCTCCAGCCAGGTCACCGGCCTCGCGGCCGCGCTGTACGTGGCCGGAGCCTGCGTCGGCGCCCTGTTCTGGGGCCGGATGACCGACCGCTTCGGCCGCAAGAAACTGTTCATGATCACCCTGGCCGTGTACCTCGCGGCCACCGCCCTGACCGCGATCTCCTTCGACGCCTGGTGGTTCTTCCTCTTCCGCTTCCTCACCGGCTTCGGCATCGGCGGCGAGTACGCGGCCATCAACTCCGCGATCGACGAGCTCATCCCGGCGAACTACCGCGGGCGCGTCGATCTGATGATCAACGGCAGCTTCTGGGTGGGCGCGGTCTTCGGCTCCCTGCTGTCCATCCCCGCCCTCAACACCGACCTGCTGGCCGCGAACGTGGGCTGGCGGCTGACCTTCGCGCTGGGCGCCGTCCTCGCCCTGGTCATCCTGCTCGTACGGCGCCACGTCCCGGAGAGCCCGCGCTGGCTGCTGATCCACGGCAGGGAGCAGGAGGCCGAGGAGGTGGTGTCCGCCATCGAGCGGGAGGTCGAGCGCGAGCGGGGCGAGCCGCTGCCCCAGCCGCACGGCGAGCTCACCATCCACCAGCGCCAGAGCGTCGGCTTCCTGGAGATCGCCCGCACGGTGTTCTCCGACTACCGCAAGCGGGCCGTCCTCGGCTTCTCCCTCTTCATCGGCCAGGCCTTCCTCTACAACGCGATCACCTTCGGCTTCGGCGCGATCCTGACGAAGTTCTACGACATCCCCGCCGACCACACCGGCTACTACTTCGCCGTCATCGCGGTCGGCAACTTCATGGGCCCGCTGCTGCTCGGCAAGCTGTTCGACACGGTCGGCCGCCGGGTGATGATCTCCTCCACGTACCTGCTGTCCGGCCTGCTGCTGTTCGGCACCGCCTGGCTGTTCGACCGGGGCTCGCTGAGCGCCGGGACGCTGACCGCGTGCTGGTGCGCGGTGCTGTTCTTCGCCTCCGCCGGCGCCTCCAGCGCCTACCTGACGGTCTCCGAGATCTTCCCGATGGAGACGCGGGCGATGTCGATCGCCTTCTTCTACGCCCTCGGCACCGCGGCCGGCGGCATCAGCGGCCCGCTGCTGTTCGCCGACCTCACGGGCACCGGCAGGGTCGGCGACACGGTCCTCGCCTTCCAGATCGGCGCGGGGCTGATGTGCGCGGCCGGCCTGGTCGCGGCGGCCCTCGCGGTCCGCGCGGAGCGGCGCTCGCTGGAGGACATCGCCAAGCCGCTGACGGCGGTGCCGGCGCAGGCCGCCCCGGCGGGGAGCGGCACGGGGGCGGCGTAGTCCGGCTGAACCTCGGATGGCGCGGAGGCGTGTGCCCGCCTCGACGAGCACGGGGTGAGGGCGGCCGGGGGCCGAGGCTCGCACGAGGCTGAGGGTCGCCGGGCAGGGAGTGGGGCCGACCGGGGAGGGTCGGCCCCATTGCCGTGTCCGGGTCGGCGACGGTGCCCGTGCGGCCGTGTGCCGTGCGGCCGTGCGCCGTGTGCCGTGCGGCCTGTGTGGCTCTGCGCCGTGCGGCCGTGTGGCTGTGGCGCGCTCGGCAGGTGCCGCCTTCGGTCGCCGCCGGGCGGGCCGGTGGGCGGTCGTTTGCCGGGTGGGCCGGCGTGGGCGGGGGGAGGGGCCCGGCGCGGTGGGCGCGGTGGGCGTCAGCCCCGCCGGTCGGCGACGGCCCAGGAGGCCAGGGCGACGGCGCCGGCCACACCGAGGACGGACGGCCAGGCGCCGACCTTCTTGGCCAGCGGGTGCGACCCGGCGAAGGCGGCGACGTAGGCGGCCGTGAGCGCGCCCGCCGCCTTGCCGCCCGCGCGCTGCCGCCACTGCTGCGCGGCCGCGGCCCCGGCGACGGCCAGCACGGCCCCGCCCAGCTGCCTCTTCTTCGTCCACCGGGCGACCCCGTACCCGCCGACGAGCCCGCTCGCCGCGACCACAGCCGCAGGAACCCTGGCCATCACTGCCTCCCACACGTCCATACGTCAGAACAAAGCGAGGCTAACCCGCCTCCCCCGCCCACCGGGCGACCGCCCCTCCCGTGCTCCGGACGACCACCCGGACACCCGGCCAACCGGTCACCCGACCACCCCTGTGGACGGCTGCCCGGCCGACGCCGGCGACTCCCCGGCCGCCCGGCCGTAGGGGCGCCGATCCAGTGGTCCACCGAGCCATCCGCCGGGCCATCGAGCCACCCGCCGGGCCATCGAGCCTGTCGCCGGGCCATCGAGCCTCTCGGCGGGGCGCCGAGCCGCCCGCCGGATGAGACGCGGCTCACAGCGGTCACCCCGCCGGCGGTGTCACACCGCACGGCTCCGCTCCGTCGTACTCGTGCAAGCGCGAAGCAGACCCGAACGGGTCGCAGCAGAGCAGGCAAGGAGACCGCGATGGAAGCCCGCCTCAACCTGTTGGAGAACCCCGTCCTGCCCAGGACGATCCGGCACCTCAACGCCGTCGGCAAGATCCTGTCGGAGTCGGCGCTCCCGGCGGCGACGCAGGAACTGGTGAAGATCCGCGCCAGTCAGATCAACGGCTGCGGCTTCTGCACCGACATGCACACCAAGGACGCGGCGCACGCCGGCGAGACGGCGCAGCGCCTTCACCTGGTCGCGGTCTGGCGGGAGGCGACGGTCTTCACCGACGCCGAGCGCGCCGCCCTGGAGCTGGCCGAACAGGGCACCCGCATCGCCGACGCCGCCGGCGGAGTCACCGACGAGGCCTGGGAGAACGCCGCGAAGCACTACGACGAGGAGCAGCTGGGCGCCCTGGTCGGCCTGATCGCCCTCATCAACGCCTACAACCGCGCGAACGTCATCGTCCGGCAGCCGGCGGGCGACTACGAGCCGGGCATGTTCGGCTGACGCTGCCCGGCCCCTGCGGTACAACCTGCCGCGGCCCCGCCCCCGGCGAGTGACGGGGGCGGGGCCGCCGCGTCACCACGACCGCGGCCATCCGGCCCTCCCGGGCGCCGCATCCACGACGTTGACCACTACGAACACCCAAACCTGAGCCGGAGCTTGTCAAGTTTCATCCACCGGGCTATATAAGAAGACGTAGGGCATCGCACAGCACCATCTGGCGAAAGGAGTGACCTGTGATGCTCATGCGCTCCGACCCGTTCCGCGAACTCGACCGCCTCACGCAGCAGGTCTTCGGCGGGGCCCGCCCGGGAACCATGGGCATGGACGCCTACCGCGCCGGTGACGACTTCATCGTCCACTTCGACCTGCCGGGCGTGGACCCCGAGACCATCGATCTCGACGTCGAACGGAACGTCCTGAACGTCCGTGCCGAGCGCAAGTCCCCCGCCCCCGAGGGCGCGGAACTGCTCGTCGCCGAACGCCCGACGGGCACGTTCACCCGTCAGCTCTTCCTCGGCGACACCCTCGACACCGAGCGCATCGACGCCTCCTACGAGGCCGGCGTCCTCACGCTGCGCATCCCGGTGGCCGAGCAGGCGAAGCCGCGGAAGATCCAGATCGCCGGCGGCAGCGAACGCAGGCAGATCGGCGGCTGAGCCGGCCGCCGACCGGCGGAGCACCGACCGCAGCCGCCGAGCCGGCTGACCGGCCGGGGGCCGACAGGCCCATCGCATCCCAGGAGAAGCGTCCCGCGAGTCCGTACCCCGCTCGCGGGACGCCGTCACCCATGCCCGCCCCCTTGTCCCCGGCGGGCGGACCCGGAGGAGGACCCCGCACGATGAGCGCGACGACGGTGCCGAGTGTGACGCTGCCCCGAGTGACGGTGCCCGGCATGCCGAGGACGCCGAGTGCCGACGCGACTGCCACGGCCGTCGCCAGCGAGAGCGTGAGCATGAGCGGACGGACGCCGACGAACGTGCTGACGACCCCCCTGACCATGCCCCGGCCCCGGCCGTCCGAGCGGCACGACGCCGACGCGGACCAGTGGCGACAACTGACCGAGGCGGTGCGGGACGCCGGCCAGTACCCGACGCTGGCGGAGGCCGAACGCGTCACCCGTATCGTGCTGTCGGCCCTCGGCGGTCACGTGATCGGTGACGAGCGGGTCGAACTGGCCCGCGTCCTTCCCCGAGAGGCGGCCCGGGTCGTCGCCTCGCAGATCCCCGCGACCCGCCCCCTGACGGCGTCCGAGTTCGTCGACTCGGTCGCGGCCCGCATCGAGGGAGCCACCCCGGCGACCGCCCGCTGGGACGTCAGCTCGGTCCTCAGCGTCCTGGCCGACCAGATCGACGACAACCTCCTGACCCGCATCCTCAACCACCTGCCCCCGGGCTACGCCCTGCTGTTCGGCCGGGCACACCTGAGCCCGGCGCGGTGAGCCACGCCGCCAACTGCGTACGGCCACCCGAGCCACCCCGGCAGACGGTGGCCGTACGCGAGCTCACCCGACTACTCGGCGGCGATTCCGTCGTCTGGAGTCACCGCGATGGTCGCAACCGTTGGCGGGGGCGGCGCCGGGGTATAGACGTACGCGACGGCGATTCCCGGCACACCCTCTCGGGGTTCGATCCGTGTCTTACGGACCTCTGTGCCGTCCTGGCGAGGCGATCCCGGCAGCACACCAAGCCGAGGCACCTGCTCGATTTCCTGCCGTAACATTTCGAGAGCGCGCTCGGCACCAAGGTCTTTCGGCGGCTCGCACTGTCACAGCCGCGACAACGCTGGTTGACGGCGGGTCTCTGCGTCTCAGCTCGGTGTGATCGCCGAGTACGTCCACACGTCGGCTGGGAGGTCGTGGTCCAGGCGCCAGGTGATCGCCATCGGTTTGCTGCCGGTGTGGGACTCGTAGGTCGCCGGCCCCAGAAGCATCCACGGTTGGGACTTGCCTATGTCGGTGGTCTTGTAGCGCCGTATGAACAACAGGACCTGGCTGCCGCGCTTCGCGTGCTCCTGGTAGCGCCTGCCGGTGGGGGAGTCGGCCGCCGTGGAGTTCTGGGACTCCCAGTGGAACAGCGTCGGGCTCAGCGCGTAGTCCTTGTACCGGACGGTGGGCGAGAAGTCCTTCTCGTTCTTCTCCAAGGTGACGAGCAGGGCGTCCGTCTGCAGGTCCTCGACCCACTGCACGCCCTGGGCGAACGTCCGGGGCATCTGCCCGCCGAACCGGGCCACACCGAGGGCGGCGAGGATCTCCGAGCGGTTGTAGGAGCTGTGCACCTTCAGCGGGAGGTGGCTGAGCCGGCCAGTCAGCGGGATGGGGAAGTGGTCGGCCTGCCTCATGACGTACGGCAGCACCTGACGCAGCTCGTCACGGACGGCCCGCTGATGACGCAGTGCCGCAAGGCCTTCCGCGAAGCTGGTGAACCCGCCCGCGTCGTCCCACACGTTGAAGAACAGCATGCGGGCGTACGACTGCTCCATGGGACTCAGATCCTCGTACGGAGGAGCGTCGTCCTGGAGCAGCCGCAGGTAAGCCCGGGCGCGTTCGGGGTCGTCGACGTGCAGGAAGGCGTGCACCCGCTTGAGGAGCCCCGCCTCTCCGGGAGGCGCCGCCTCCTCGATCAGGCCGGCACGGCGAAGGACGGCCGTCCAGGAGTTGTCACTCTTGTACAGCTCCTTGATCTCCCGGCGGCTCTCCCGGAGGAAGTCGCCTAGGCGAGGCGTGCTGTACGCCTTGACCTCGTTGGTCAGCGTCCGGACCGTCGCGCCCAGCTGGGTGCGGATGTTGCGGAGGACGATCTCCTTGGACTTGCCCTCCAGGATGATCTGGCAACCGGACGGCAGTTGCGGGAAGTCGCGCTCGATGTGGTCGACCAGCCGGTTCCGCGAGAAGTTCGTCAGAGCCCGGAACTGCTCCTCGAAGCGGAACTCCGCCCGGTGCTGGCCGATGAAGTCGAGGACCGTCAGGACCGGCTTCGTCTCCGTGCGTCTCAGCCCCCGCCCCAACTGCTGGAGGAAGACGGTCGCGCTGCCGGTCGGGCGGAGGAGGAGCAGCGTGTCGACGTCCGGGATGTCGAGCCCTTCGTTGAACAGGTCTACCGAGAAGATGACTTGCAGTGTGCCGGCGCGCAGATCGCTCAAGGCCTGGGTGCGTACGTCAGCGGGCGAGTCACTGTCGAGCGCTTTGGCCTTCAGACCCGCCCTGCGGAAGAAGTCCGCCATGAAGTGAGCGTGCGCCTTGCTCACACAGAAGCCCAGCGCCCGCATGGACTCAGGGGAGGACACCTTGTCCCGGATCTGCTTGAGCACGATCCGGGCGCGGGCTTCGTTGCCGGTGTAGAGGGAGTCGAGTTCCTGGTCGGCGTACGCGCCCCTCTGCCAGGCCAGGTTCGTCAGGTCCGTGCCGTCCGGAACGCCGAAGTAGTGGAAGGGACAGAGCAGGTCGTTCTCCAGGGCCTCCCACAGGCGCATCTCGGCCGCGATCCGGCCCTCGAAGAACTCGTCCTGGACGTTGAGCCCGTCCATCCGCTCCGGGGTCGCCGTCAGACCCAGCAGTTCCTTCGGCGCGAAGTGGTCGATGACCCGTCGGTATGTGGTTGCGGTGGCGTGGTGGAACTCGTCGATGACAATGCAGTCGAAGTGGTCAGGGGCCAGTTGCTCCAGCCGCCGGACGTTGAGCGACTGGACGCTGGCGAACACATGGTTCCACTCGCGTGGGTCCTGTCCCGCGTGCAGCAGTTCACCGAACGAGGCGTCGTCCAGCACCTCCCGGTAGGTGCGCAGGGACTGGCTCAGGATCTCCTTGCGGTGGGCCACGAACAGCAGCCTCGGCCGGTTGCCGGCCGACTTCCGGCACATGCTCCGGTAGTCGAGGGCGGCCATCACCGTCTTACCGGTGCCGGTTGCCGCAACGAGCAGGTTCCGGTGCCGTCCGCGGATCTCCCGCTCGACGGTCAGCCGCTCCAGCATGTCCCGCTGGTGCGGGAAGGGGCGTACTTCCAGCCCGGAGAGGTTGATCCTCAGCTCGGTGGCCGGGCGGGTACCGCTGGCATGGGCCAAGGCCTGGTCGAGGCGGTCACCGTGTGCGTCGGGGTCGTACGTCTCGAAGGCGGTGTCGTTCCAGTAGGCGTCGAAGCTGGCCTCGAACTTGTCCAGCACCGCGGGGGTGGCGACGGAGGACAGCCGGACGTTCCACTCCAGGCCGTCGAGCAGCGCGGCCCTGGACAGGTTCGAGCTGCCGACGTACGCCGTGTCGAAGCCGGTCCGGCGCCGGAACAGCCAGGCCTTGGCGTGCAGGCGTGTGGACCGTATCTCGTAGTTGACCTTGACGGTGGCACCGAAGTCGCGGACCAGGCGGTCCAGCGCGCGCCGGTCGGTGGCGCCCAGGTAGGTGGTGGTGATGACACGGATCGGTACGCGCCGCACCCTGGCGGCGCGCAGCGCGTCCTCCAGGATCCGGATGCCGTGCCACTTCACGAACGCACAGAGCAGGTCGATACGGTCGGCGGTCGCGAGCTCGGCCCGCAATTCCCCGCCCAGGCTCAGGTCCTCCGGCGAGTTGGTGAGCAGCGAGGTCTCCGACAGCGGAGTGAGGGGACGGACCGCGTAAGCGCCCGGCGCCTCCTGCTCGGCGAGGGCGAGCAACTGCCGCGGGCCCTCGACGACCGTGCACAGGGGCTCTTCGGGGTCCGTCTGGCCGGACGTGGCGGTGGCCAGGGACTCCAGGACCCGGTTGGCGAAGGGGACCCGTTCGCCCGGGGGGAGCTGGTTGAGCTTCCGGGCGACCACCTGACCGATGTGGCGAGCCAGCACATGCGGCGATGACTCAGCACTGACCTCCGCGTCAACGGCCTTCCACCCCAGGGCCTGGAGCTTCTCCAGCTCGTCGCCCACCCGCTGGGTGACCAGCTTCTCGTACACCCCGGCAACCGGCTGAGGGAGATCATCTGCGTCTGTCACCTTGCCCCCATCCGTCCCATGTCAACTGAGGCACTGTTCTAACAGGACTCACTGACATGCCGACGCGCGGGCAGGACCCATGGGCTTTCCGGCCCCTCACGGGCGTCCTTGGCGTCCGGCCGTCCTCGATCGTGAGGGACAGTCAGGCGGTGCCGTGGCACTCCCCGTACACCCGGCCCGATCCGCACCAGCACGCCGTTCCCCGCTCCGGTGGCCAGGCGATTGCCCGGCCGCGGGCGGCCAGGGTCGTCGCGTACTGGGGGAGGAGGGTGGCGTCGGTGGGGGAGGCCAGCTCGGAGGCGGCGAAGGCCTCGTACGACGGGACCGTGCCCGTGACGACGCCCAGGTTCGCGGTGCCGGAGGCGGACAGCTCCCGCAGCGACGTCTCTATCGTCGCCAGGTGCTCCTCGTGGGAGGGGTACTCGGCGGCGAGGCTCGGGTACGCGGCGATCAGTTCCGCCAGTTCGTCCGCCGGCCAGTGCAGCATGGCGACCGGGAACGGGCGGGACAGGGCCTCCCGGTAGACGCCCAGTTCGGCGCGCAGGCGGGTGATCTCCGCTTCCAGCTCCGCCGGGTTCTCCGAGCCGAGGGACCACACTCGCTTGGGGTCGTGCAGTTCGTCGAGGGAGACCGGCGACGAGTGCAGGCCGTCGGCCAGCGTGTCCCACTCGTCGTGGGCGACGGCCAGCATGCGCCTGACCCGGTGGCGGCCGAAGAGCAGCGGGTGCAGGGCGTGCGGGGGCTGCTCGGCGTCCGTGAGGAGCAGGGCCAGCCCCTCCGTGAACGTGTCCTGCGCCGCCTGCAGCTCGTCGTGCGACTCCAGCGCCTCTGCGACGATCACCCAGGACGCGGGGTCCCGGGGGGCCGCCGCGCGGATACCGTCGATGATCGCCCGTGCTTCCGCCTCGTGGTCGTACTCCCAGAGGTTCGACGCCTTCAGGGCGCGGACCAGGTGCGGGTTCTCCAGGCTCTCGGGGGACGACAGCAGGCGGTCGTAGAGCGTCGTCGCGGCGGGGCGGTCGCCGGACAGCTCCAGGTGCGCGGCGGCCCGGAGCAGCAGGGCCTCGGCGTCCTCGGGATACAGACCGGCGGTCCGCTCCAGACGGGCGGCTTCGGTGACGTGGTCGACGTTCTCGGCGGGAGTGTCGGGGCGCATGGGGGACACCGTACTGCCGAACGGTGACAAAGGAGAGGTATCCGCTGGCCAGGGTGCGGGCGAGGGACGGGTACGGGCGGGGCTGCGCGGGGGCGAGCGGGCAAGGGTCCGGGTGTCGGGCGATGCGTGTCACAGGCCGTGCAACCGTCGCGCCGTCGCCGGCGTCTTGTCCGACGGAGATCGAGGACGGCGTACGCGTACGGGAAGGGGGAGCGCTCCGTGGTCGGCAGCTGGGCTGGTCCGCGTTCCGTCGCGGCGCTGCTGGTCCTGCTCCTCCAGGTCGCGCTGCTCGACACCGGCAGCCTGACCGCGACCGTCGCGCTCGCCGCGACCGCCGCGGCCGGGTCGGCGCTCGCCGTCCGCCTCCTGCTCGCCTCGCGCTGCGCACCCTCCGTGCCGCCCACCCGCGTGCGCACGGCCATCCGTGACCGCGCCCGCCGTACGGCGTTCCTGCCGCAGCGCGATCCCGACGCCGCCGGCCGGCCGCGGCCCCGGGCACCCGGATCCGCCCTCCCGGCGACCGTCGCGTAGGGCACCTCACCAGCACCTGTGATCGTGTGGCCCCGCGCGGGTCGTCATGCCGTCGTTCTTCCGCACCCCGGCACGACGAGACCCCCGGAGGGCTCACTCACCATGTCCGTCTTCGCCCGTCTGGTCGAGCAGCTCGCCGACCTGCTGCACCCCCTCTTCCACGCCTCCGCGGCAGCCGCCGCGATCGTCCTGTTCACCGCGTTCGTACGGCTCCTCGTGCACCCCCTGTCCCGGGCCGCCGCGCGCGGGCAGCGGGCCCGGGCCGCGCTCCAGCCCGAGCTGGCCGGGCTGCGGGAGAGGTACCGGAAGGATCCCGAGAAGCTGCGGGAGGCGGTGCTGGAGCTGCACGCGGAGAAGAAGGTGCCGCCGCTGGCGGGCTGTCTGCCGAGCCTGCTGCAGCTGCCCGCGTTCTTCCTGCTCTACCACCTGTTCTCCAGCACGACGATCGGCGGCGACACCAACGTCCTGCTCACGCACCGGCTGTTCGGCGCGCCCCTCGGCGGACGGTGGAGCGACGCCCTGGCGCACGGCGGCGTCCTCGGCGGTGCCGGGCTGGTCTACCTCGCGCTGTTCACGGTCGTCACCCTCGTCGCCGCCGTCAACTGCCGCCGCGCCAGGCGCGCCTTCGAGAACGCGGGGCCGGTGGCCGTGGCCGGCGCGGAGGGGGCGCCCGGCCCGGCCGTGGTCGGCAAGGTCCTGCCGTTCATGTCGTTCTTCACGCTCGTCACGGTGGCCGTGGTGCCGTTGGCGGCCGCGCTGTACGTGGTGACCAGTACGGCGTGGAGCGCGGTCGAGCGGGCGGTGCTGTATCCGTGAGCCGGGGAGCGCGGAGCCGTCGTGGGCGTCCGGGCCTCGCCGGGCGCGGGGTGGTGGGCGTGCGGCCGGGCGGCGGTGCGGAGCCGCGGGGTGGGGCGGGCGGCGCTCAGGCGTGGATCCAGTACGTGAACGGTTGTTGCGGACGGGACTGAAGCCTTGGACGATCGACCAGTCCTCCGATGACTGCGTCCGCGGCACCCGTGCGCACGCGTCGGCCGGGGCGCCGCGATCGAGGGAGATGGTCATATGAAGCTGCTGCGAGTCGGTACGGCGGGCGCGGAGCGGCCCGCACTGCTGGACGCCGGCGGGACCCTGCGTGATCTGTCGGGCATCGTCCCGGACATCGACGGCGGCCTGCTCGCCGACGACGCGGCTCTCGGCAGGATCCGCGCCGCCGCCGACGCCGGGGAACTGCCCGCGCTCGACGCGGACGGGCTGCGCATCGGGCCACCGCTGACCGGCATCGGCAAGATCGTGTGCATCGGGCTGAACTACCACGACCACGCGCGCGAGACGGGGGCCGAGCCGCCCACCGAGCCGGTGATCTTCCTCAAGGCGCCGGACACGGTGGTCGGGCCGAACGACACCGTGCTCGTTCCCCGGGGGTCCACCAAGACCGACTGGGAGGTGGAGCTGGCGGTCGTCATCGGGCGTACGGCGCGGTACGTGGAGTCGCAGGAGGAGGCGCTCGCGCACGTCGCCGGGTACGCGGTGGCGCACGACGTGTCCGAGCGGGAGTTCCAGATGGAGCGGGGAGGGACCTGGGACAAGGGCAAGAACTGCGAGACGTTCAACCCGCTGGGGCCGTGGCTCGTGACGGCGGACGAGGTGCACGACCCGCAGGCGCTGCCGCTGCGGCTGTGGGTCAACGGGAAGCTGAAGCAGGACGGGACGACGGCCGAGCAGATCTTCCCCGTGGCGGAGGTCGTCCGGTACGTCAGCCAGTTCATGACCCTGTACCCCGGGGACGTCATCAACACGGGGACGCCGGCGGGGGTGGCGATGGGGCGGCCCGAGCCGAAGCCGTATCTGCGGGCGGGGGACGTGGTGGAGCTGGAGGTCGGGGGGCTGGGGCGGCAGCGGCAGGAACTCGCCAACGCGTAGGCGCTCCGCTGGGGGCGGGGTCGGGCGGTGGGCGGGGCCCGGTGCGGGGATCGCGTGTGGGTGCGGGTGGGTGGGGGTTGGTTGCGCAGTTCCCCGCGCCCCTTTGTGGGGTGTGGGGGCCGCCGGGGTGTGTGGGTGCGGGTGGGTGGGGGCTGGTTGCGCAGTTCCCCGCGCCCCACGGTGGCGTGTCGAGGCCCTCGTGGTGGGGTCGGGCTGCGGTCACGTCAGGAGGGCGGCCAGCCTGCGCCATTCCTCCCTCGGCAGGGACTCGCGGTCGGCGCCGGTGACCGCCTGGAGCGCCACGTGGTCGGCGCCCGCCTGGTGGAAGGTGTCGATGCGCTCGCGGATACGGGTGTCGTCGCCCCAGGCGAACACGGCGTCGATCAGGCGGTCGCTGCCACCGTCGGCGATGTCGCTCTCCGTGAAGCCGAGGCGCAGCCAGTTGTTGGTGTAGTTCGGCAGCTTCAGGTACGGCGCCAGGTAGGCGCGGGCGACCTCACGGGCGCGGGCCGGGTCGGTCTCCAGGACGACCTTGAGCTCCGGTGCCAGCAGCGGTGCCTCACCGAGGATGCCGCGGGCCTTCGCCGTGTGCTCGGCCGTGACCAGGTACGGGATCGCGCCCGCGGCCCGGTCCCGGGAGAGTTCCAGCATGCGGGGGCCGAGGGCGGCCAGCAGCCGGCGCCCGGCCGGGACGCCCGCCTCGTCCAGCGCGTCGAGGTGGGCGACCATCGCCGCGTACGGGCGGCGGTACCGCTCCACCAGCGGGCCGTGGCTCACCCCGAGGCCCAGGACGAACCGCCCGGGGTGGGCCGCCTCCAGCTCGGCGAACTCCGCCGCGGTGACGGCGGCCTCCTGCTGCCAGATGCTCTGGATGCTGGTGCCGACGACGAGCCGCCGTGTCGCCTCCACCAGCGGGGCGGCGTTGCGCGCGGTGCTGTTGCCGCCCAGCCACAGGGCGCCAAAGCCCAGCTCCTCCAACTCGGCCGCGGCCTCGGCGCGTTCGCCGCGCCGGGCCGCGTCCTCCGAGCGGAGCTCGATGCTCCAGATGCCGTACCGGCCGACGGTCTCCTTCAGGGGGTTTGTCACGGGGCTTGCGGTGTCGCTCATCGCTTCCGATCCCTCCGGGCGGGGTGCTGTGCCGTGATCATCACGCCTGCTGCCCCGTCCAACCGGAGGACGGCCCGCGATCATTCCCCGTGTTCCCCCGTCGGGACTACTGGTCCAGGAACCGCTGAAGGGCCTCCACCACCAGCCGGTGGTCCTCCAGCTGCGGCAGCCCGGACACCGTCACGGCGCCGACGACGCCGACGTCCTCGACGTGGATCGGGAACGAGCCGCCGTGGGCCGCGTACACGTCGGGATCGAGGCGCGAGGACTCCTCGAACGTCGTGCCCTTGGCCCGGAAGCGTGCTCCGACCAGGTAGGACGCGGAGCCGTAGCGCTCCACCACCCGCCGCTTGCGCGCGATCCAGGCGTCGTTGTCGGGGGTCGAGCCGGGCAGGGCCGCGTGGAAGAGCTGCTGGCCGGCACGGTGGATGTCGATGGCCACCGGCGCCTGCCGCTCCCGGGCCAGCTCCACCAGCAGCGAGCCCAGCGCCCATGCGTCGTCGTGGGTGAACCGGCGGAAGACCAGGCGGCGTTCCTGGGCCTCCAGGTCCGCCACGGTCGGGGTGGCCCCGGGGGTGTTCCCCGCGCCGGCCGTCACAGCGTCACCGTCACACCGTCGCGGGCCGAGCGGCGGGCCGCCTCGAGTACGTCGAGCGCGGCGGCCGCCTCCAGCGCGGTCACCGGGTTCGGGGCGCCCTCGCGGAGGGCGGCGGCCACGGCCGCGTAGTACGCCGGGTAGTCGCCGGCCAGGGTCGGCACGGGGCGGCCGCCGCCGGTCAGCGGGGACTCGCCGGCGCCGAGCCGGCCCCACAGGGACTCGGGCTCGGTGCCCCACTCGGACGCGTCGCCGGGCCGCCCGCCCTCGCGGAGCGCGCCCTCCTGGGGGTCGAGGCCGTACTTCACGTAACCGGCCTTCGAGCCGAGCACCCGGAAGCGCGGGCCGAGCTGGGCGGCCGTCGCCGAGACGTACAGGTGGGAGCGGACGCCGCTCGCGTGCGTGAGCGCGATGAACGTGTCGTCGTCGCTCTCGGCGCCCGCGCGGCGGACGTCCACCTCCGCGTACACGGCGGTCGCGGGACCGAAGAGGACGAGGGCCTGGTCGACGACGTGGCTGCCGAGGTCGTAGAGCAGACCTCCGATCTCCGCCGGGTCGCCGGATTCGCGCCAGCCGCCCTTCGGCGTGGGCCGCCAGCGTTCGAAGCGCGATTCAAAACGCTGGACGTCGCCCAGCTCGCCGTCGTCGAGCAGCTTGCGCAGGGTCAGGAAGTCGTTGTCCCAGCGGCGGTTCTGGAAGACGGACAGCAGCAGTCCGCGCTCCTCGGCGAGGGCCGCGAGGTCGCGCGCCTCGGTCGCCGTGCCCGCGATCGGCTTGTCCACGACCACCGGCAGGCCGGCCTTCAGCGCGGCCGTGGCGAGCGGGACGTGCGTCCTGTTCGGCGAGGCGACGACGATCAGGTCGAGCTCGCCGGCCCGGGCGAACAGCTCGTCGGCGGTGGCGGCGACACGGACGTCCGGGAACTCCTCCCGGGCCTGTGCCTGCCGCTCGGGGTGCGAGGTGACGACCGTGTCGAGGACCAGCCCCTCGGTCGCGGCGATCAGCGGGGCATGGAACACGGAGCCCGCGAGGCCGTAGCCGACCAGGCCGACGTGCAGGGGAGTACCAGTCATGGAACCTACTTTCGCAACGCTGTTGCCAAAGTGCAAGCGGCGGAGACAATGGAGGCGTGAACAGTGCGCGGGACGGCGGAGCCGGGACGGCAGGGACGGAACCGGGAACAGGGACAGGGACAGGGACCGGGGCAGGAGCGGGGGCGGCGGGCGCGGCGATGCGGGGCGCGACCGGTGGCGCCAACCTGCTGGCCCTGCGCAGCCACAACACCGCCCTCGTGCTCGATCTGCTGCGCACGGCCGGAGCGGCCGGGATCAGCCGGCTGGAGATCGCCGAGCGCACCGGGCTCACCCCGCAGGCGGTCAGCAAGATCACTGCCCGGCTGCGTCAGGACGGGCTCGCGGCGGAGGCGGGACGCCGGGCGTCCACGGGGGGCAAGCCCCGCACGGTGCTCCGGCTGGTGCCGGAGGCCGGGCACGCCGTCGGCGTCCACGTCGACCGCGACGAACTGCGGGCGGTGCTCGTCGACCTGAACGGAACCGTCGTCGGGGAGCGCCGTTGCCCCCTGGACCTCGGCGCGGGCGCCGAGGCCGTCGTGGAGACGGTGGCGCGGCAGGCCGAGGAGCTGGTGGCGGAGGTGCTGGTGACACCGGCGGGGGGCGGAGGCGCGCCGGTGCCGACGCCTTCGGCGGGGCGTGGACGCACGCCGGTGCCGATGCCTTCGGACGCGACCGGGGCGGCAGCGGTGCGCGGGGCCGCGGACGGCGGAGGGCCGGCTGCGGTGGGCGGGTCCGGGGCCGTGGACGGCGACGGGTCGGCTTCGGTGGGAGGGGCCGGGGCGGGTGGTGGGCCGGCTGCGGTGGGCGGGGCCGGGGCCGTGGACGGCGACGGGTCGGCTTCGGTGGGAGGGGCCGGGGCGGGCGGTGGGCCGGCTGCGGTGGGCGGGGCCGCGCACGACAACGAGGCGGCGGCGGTCGGGTCAGCGGACGGCGGCGGGTCGGCTTCGGTGGGAGGGGCCGGGGACGGCAGTCGGCCGGTTCCGGTGGCCGGGGAGGGCGGTGGCCCCGCTGCGGTGCCCGGGGCCCCGGACGGCGGCCCGTCGACTCCGATGGCCGAGTCCGCGGACGGCGGCCCGTCGACTCCGCTCTCCGCCGTCGGTTCCCTGCTGGGTGTCGGGGTCGCACTGCCCGGCCCGCTCGACCACCGGCGCGGCGTCCTGCACCGGGTCACCGGCTTCCCGGAGTGGGACGGCTTCCCGCTGCGGGAGGCGCTGGCGCGGCGGCTCGGCGTGCCGGTCGTCGTCGACAAGGACACCAACGCGGCCGCGCTCGGGCTCGCGGTCACGGGCGAAGGCGGCTCCTTCGCCTACCTCCACCTCGGCACGGGCCTCGGCGCCGGCCTGGTGATCGGCGGGACCGTGCACCGCGGGGCGCGGACCGGGGCGGGGGAGTTCGGGCACCAGGTGATCCAGCTGGACGGGCCGCGCTGCACGTGCGGCGACCGCGGCTGCATCGAGGCGCTGTGCCTGGCGGCCGTGGAACGCGGCGAGGCCGGCGAGGCGGCCCGCGTCCTGGGCGCGGGTGCCGCGAACCTGGCCGGCCTGCTGGACATCGATCTCGTCCTGCTGGGCGGGCGCCGGATCGCCGCCGCACCGGAGGCGTTCGTCGAGGGGGTCGCCGCGGTGCTGGACGCGCGAGCGCGGCGCGAGGGCGCGCCGGAAGGCGCGGTCCCGGTCCGCATGGCCCCCGGTGGCAGCCGGGGCGTCGCCCAGGGCGCGGCCCAGCTGCTGCTGGCGCCGCTGTTCGGGCGGGGCGAGGGGTGACGGCCAGGGCACGGAGGGCGTGACCGGCACCCCGACCAATGGGCCGGGGCACCCCGACCAATGGGCCGGACGGGCGGAACCGTACCGCCGTTCGAGGCTGAGGTGTGGCGTGGCGCCGTGACGGCCCGCGCCGACGGGAAGGTCACAGGGACATGCGACTGTGCACATCCCTGCCCCTCTGCCTGGCCGCAGCCGTCGCCGTCATACCCACCGGGGGACCGGCCCGGGCCGCCAGCAGCCCGACCTGTGCCGGTCCGGACGACCGTGACTTCCCGATCAGCACCCGCATCCACGGCGGGCCCGCCGCCCTGACCGCGGGGGGCGGCTTCGGCACCTTCCTGCTGGACCTCAAGAACACCACCACCCGCGCCTGCGCCGGCATCCACCCGGTCGTCGTGCTCGTCGACGCCCACCACGCCCTGAAGCCGGACCAGCCCCGCCTGGAGTTCTACGACGGCAGCCGTCCCCACCCCATCCGACTGCAGGCCACCGACCAGCAGGAACTCGTGGGGCCCTTCGACGCCGGCCTGCCTGGCTTCATCGTCGGACCCGGCAAGACCGTCACCGTGAAGGTGCGGGTCGCGATCACGTCGGACGCCGTCCCCAACGAGGTCACCGTCAACGCGGCCGTCGTCCAGCGGCACGACGACGACGGGGACTGGGTCGGGCAGTCCAACGACTACCGCTTCCGCATCGACGCCGGCCCGGCCGTCAAGCCGCCCCCGCACCACGACACGCCGCCCGACCCGCTGCCCCGCCCGGTGCCCGACCCGGCCCCGAAGCGGAGCGCCGCCCCGGAGCGGAGTACCGAACCTGGTCCGAGCGCCGCCCCCGAGCGGAGTACGGGTCCTGGTCGAAGCGCCGCCCCCGACCGCAGCGGCGCCCCGGACCGGAGTGCCGCCCCGAAGCGGAGTGCCGCCCCGGGCCGGAGTGCCACCCCGGGCCGCAGCGCCACCCCCCGGCCGAGCTCCGCCCCCGGCCGGAGCCCGCGCCCCGGCCGGAGCACCGGTCCGGACACCCCGCGGTCCTCGACGCCCTCGACGCCCTCCGCGGCCGCCGTCCCGTCGGCCTCCGCACCGTCCACCACTCCCACCGCCTCGGACGGCGGGTTCTCCTTCGCCGACGAACTCGCGCGCACCGGCCTCGGCACCCCGCTCGGCGCGCTCACGGTGACCGCCCTCCTGCTCGCCGCCGGCGGCGCGGTGGTCATCGCCTGGCGGCGCCGCTGAGGCGGGAAGGGCGTCGGCGCCCGGCGGGACGGGCGCCGACGCGCGGCTGTACCGCGTGATCGGCGGGGTACGGGACACCCAGTCCTGATTACGCTGGGGCCGTCGGTACGAGGTGGTTCCGGCGCCCGCCCCGCGCAAGACCGAACCCAGGCCAGGAGATCCCGCACATGGCAGACCGCAAGCCCATCGAGTCGTGGCTGACCGACATGGACGGTGTCCTGATCCACGAAGGCGTCCCGATCCCCGGCGCCGACGCCTTCGTCAAGAAGCTGCGCGAGTCCGGCAGACCGTTCCTGGTGCTCACCAACAACTCCATCTACACCGCGCGCGACCTGCACGCCCGGCTGCGCCGCATGGGCCTGGAGGTGCCGGTGGAGAACATCTGGACGTCGGCGCTGGCCACGGCCCAGTTCCTGGACGACCAGCGGCCCGGCGGGAGCGCGTACGTCATCGGCGAGGCCGGACTGACGACGGCGCTGCACGACATCGGCTACATCCTGACCGACCACGAGCCCGACTTCGTGATCCTCGGCGAGACCCGGACGTACTCCTTCGAGGCCATGACGAAGGCGGTGCGCCTGATCAACGACGGGGCCCGCTTCATCGCCACCAACCCGGACAACGTGGGCCCGTCCGTCGAGGGCGCGCTGCCCGCCACCGGTTCGGTCGCGGCGCTGATCACCGCGGCGACCGGCAAGAAGCCGTACTTCGTCGGCAAGCCGAACCCGCTGATGATGCGGGCCGGGCTGAACGCGCTCGGCGCCCACTCGGAGACCTCGGCGATGATCGGCGACCGGATGGACACCGACGTGCTTGCCGGTCTGGAGGCCGGGATGCAGACCTTCCTGGTGCTCAGCGGCGTCACACGGACCGAGGACGTCGACCGCTACCCGTTCCGGCCCTCCTACGTGGTCGACTCCATCGCCGACCTGGTCGAACGCATCTGACGCATCTGACGGATCTGGCATATCTGATGCATTCGGCAGATCTGGTGCACTCGGCACAACTGACGTACCTGACGCATCTGCCGGTCCATACGGATCCGACCTGAACGGAGCAGCCCCGTCCCGCACCGGGTGCGATGCCGGGCCCCTCGGAGTCTCCTGGTACCGGAGGTTCCACGATGGGTCCACGACGCGTGACTCTGTGCACCGGGCTGACGGCGGCCGCCGCCACTGCCGCCGTCGTCCTCCTCCGTCCCCGCGTCCTCTCCCCGGTCCACGGCCGGGGCAGCGGGGCGTCCCCGCTGCCCGCCGCCGACGCGCGACGGAGTCAGGACGCCGCCGACGCGCGACGAAGTCAGGACGCGGTCGACGATGTCCGCCGGTGAACGCTCCCGCACCACCGGCCGCCTGCTGACGGGTCTGGTCTGGGTGGCGGTGCTGCTGTGGCTGTGGGGCGGCGGCCCGGCCGGCGTACGGCTCGGCCCGTCCGGACCGACCACCGGGGACGTGGCCGCGGCCGGCAGGCCCCCGCGGGAGCCGCTGCCGCCCGCTGCCGCCCCGCTCGGGGACGCGCCGCCGCGGCGCCTGGAGATCCCCGACCTGGACGTGCGGGCGTCCGTCGTGACCCGCGCCCTGGACCGGCGGGGCGCGGCACCCGCACCACAGCCTCCCTCCCCGCCGGGCGCGGTGGCGTGGCACGGAGCCGGGCCGGCGCCCGGGGCGGCCGGGACGGCGCTGATGGCCGGGCAGGCCGGGACCGGGGCCGGCCTCGCCGCCCTGCACGGGATCGGCACCCTGCGGCCCGGCGCGAGCATCCGGGTCGTCCGGGGCGACGGGGCGGTCGCCGACTTCACCGTCGAGGACGTCACGGTCCTGCCCGGCGATCCCCCCGACGTCCGGCAGGCCTCCTACGGGCCGGCGCCCCGGCAGCCGGACCGGGCCGAACTGAGGATCGTCATGCCCGGCGCCACCTCGGACCGCGCGTCCCGGAACCGCACGGCGAGCGTGGTCGTGTCGGCCTACCTCACGGGAACGGCGCGGTGACACGACGAGGGCGGGGAGCCTCACGTTGCCGTGAGGCTCCCCGCCCTCGTCACTGTGCGCCGCCAGGGACTCGAACCCCGGACCCGCTGATTAAGAGTCAGCTGCTCTAACCAACTGAGCTAGCGGCGCCTGCTGACGTCGTCAACTCTACAGGACCTGGGGGTGTGCTCCCGACCACCGCCCCGGCGCCCACGCCGTCCCGGAGGTGGCCGTACGCCGTTCCGGCCGTCGGTACGCGTGGCGCGCCCCGGCGGAAGCCGTCGGGTGGCGTCCCGCGGCCGTACGGCGCGGCCGGCGGGAAGGCGCCGGGCCGCCCGAGGGGACGCCCTCCGTTCCGCTCCGCCGAGATGACTCCGCTATTGGTATGGACATGCTCATCTGACGGCCATAATCTGGCCTTGGTCTAGACCTGCACGGCTCACGGACATTCCCCCACGATCTCCAGGAGCAGCAGCATGCGCCCCAAGGCCACGTTGTACGCCGCCGCCCTCAGCTTCGCGACCGTCGGAGCCTTCGTGCTCTCCACCGGCGCCGCCAGCAGTCACGGTTACACCGACTCCCCCATCAGCCGCCAGAAGCTCTGCGCCAACGGGACCGTCGCGAACTGCGGCGCCATCCAGTGGGAGCCGCAGAGCGTCGAGGGACCCAAGGGCTTCCCGTCGTCCGGCCCGGCGGACGGGCAGATCTGTTCCGGGAACAACACCCGGTTCAGCCAGCTCGACAGCCCCCGGACCCCCTCGGGCGGCGCCTGGCCGACCACCAAGGTCACCGGCGGGCAGAGCTTCACCTTCCGCTGGCAGTTCACGGCCATGCACGCCACGACCGACTTCAAGTACTACGTCACCAAGCAGGGCTGGAACCAGAACCACGCCCTGACCCGCGCCGACCTCAACACGACGCCGTTCCTGACGGTGCCCTTCGGCGGCCAGCGCCCGCCGTCCACCGTCAGCCACAGCGGCACGCTGCCGTCCGGGCTGAGCGGTCACCACGTGATCCTCGGGGTCTGGACGATCGCCGACACCGGGAACGCGTTCTACGCCTGCTCCGACGTCACCTTCTGACCCCCATGACGAAGGAGCCCCCTCGCTCGCGCGAGAGGGCTCCTTCGTTCTGTGCGCCGCCAGGGACTCGAACCCCGGACCCGCTGATTAAGAGTCAGCTGCTCTAACCAACTGAGCTAGCGGCGCATGACTCCCGCCGTCCGCTTCCCGCGGCCGGCGACGAAGAAAATACTACCTGGTCCCGAGGGGTGCTCCCGACCAGCCCGAGGCGGTCCGGCGGCGGCTCACCGCGCCGCGCCGAGGAACTCCCTGGTGCGTTCGTGCTCCGGCGCGCTGAAGATCCTCTCCGGCAGCCCCGACTCGATCACCCGGCCGGCGTCGAACATCATCACCTGGTCGGAGATGTCCCGGGCGAAAAGGTAGTGAAGAGGCTGTCCGTCCGCGCGGCTCACGGGGAGGGAGCCGGGCCCCAGGGGACGCGTGAAGCCCCTCTCCGCCGGCGCCCGCGCCGGTCCCGGCGAGGAGGCCGCGCCGGTGTTCGCGGCCGCTGTCCCGCCCGGACCGTTCCGGTGCGGCACCGGCCGGGCGGGTCCGGCGTGCGCGCCGCCGCGCCGACGGGGTACCCGTTCGGACGGGACCCGGCCGGCGCGCCGACCACCCGCGCCCGCGCCGGGAGTTCCTACTGCCCGAAGCACGCCGCACAGCAGCAGGAAGGCTGGACATGACCGCACTGGGATTCCTCTACCCGGGCCACTCCGCCGAGGACGACTATCCGCGCATCGAGCAGCTCCTGGGCAGCGACATCCGGGCGGACGTGGTCCCCGTCGACGTCGGCGAGGGCACCTACCGGGTGGACCCCCTGCGCCGGGCGGGCTACGCGGACCGGCTGGCGCAGCCGGTGGAGGGACTGCGACTGTCCGGCGCGGAGGCGGTGGTGTGGGCGTCCACGAGCGGCGGCTTCGTCCACGGCTGGGCGGAGGCCCAGCGGCAGGTCCGCGAGCTGGCCCGCGCGGCCGGCCTGCCGGCGTCCTCCACCGCCTTCGCCTTCGTGCACGCGGTGCGGGAGATCGGCGTGCGGAAGGTCGCCGTCGCGGCGACGTACCCCGAGGACGTGACCGCCCTCTTCGTGGACTTCCTGCGCGCCGGGGGCGTGCAGGTCGTCGCCGCGCACAGCGCCGGGCTGGCCACGGCGGCGCAGTCCGCGGCCTGGGACGAGGCGGAGATCCTGGCCCTGGCACGGGCGGCGGACACCGCGGAGGCCGAGGCGGTGCTCGTGCCGGACACGGCCCTGCACACGGCCTCCCACATCCCGACCCTGGAGAAGGACCTGGGCAAGCCGGTCCTCACGGCGAACCAGGTCACGGTCTGGGAGGCCCTCCGCCTGACCGACCGCAGGGTCAACGCGCCCAGCCTCGGCACGCTGTTCACGCGGGAGCCGATCGTCCAGGTCTGAGCCGGCGGCGGCGGGACGGCGGCGGGAGGGCGCGCGGGACGCCGCCCCTGCGGCAATTCCGTGGCGGGCCGCGGGGACGAGGACATCGGGCTCCGCGGCGAGTAGCCCACCGCGGGCGGCGATCACCGGCCGCCGCGTTCCGGCTTCGGTCGTGGTCCGGCGGGGGGCGGCGGTCACCGGCGGCCGTGTTCCGGCACGGGTCGTGGTCCGGTGGGGACGCCGATCATCCGTGGCCGCGTCCGGCTCCGGCCGTGGCCCGGCGGGAGGCCGATCACCGGCGGCCGTGTTCCGGCTCCGGCCGTGGCCCTGCGGGGGCGGCGATCACCCGTGGCCGCCTTCCGGGCCGGCGGGTAGGGAGCGGGCAGCCGGGCTGTCGCACGTCCTCGTCCGGGCCCGGCGGAGCTCCGATGACCGGCCGCCGCGTTCCGGCGCCCGCTGCGGTCCGGCGGGGGCGGCGATCACCGGCGGCCGCCTTCCGGGCCGGCGGGTGCGGAGCGGGCGGCCGGGCTGTCGCATGTCCTCGTCCGGACCCGGCGGGGCTCCGATCACCGGCCGCCGCGTTCCGGCGCCGGCTGCGGTCCGGCGGGGCGGCGATCACCGGCGGCCGCCTTCCGGGCCGGCGGGTGGGGAGCGGGCGGCCGGGCTGTCGCACGTCCTCGTCCGTCCCCGCCGCCGGCCCCCTCCCCCAGGAACGGCCGATACGGCGACGCCCCGGAATAAAACGGAGACCGCTTCCCGTTGCCGCCCCGCAGGACATCGCACGGTCACACCACAGGAGGCACCCCGTGTCGGAGCACGAAATCCGAGGCGAAGCCCACGGCACCGCACCCGTACCCCTCTCCGTCCTGGATCTGGTGACCGTCGGCGCGGGCCACACCGCCACCGACGCCCTGCGGACCAGCGTCGCGATGTCCCGTCTCGCGGAGTCCCGCGGCTTCCACCGCTACTGGGTCGCCGAGCACCACTCCATGCCGGGCGTCGCCTCCTCCTCGCCCGCGGTCATCCTCGCCCACCTCGCCGCCCACACCGAGCGCATACGGCTGGGCTCGGGCGGCGTCATGCTCCCCAACCACGCCCCCCTGGTCATCGCGGAGCAGTTCGGCACGCTGGAGGCCATGGCCCCGGGCCGCGTCGACCTCGGCCTCGGCCGCGCCCCGGGCACGGACGGCGCGACCGCGGCCGCCCTCCGCCGCGCCGACAGGCTGAACGAGAGCGCCGACGACTTCCCCCAGCAGCTTGCCGAACTCACCCGCTTCCTCGACGACGACTTCCCCGACGGTCACCCCTACCGCCGCATCCACGCCGTCCCCGGCCCGGTGCAGGCGACGGCCGCGGGCGGGGTGCAGTCGCCGCACCGCCCGCCCGTCTGGCTGCTCGGCTCCTCCGGCTTCAGCGCCCGGCTCGCCGGCGTGCTCGGCCTGCCCTTCGCTTTCGCGCACCACTTCTCCGCGCAGAACACCATCCCGGCCCTGGACCTCTACCGCGAGTCCTTCCGGCCCAGCGAGGTGCTGGACGCCCCGTACGCCCTGATCGGCGTCGCCGCCCTCGCCGCCGACGACGCGAAGGAGGCCCGCCGGCAGGTCATGGCGGCCGCGCTGAACATGGTGCGCCTGCGTACCGGACGCCCCGGGCTCGTGCCGACCCCGGAGGAGGCGGAGGCCTACGACTACAGCCCCATGGAGAAGGAGTTCGTCGCCTCCTGGAACGCCAACGTCATCCACGGCACCCCTGACGAGGTCCGCGCCGGCCTGGACGGCCTGCAGAAGCGCACCGGCGCCGACGAGCTGATGATCACTGCCAACGCCCACAGCGGCGAGGCCCGGCTGCGCTCGTACGAACTGGTCGCGGACGCCTACGGCCTGCCGCGGGCCGATTCCCGGACGCACTGACCGGCGCCGCTCCGGCCGGCGCGTGTCACGGGCGCCGGCAGGCCCGGCCGTCCAGCAGCTCGGAGATGCGGTCCGCCGTCACCGGCCGGGAGTACAGCCAGCCCTGGCCGGTGTCGCAGCCGATCCGTCGCAGCCGGCCGGCCTGGTCCGAGGTCTCCACGCACTCCGCGGTCACGGTCAGGCCCAGCCGGTGGGCGAGCTGGACCATGGCCTCGACGATCACCTCGTCGGCGGGGCTGGGGCGCGCGGCCGCACCGTCCGGCTCCTCGTACCCGAAACCCCGGACGAAGGAGCCGTCCAGCTTCAGCACCGACACCGGAAGGCGGCTGAGGTAGGCGAGGTTGGAGTAGCCGGTGCCGAAGTCGTCGATGGCGATGCGGACGCCCATGTCGCTGAGCGCCCGCAGCGCCTGCAGCGGCCGGCCGGCCGAGCCCATCACCGCCGACTCGGTCAGCTCCAACTGCAGCAGACCGGGCGTCAGGCCGGTGTCCGCGAGAACCTCCGCCACGTCCGTCACCAGGTCGGAGTCCCAGACCTGGCGCACGGCCACGTTGACGCTGACGAAGATCGGCGGCTCGTCCGGGTGGTCCAGCTGCCAGCGGCGGGCCTGCCGGCAGGCGGTGGTGAGGATCCAGCGGCCGAGCGGCACGATCGATCCGTCCTCCTCGGCCAGCGGGATGAACCGATTCGGCGTCAGCACACCGAACTGCGGATGGTTCCAGCGGACCAGGGCCTCCACCCCGCTCAGCCGGCCGTCGTCCATGCCGACCAGCGGCTGGTACTCGAGGACGAACTCGCCGCGCTCGATGGCGGGGCGGAGCGAGGAGGCGAGGGCCTGCCGGGTCATGCGGTGGGCGTTGCGCTCGGGGTCGAACAGCGTCCAGCGGGCCTTGCCGTCCGCCTTCGCCCAGTACAGGGTCGTGTCGGCCGCCTGCATCAGGGCGGTGGCCGTCGTCCCGGCGGCGTGGCGTTCGACCACGCCGATCGACGCCGAGACGGACAGCAGCCGGCCGGAGACGTCGAACGGCTCCTGCAGGGCCGTGAGGACCGACTCGGCGAGGTCGGCGAGCTGTTCGGTGCCGGTGGAGTCCTCCACCAGCAGCGCGAACTCGTCGCCGCCGAGCCGGGCCACCAGCGGCGCGCTGGCCCGGCCCTGGCCGGCCGCGTCCGCGCAGCGGGTCAGCCGCGCGGCCACGGCGGCCAGCAGCCGGTCGCCGACGCGGTGGCCCAGGGTGTCGTTGACCGCCTTGAAGCCGTCGAGGTCCAGGTAGCACAGGCCGATCCGGCCGGTGCCGCTCAGCTCGTACGCCTCCGGCTCCAGCGCGGCCGACAGCCGCTCGAAGAAGAGCGTGCGGTTGGGCAGCCGGGTCACCGGGTCGTGCATCCGCACGTGCCTGAGGCGGGACTGGAGTTCGCGCCGGGCGCTGATGTCGGCGACGGACAGGAGCACGCCGTGGGACGGTCCGCCGCGGGAGAACTCCTCCCCGGCGGGGGCGTCTCCCGGCTCCTGGGGCAGGGGCGTGACCGTGACCTGCACGAACAGGGCGTGTCCGTCGGGGTGCTTGAGGCGGCGGGTGCAGCGCAGCCTGGCCTGGTGGCCGCGCACCACCTCGCGGTAGGCGTGCCAGGTGCGGCTGTCGGAGGTCAGGTCCACCAGGTCGGCGGCGACCCGCCCGGCGAGTTCCCCGGCGCTGGTGCCGAGCAGCGCGCCCAGGGCGTCGTTGGCGCTGACGACCAGGCCCTCGCGGTCGACGACGGCCATCGCCAGGGGCGCCGCGCGGAAGGCCGAACGGAACGGCGGGGCCGGCGCCCGGTCCGGCTCCGCCCCGGCGGCGGGCGCGGCCGGGGGCGAAGCGGCCGGGGCGGCGGGCGCGGACGCCGGGAGGTGCGCGAGCGCGGTGGCGAGGGAGGAAGCCGGGGCGGGTTCGGCCGTTGCGGTGAACGGGGGAGCGGGCGGTAAGCCGGCCGGGGCGGCCAGGGCGGGGCCGGATCCGGCCCCGCCCGCGGCGCCGGATCCGATGACGGGCGCGGCGGCCCCGGTACCCGTGGGCTGCACGACGTCACTCTGCGTGTTGCCCGGCCGGAAGGTGGCCGGCGCGGGCGCCGGCCCCTCGGACGTTCCGCTCACCGCTCGCTCCCGCAGTGCACTCGGTCCTGGTATCGGTCTCGTCGGGAGGGCCGGCTCCCCGGTGGTGCGGCCGCCCGGCCCGTGTCCGCGCTGCAAAGTCCCGGGAAAGTGTGCCGATCATAGAGGCTGTTCCGGGGCGTCTTCCAGCCACTTCCCGGCCTCCCGCCGCGTTCTGCCGCTCCGGCCGACCGATTCCGCCCGCACCTGGACGGGTTCTTCGGGCGGTCGATCACTTGTGACGTTCCGTGAACGGTTCGGGATCTCATCGCGGGTGTCATGGCTGGTCCCATCGGCTTGCGGCCCGGTCGCTCCGGGCCCCTCACCCTTCCGGTGCAGGCAAACAGGGCGTACCCCAACAAAGTCGCACAGGCTGGGTGCGGTGTCCCCGCGAACCGCACCCGGAGGTTCCCGTGCCGCGTCAGCTTCCCCTGAAGGCGCTCCGTCGTGACGCCCTCAAGGGGCTCGGCCGTGCGGGGGCACGGCCCCGACTGCGCAGTACGGCCGCCGTGTTCACCACCCTGTCGGCCCTGGCCGCCACCTCGATCGTGTCAGGGCCGTCGGCCGCCGAGCCGTTCTCGCCCGCACCGTGCGCCCTGCGGCGTACCGACGCGCACCACTCGGAGGGGCTGGACACCTGGAACGCCGCCTACACCCGGCCGACCCGGGCGCTGGACGCCGTGATGGTGTTCCTGTCCTTTCCCGACTCGGCCCCCCTGGCCACGCCGGCGGACCTGGTGGCCGACCACTTCCCCGCGACCACGCGGTTCTTCCAGCGGGCGTCCTACGGGCGCTTCACCCTGCGCGCGCACCCGATGCGGCAGTGGATCCGGATGCCGCGGCCGTCGACGGCGTACGCCGTGCACCGCGACTGGAACCCGGACGACCGGGCCGCCTACCTGCGGGACGCGCTCGCGGTCGCCGACCCGCGGGTGGACTTCTCGCGGTACCAGGTCGTCTACTTCGTGGCCGACCCGGACGCGCCCGGCGTCGACTCCGACGCCACGAAGGTGGTCAACCTGGACACCCCGCTGCGGGCGGACGGCACCGACGTCCGGCGTGTGGTGACGGTCTTCGAGCGGCATCCCCCGGACCGGCTCGTGCTGGCGCACGAGACGGGGCACGTCTTCGACCTGCCGGACCTGTACCACCGGCCCGCGGACGGCAAGGGCGACTGGGACACGCACGTCGGCGACTGGGACCTGATGGGCAGCCAGTTCGGGCTGTCGCCGGACCTGTTCGGGTGGCACAAGTGGAAGCTGGGCTGGCTGGAGCCGCGCCAGGTGACGTGCGTGCCGGGGGTCGGGACGACGCGGCTGACGCTGGAGCCGGTGGAGGTGGGTCCGCGCGACGCGGTCGTCCCGGCCGCGGTGGCGGCGGGCGCGCCGGCGTTCGGCACGGGGAGCGGCACCAAGCTGGCGGTGGTGCGGACCAGCCGCGACACCGTGCTGGCGCTCGAGGCGCGCGGGTCGCTGGGCAACGACGCCTCGGGGTGCCGCCAGGGCGTGCTCGTGTACCGGGTGCGTGGCGGGGCGCAGTCCGGCGGGGGCCCGGTCGAGGTGATCGACGCCCATCCGCACACGCAGGGCTGCTGGGAGGACTCGGTCTACCCGCCGCTGGCCGACGCGCCGGTCGCTGTGGGGGAGTCCTTCACCGTTCCCGGCGACGGCGTCCGGATCGAGGTGGCGGACCGCACCCCTGCGGGCGCGTACACGGTGAGCGTGACGCCTGGCTGACGTGGGGACGCGGGGCCGCGGGGCCGCGGGGCCGCTCGGGACCGGCGCGGTGCGGCGGGCGGTCGCGGGACGAGCCGATTTCTCCGCCCGGACCTCACGACACAAGGGCGCGGCGGGCCGGCGCGGCGCGGTGGTCGGCTGGTGGTGGGAGGGCGGCCGAGCGCTCCGGTCCCGGCTTCACGACGTGAGGGGCGGCGGGGTGGACGCGGTGCGGTGGGCGGCCGGTGGTGGGAGGGCGGCCGAGCTTTTCCGCCCGGCCTCCGGTGCGAGGGCGCGGTGTGGCCGGCGCGGCGCGGTGGTCGGCTGGTGGTGGGAGGGTGGCCGAGCGCTCCGGTCCCGGCTTCACGACGTGAGGGGCGGCGGGGTGGACGCGGTGTGGTGGGCGGCCGGTGGTGGGAGGGTGGCCGAGCTTTTCCGCCCGGCCTCCGGTGCGAGGGCGCGGCGGGCCGGCGCGGCGCGGTGGGCGGCCGGTCGGGGGAGGCGCGGCCGATCTCTCAGCTCCGGCCTCACGGTGCGGGGGACGCGGGCCCCGGGCGGTCGGCGCGAGGGGCGCCGCCCGCCACCCGCGCGACGAGACCGCGGGCAGAACAACGAGGGCGAGGAGGTTCGCTCTCGCGAACCCGCCTCGCCCTCGTCATCGTGCGCCGCCAGGGACTCGAACCCCGGACCCGCTGATTAAGAGTCAGCTGCTCTAACCAACTGAGCTAGCGGCGCCTGCTGACGTCGTAGACCTTAGCACCCTGGTCGGCGGGAGGAAAAATCGATATCCGCGCGGCGGTCCTGGCCGCCCGCACGGCCGCCCACAGCAGGGTCTCCGGGCCGGGCAGCCAGGGGTGGCGGGTGTCCGGGGCGACGAGCCAGCGCGAGGCGGACCGGTCCGGGCCGGGGGCGGCGGCGACGGCCGGCACGGTCACCGCGTCGCCGTTGCCATGGCACAGCAGTGGCGGGACGCCTTCGCCCCGGCTCTCCGCGGTGCCCCGGCGGCCCCACTCCTCCCACTCCAGCAGCGAGGGCAGCCGCTGGGCGGTGCCCGGCGCGGCAAACAGCAGCATCCGCCCGCGGTGGACGGCCACCGGGCCGGACCCCGGGCCCTCGTCCCACAGCAGGTCCACCACCCGGCGGCCGAAGACCGCCGGCGCGTTGACCACGTCGAAGACGGAACCGCAGGGCAGGACGACCGGTGCCCCGGGCCGCTCCCGCCAGAACGTGAGCGTGCTGCGGACGTACGGGCCCGCCGAGGCGAGCCAGGCCGCGCCGTCCGCCGTGACGACCGTGGCGTCCGGCCCGAGGCCGGCGAGGCGGTCGCCGGCCGGACCGATCCGTGTGCTGCTCATGACCGCCATGTCTACCCGCCGTGAGCGTGCGCTTCCACAGGGTTGCGCGAAACGGGGACAGCGCCCGGCGGGACGGGGTATCTTGCCCGCTTGGCATATGCCGGGCGGTGGTGGTGCCGGCGTCGCGCCGGCAGCGGCGGTCACACGGGGCCGGCTCCCTCGCCCTCGGCTCCCCGCATCAGGTCCCGCCCGAACTCCACCATCCTCTGGGCGTAGTCCTCGGTCCACTCCGCCCGCTCGGCGATGTCCGCGGGCGTCAGCCGGTCGAACCGCTTGGGGTCGGCGAGCTGCGCCGCCGCCATGGCCTGGAACTCCATCGCGCGGTCGGTCGCCGCCCGGAACGCGAGCGTCAGCTCGGTGGCCCGGTCGAGCAGCGCGCGCGGATCGTCGATCGACTCCAGGTCGAAGAAGTGCTCCGGGTCGGCTGCCGCCGCCGCGGGCTCGAAGAGCAGGGGCGCGGGGCGTAGCCGCGGTTCGTTGCGACGCGGCGTGGGCTCCGCCATGTCTTCTCCTCCTCGTACGTTCGTACGGTGTGGGCGGCCCGCCGTGCGGGGGCCGTCGTCCATTGTCTCGCGGGCGGGCGGAAAGGCCGCAGGCTCACGCCGCGATGCCGTGGCATCCGGACGTCCCGGACCCGGCGACCACCCGCGGAGCTCCCCGGCCTCGCCGGGCGCTCGGCGCGCCGGCCTGTCGCCGGCCCGACCGGGCCGCCGCACGCCCCCCGAGTTCCCAAGGCGCGCCGGCCGCCGGATGTTCCCGCCCCGTGCACGGACGTCTCCGCCGGCCGTCGGACCCTCCCGCGGGCACGGCCCGGGGAACCTCCCCCTCCTCCCCGCCGTCCCGTCGGATGTCCCGCCACCCCGGATGCTCCCCGCGACTCAGCGGCCCCATGCCACCCGGTGCTCGGCGAGATGCGCGAGCACGGCGTGGTTCGCCTCCCAGCCGTCCGGGAACTTCACGCTCACCCCCAGCTGCACCGGCTCCGTCGACGGGTGGTCGTCGAGCAGTTCGCGCACGCCGGCACGGCACACGACGATGCACGCGTGCCGGTGCCGGGAGGCGAGCACGCACAGACGGCCGGTCTCCAGGTGGAACGCGGTGGCGTCGGGACGGCCCGACAGCGGGTGCAGCACCACGGTGACGTCGAACTCGCGGCCCTGCAGCCGGTTCGCCGTGTCCACGGTCACGTCCGTGACGCCGAGGTCCGCCAGCGCGGCCCGCACCGCCGCCGCCTGGTCGCGGTGGGCGGTGCCCACGGCGATCCGGCCCGCGGTGAGGGGCTCGGGCTGCGGTGTCCCGCCGCCGGGAGCCCGTCCGGCCTCCGAGGTGGCCGCGCCGCCCCTGGCCAGCAGCCGCCGCACCACCTCGGCCACCGCCCGCACCGCCTCCGGGTCCGTGCGCGGGGTGTGCCGGGCGGGCAGCTCCAGCAGCCCCCAGCCGGACGCGGCCGCCTCGTCGATCACCCGGTCGGGCCCGGAACCGTCCGAGGGGACGGCGAAGGCCAGCCGCCGGTCGCCGGGTCCCGTGCCGCTGCGGAACGGCGTGTACGGGTAGAAGGCGTCGGAGACCAGCGGCGCCGCGGACGCCGGGAGCCGCCACGACACCGGCAGCCGGTGCTGCGGGAGCTCCGGGTTGTGCGCGAGCAGGGTCGTCACGGCGGAGGCCGACGGGTCGTACGACAGGCCCGCCCACTGCTCGCCGCCGACGATCGAGAACGGGTCCAGCTGACCGGGGTCGCCCACGAACAGCGCCCGCTCGAACAGGCCGGCCACGGCCAGCAGGGCGTCCGAGCGCATCTGGTAGGCCTCGTCGACGATCGCGTGCCGCCACGGCTCGTCGACCTTCACGTGCGCCCACTTCGCGGCGGTCGACAGCACGACGTCCAGGCCGGCGAGGTCGGCGGCCTTCGCCGACTTCCGGACGTTCGGCAGGTCGTCGAGGGCCTTGTCGTACGGGTCGGCGTCGCTGCTGTGCAGCCGCCCGACCGGCAGCTCCGGGTTCTTCCCGGCCAGCCGCAGCACCAGGTCGTCCACCTGGGCGTTGGTCTGGGCGACCACCATCAGCGGGCGCCCGGCGGCGGCCAGCTCCAGCGCCGCGCGCACCACGAGCGTCGACTTGCCCGCGCCGGGCGGGGAGTCGACGACGACGCCGCGGTGCGGGCCGTGCAGCGTGTCGCGCAGGATCGCCTCGGTGGCGCGGGCTGCCGCCGCACCGGGGTCGAAGGCGGTCTCCCGGGCGTGGGCGGTGGTGGTCACAGCACGTCCTCCTCGGTCACCGGGTCGGCGGCCTCCGGCGCGGCCTCGCCCGGCGGGCCGCCGTGCGTCCACGGGGTCTGCTCCGGGCCGGGCAGTTTCGCCCCGCCGCGCTGCTCGTGCTCGAAGAGCGTGAAGCACACGGGGTCACCCTTGTCCGGGACGGAACCGGGCTCCGGCTCCTTGCCCCGGCCCATCTTGTCCAGGACGCGCAGCACCACCAGCAGGTCCTCCCCGTCGCCGCCGTCCCCGGACGTCTCGGACGCCTCGGACGTCACGTACGCCACGAACTCGGCCGTCTGCGGCTTGCCGCCCAGCGACCGGTACACCCTGGCGCGCTCGGCCAGATGGGGCCGGTCGCCGGTGCGCACGGTGACCAGCGGGCGGGGACTGGGCCGCTTGCCCTCGCCGTAGGCCATCACCACCTCGGTGACCTCGCCGGCGAAGGCCTCGCCGGCGAGCCGCCGCCCGGCCATGACCAGCGGGTCGTCCAGGGCCTGCTGCGCCTCCAGGCGGGCCTGCTCGCGCTCGCGGGTGGCGAGCTTGTTCGCCGCGGTGACCGCGTCGTCGCGGCGGGGCTGCGGCGGCTCACCGGCGAGGACACGGTCGCGGTGACCGGTGAACGACCAGCGGTCGCGCGTCCACCGCTCCTCGACGTGCGCGCCCTCCGGCAGCGCCCGCAACAGGTCCAGGCCGGCCCACACCGCCTCCCAGGTCGGGCGGGTGCGGCTCTCCACGAGGGCGCGGATCCTCCGCTCCGCCGCGGTGAGGGCGCCGAGCCGGTCGTCCGCCTCCAGGCCGTCCTCGGCGGCGGCGAGGGCGGTGCGCGCCCGGTCGTACGCCTCGATGGCCGGGGCGAGCAGCTTGTTGTCGAACGCCGGGTCGGTCGCGGGACCGGCGGGCGGGCACACCAACTGGCCGTCCGCGTCCCGCGCCAGCTCGGCCCGCAGCGCGGCCTCGGCGCCCAGCGCGCCCTCCGGCGGGTCGATCCACGCCAGCAGCGCGCCCAGGTGCTGGTCCTCCAGACTGGACTGGCCGGTGGTCCAGTGCAGGGCGAGGAGATCCGTCAGCGCCAGCAGCAGCGAGGAGCCGGGGACGCGGGCCCGCTCCCCGAAGTGGGTCAGCCACCGCCCCAGCAGCGGCACCCGGGGCGGGGCCGGGTACGGCGCCTCCGGATCCTGCTCGGCGGTGCGCCTGAAGCGCATGGAGCGCCCGAGCAGCCGTACGAAGTCGACGCCGGCACGGCTCGGCACGATCAGCTGGGGCGCGTCCGCGCACAGATCGACCTCGACCTTGACCCGCTTGCCGGTCTCCGGGTCGGTCTCGGTGCGCTCGGCGGTCTCGACGGCGTCCGCGTGCGCGTCGACGTACGGCAGGACGACCTCCGCCAGGTCCGCGAGGAACGCGAACCTGAGGTCGCGGTCGCGCGGCTGCGGTACGGCGAGCAGGCGCGGTGCGTCCCGGTCGGTGCCGACGAGGGCACCGAGCGGGGCGCCCGCCTCGCCCGCCGTGGTCAGCGGCACGAACACCAGGGGACGCGCGGACAGGTGCCGGTGCCGGACGGTCGCGGCGGGCTGGGCACGCCCGGCCCGCATCGCCTCCAGCCGGCCGAGGGTGGCGATCAGGGACAACGGGCCACCTCCCGGGCCGTGTCACCGGCCGGGGCCGCCGCCGCGAGCGCCTCCGCCCGCAGCCGCGCCGCCCGCCGCAGGGCCGCCACGGCCGGGTCGTCCGGGTCGCCCGCCTCGCCGTGGGCGGCCGCCAGCACCTCCTCGACCGTCGTCAGCCCGCCCAGTTCGGCGCGGACCGAACGGCCCAGGGCGGTCACGGCGCCCGCCGAGCGGGAGCCGCGGCGGCAGTGGAAGGCCAGCTCGCAGGCGGCCAGGCACTCGGGCGCGTAGGCTGCCGGGACCGAGTCGACGGCGGCCGTCAGCTCCTCGGGGGGCAGCTCGGGGGAGAAGCACACTCCCTCGGGGAGGGCGTCGGCGACCTCCTCGATGCGGGTCAGCCGCGTCAGCTGGCGGGCCGTCACCGCCCGCTGCTTGCGGACGTCGACGGCGGAGGCGGTGGGCAGGTTGGAGAAGTCCTTGGGGCACACCAGCAGCACCTGGTGCCGCACCCGCGGAGCGGGGTCGAGGCGCGCGGCGACGTCCTCCAGCGCCAGCACGTACACCGCCGCCTGCCGGGCGGCCGCGCCCACCTTCGCGGGGTCCGCCGACCCGTCCAGCATCGGGAAGGACTTGATCTCCACGACGGTCCAGCCGCCGTCGGGGTGCACCACCACCGCGTCCGGCTCCAGGAAGGCCGGGGAGCCCGCCACGTCCAGCGCCAGCATCGGATGGTCCAGCAGCGTCCACGCGCCCGTGCCCGGGCCGGTGCCCTCCACGCTCAGCGTGGCCTCGCGCAGCGCCAGCGCCGTGCGCGCCGCGCGGCCCTCGGGGCCCACGGCGGCCAGGTCGGGGACCTGCGCCCGCAGCGGGGGCTCGGCTCCCGGGTCCACCGTCCGGTGCACCAGCCGCAGCAGCTCCGCACCGCCGTCGGCCTTGACCCGCGCCTCGAACGCGTTGCCCCGCATGAAGGCGAACTGGGACTGCCCGAAGGCGGACGGTGCGCCCAGCGCGCCCGCGAGCGCCGCCTTGTCCACTCCGGCGCCGTCCAGGATCGCGCGCCGCCGGCAGCCGGGGTTGGCGGCGAGGGCCGCGAGGGCGCGGGCGTCCAGCGCCCGGGCCGGTACGCCGGGACCCCGGAGCTCAGCGAGTCTTGCCCAGACTTCCGGCTTCGCTGGAGCGGGGGAGGCCCCAGTCGGGGCCGCCGTCCCCCGCGTCCGTGGGGGAGGCACCCGCTTCGGCTCCGGGCCCGAGGCGTGACTCGCGCTGCCGTGGAATTCGCTCACCCGCCGCAGTCTGGCATCCACCACTGACAATCGGGGAACCCGCGCCGCCGGAGCGCCCCGTGACCGCCGTGACACGTGCGGCGAGTGCCGCGCCGGCCGGAACCAGCAGGCGCGTCACGTACGGCGCCAGCAGCAGCCCGGCCGCCATCACCGCCGCGCCCGCGACCGCGTCCAGCAGGTAGTGGTTGGCGGTGCCCATGACCACGATCGCGGTCAGCAGCGGATAGGCGACGCCCGCCGCCTTCGCCGCCCGTGTGCCGCCGTGCCGCCACAGGATCACGCCGCACCACAGCGCCCAGCCCACGTGCAGGCTCGGCATGGCCGCGTACTGGTTCGTCATGCCGCCCAGGCCGCGCGGCGCGCTGGCTTGACCGCCCCACCAGCCCCAGGAGCTGTACTGCGCCATCGTGTCGACGAAGCCGTGCTCCGGCGCGAGCAGGCGGGGCGGGCAGGTCGGCAGCAGGGTGAAGCCGATGAGGCCGATGAAGGTCGACGTCATCAGCCAGGTGCGGGCGGCCCGGTAGTGGGCGCCGCGCACCCGGAAGAGCCAGATCAGCAGGGCCGGCGTGACCAGGTAGTGCAGCGACGCGTACCAGAAGTCGGCCGGGACGCCGATCCAGGCCTCCCGGGTGAACAGGCGGTTGAGGGGGTGCTCCGCGTTCAGGTGCAGCAGCTGCTCGGCGCGCAGGATCGCCAGGCCGTGGTCGACGGCGCCGGAGACGTCACCGCGGGCCAGCAGCCGGCCCGCCGAGTAGCAGGCGTACACCAGCACGATCAGCGGCAGCTCGGTCCACCAGCGCAGCCGGGTGCTCGGGGCCGTCTCGATGCCCGGTGCCTCGGTCTGCGGCATCCGATGCCCCTCCCCCTCGTCGGTCCTGCGGCGCCCGGTCGGACGTGCCACCTTACGGTGCGCGAGCCCTCGTCACCTGGCGCGCCCCCGGCCCTTGTAGACGCCGGGACCGCCCGCCGGGTTGCCCGCGCGCGGCGTGCGCGATGATGGGAGGCGTCCGGTTCGTCCTCGACCGCGAAAGGCTCCCCATGGCACCGCGCATCCTGCTGGCCCGGCACGGACAGACCGCGTGGTCGCTGTCCGGCAAGCACACCGGCAGGACCGACGTCCCTCTGCTCGAGGAGGGCCGGCGCGGCGCGAAGCTGCTCGGCGAGCGGCTGCACCGCGCACCGCTCGACGGCCTGCCCGGCCTGGAGGTCCGCACCAGCCCGCTCTCCCGCGCGCGGGAGACGTGCGAGCTGGCCGGCTTCGGCGACCGCGCCACGCACTGGGACGCGCTCCTGGAGTGGGACTACGGCGTCTACGAGGGCCTGACGCCGCGGCAGATACACGAGCGGCGGCCTGACTGGCTCATCTGGCGCGACGGCGTCCCCGAGGGCGAGACACCCGCCGAGGTGACCGCCCGGGCGGACGAGGTGGTGGCCTGGGCGCGCGCGGCGGACCGCGACGTGCTGGTCTTCGCGCACGGGCACATCCTGCGGTCGATCGGCGCCCGCTGGCTGGGCCTGCCGATCGGCTTCGCGGCCCGCGTCCGGCTCAGCCCGACGTCGCTGTCGGTGCTGGGCTGGGCGTACGGGGAACCGGCGATCGAGAGCTGGAACGACGTGGGGCACCTGACCGCGTAGCGGCGCGGGCACCGCGGCCGCCCGCGCTCACACCGACCGCGGCAGGCTCGCGTGCCGCTCCAGGAACGCCGACACCCCCGAGGCCCGCCGGTGCGGCAGCAGCACCCGGGCGGTGCCCGCCAGCATCGTCCGGATCCGTGACGACTGGACCTGGTCCAGCAGGTCCAGCACACGCATCCCGGCCGCCGCGGCCTCGTCGGGACGTCCCCCGCGGGCGAGGTCGTCCGCCAGTTCGGCGGTGTACAGCGCGGTGTTCCGCGTGAAGTGCGGGTCCTGCAGGTGCGCGGCCCGCCGCGCGTGCCGGGCGGCGCGCGGCCAGTCGCCGAGCGTCGACCAGCACTGCGCCTCCAGGCCCTCCAGTTCGGCCTCGCCGTAGAAGCTCATCCACTCCGGGTCGGCGTCCGACGGGCCCCGCTCGAAGAGGGCCTGTGCGCGGGCGAGTGCCTGCGCGCACGCGGTGCGGTCGGCGAGCCCGGCCCAGCCGCCCGCCTCCCGCAGCGCCAGCAGCGACAGCAGCCGTGCGGAGCCCAGCGTGCGCCCGGCGCGCTGGGCGGCCTGCGCCGCCCGCACCGCCTCCCGCGGCCGGCCCGCGTCCCGGGCGAGGAACGCCGTGTTGCAGAACGCGTGCGCCTCCAGGGCCGCGTCCCCCGTCGTCCGGGCGGTGGCCAGCGCCTCCGCGTAGTGCGAGCGGGCGTCGTCGAAGCGCCCGGAGTCGTGCGCCAGCCATCCGACGGACAGGGCCAGTTCGCCGGCGCCGGAGTGCAGCCGGTCGGCCGTCTTCTGCCGGGTCGCCCCGGCGTCGAGCAGTGCGTACGCGGCGCGCAGCGGGGCCGCCGCGCGCCGGTACAGGCCGTCGGCGCCGTGCCGGTCGTCGAGCAACCGGATCCGGCGGACGGCCTCTTCGACGGCGCCCGCCTCGCCCGCCCCGGCGCGGCGGACGGGACGGCCCGCGGCCGGGGCGTCGTGGGCGAGCCCCAGGGGGCCCAGCGAGGCGGCGGCCACCGTGGTGCCCCCGCGGGTCATGAATGCGCGACGCAGCACGTCGCTCTCCTCGTGGTCTTCGTGCGGGTGGTACGGGTCGTGCGTGTCATACGGATCGCACGCATCCCGCGTTTCACGCGGGGCGTACGCATGGCTCGTGGAGTACGCCGACGGCGTGTCCTCGGCGGCCCGCGCCCCCCGTCCGCGGACGGACGAGCGGGGCGCGAACCCCAGGTCGGTGAGCGTGCGCCCGGGGAACATGTGCAGGAACACACGCTCGTAGGCGTAGTTGGGGCAGCGGATCTCGCCCGCCTCCACCCGGCCGATGTAGCGCGCGTCGCAGCTGACCCGCTCCCCGATCTCACGGGCGGCCCGGCGCACCGCCGCGGCGAACTCCGCCGGCGAGCGCTGACCGCGCAGCCGCCGGAAGGCGAGGTTCGGCCGCGGTGGCCGTGGGAACTGGGACGCAGTCACCGTTGACGACGTCATGGCCGGGTCCTCTCGTGCGAACCGTCGAACCATGCCGGACTCAGGACGACTTGTCCGAGTGCCTCCCTGTTTCCGGCGTGCAAGAACGTACCGGGTGCGCACGGCCCGCCACGCGGTGTTTGGCCACAAAACGGATATGCCCTCCGCGATCTGCCATGAACTGCCATCCTTTGCGGCGGACTTCCGCCGTTGCCGTTGACGCCGCGGAGCGTTGGACCTGTGGGCCGGGAGCCGCCCGACTCCCGCCCGCTGGTTCTCGAGGAGGGATCTGTCGTGGTGGAGGCCGGGATGGCGACCGACCAGAGCATCGATCCTTGCGGTGAGCCGCCCACGCCGGCGGCGCTCGCGGTGGCTCCGCCGAGCGGCGGCCCGTCGCGGCCGGCCCCCGCGTGCGACCTGGTGACCGTACCGGCGCGGCAGGGGCTGGAGGCCGTCGACATCCTGCGCCGGGGCGCGGGCGACGCCGTCGGGCCGGTGCTCCACGACGACGGGGGCGACACGCTCGGCTTCGTGGTGCCGGCGGGCACGGCCGCGGGCTGGGACGTGCCGGGCAGCACCTGTACGCAGACGGACGGGCGCGGCCTGCGGCTGGCGCCGGAGCCCCTGACGGCCGGCTCGGACTGGCTGGTCCCGCCCGGCGAGGCGGACCCCGCGACGGACCCGGCGGTGCTGCGGCGGGCGCTGGACGAGGCGGCACGGATGATCGAGGCGGCGGACAGCTGCTCCTGATGCCGCGGGGGACCGGCGCGGCGGCGCACACGGCGGCGCGCGCCGCGGCCGGCGGTTCCGCAGGCGGTCCGGCCGGCGGTCCGGCCGGCGCGCGGGAGCCCGGCCGGCCGGTTGCGACAATGGCCGCATGGGAAAGTCCAGGAACGCCCGGCGCGGCCGGGAGGCCGCCGAGGCCGTCGCCGAGCAGGTCGACGGCGGGCTCGCCGAGCTGATACCCGACCGGGACCGGGTGCGGGCGTGGACCCTGACGATCGACGGGGCCCCGCAGTCCCACGTCGACCTCGACGACCCGGCGTACCTCGCCTTCGAGTACCAGCGGCGCCTCGGCCACGTCATCGACCTCGCCGCCCCCGCCGGCCGGCCCGTGCACGCCGTACACCTCGGCGGCGGGGCGTTCACCCTCGCCCGGTACGTCGCCGCCACCCGGCCCCGGTCCACCCAGCAGGTCGTCGAGCGCGACGCCGCACTCGTCCAACTGGTGCGCCGCGCACTGCCCCTGGACCACAACGCGCGGATCCGGGTGCGCTCCGCGGACGCCCGCGAAGGGCTCGCCAAGGTGCCGGACGGCTGGGCCGACCTGGTCGTCGCCGACGTGTTCAGCGGGGCCCGCACCCCGGCGCACCTCACCTCGACGGAGTTCCTGGACGAGGTCCGCAGGGCCCTGAAGCCCGGCGGTGTCTACGCCGCCAACCTCACCGACGGCCCGCCGCTCGCCCACCTGCGCCGCCAGGTCGCCACCGCCGCGGCCCGCTTCGCGGAACTGGCGCTGGTCGCCGACCCGGCCGTGCTGCGCGGCAGGCGCTTCGGCAACGCGGTGCTGGCCGCCTCCGACCGCCCGCTGCCCGTCACCGAGCTGACCCGCCGGGCCGCCTCCGACCCGCACCCGGCCCGGGTCGAGCACGGCAGGACGCTCACCGACCTCACCGGCGGCGCGGCCCCGGTGACGGACGCGTCCGCCGTCGACTCGCCCGCGCCTCCGCCGTCCGCCTTCCGCTGACGGGCACGCCACGCCACCTGCCGTCGAGCGAGCGCGGGCAGGCGGCTGCGGGCCGCCGGGGTGTGTCCGCGCCGCGCGGGCGCGGGCGGCGCCGCCGAGGCCCGCGCGGCCCGGCCCGCCGAGGCCCGCGCGGCCCGGCCCGGCGCGGCGAGGACGGGGGAGCCTGCCGGACCGGGCCGCCGGCGTCGCGTTCAGTAAGTGCCGACCTCGACGTGCGGCGGCCCGTCGTGCCAGGCGCAGATGACCGACACCCGGTCCGCTCCCGAGGTGAACTCCACGCGGATCCACGTCTCGGTCTTCCACACCTGCATCGACCAGCCGGTGCCCGGTGTGGCCGAGACCAGGGACGCGGAGGACGCGCCCAGTTCGAACACGGCCCGGCCGCCGGCGGTGTCATAGCTCCTGACACGGCCGGAGGCCGTGGGCGACGGCGGCGAAGGGGCGGGCGCGGTGTCCGTGCCGGCCGGCGTCGAGCGGACCGGGGCCGGGGTGCGGGGCCTCTGGCTCGGCCGCGCGGACGCACTCCGGGCGGACGGGCTCTCGGCGGGCGGCGGCCGGCGGGTGGAGGACACAGACGGGGGCGACTCCTGCGCGGTGGCGCCGGCCGCGGTGATGGGCAGGGCGCGGGGCGGGTCGTACGCCGTGCCCGCCATCACCGTGTGCACGCCCCACCACGACAGCGTGACCGCCGCGCCCGTCGCCAGCGACCAGGCCAGTACGTGTACGAGTCCTCTGCGCATCGCGGCCATCCTGCCTCACCCGTCCCACCGGTGTCGCCCCAACTCCCGCCGCCCGGCCCGCAGCCCGGTTGTCCACAGGCCCGCACCGGCCGCGCCCGCATGGCGTAGGTTGCGGCGCATGGCAAGTGTTCTCGTGGTCGAGGACGACCAGTTCGTGCGCTCGGCGCTCATCCGGCAGCTGACCGACGCCTCGCACACCGTGCGCAGCGTCGGGACGGCGCTGGAGGCGCTGCGCGAGGTCGCCCATTTCCGCTTCGACGTGGTCGTCCTCGACCTCGGACTGCCCGATCTGGACGGGTCCGAGGCCCTGAAGATGCTGCGCGGCATCACCGACGTCCCGGTGATCATCGCCACCGCGCGCGACGACGAGGCGGAGATCGTCCGGCTGCTGAACGCCGGGGCGGACGACTACCTGACCAAGCCCTTCTCGGTCGAGCACCTGTCCGCGCGCATGGCCGCCGTCCTGCGCCGCGCCCGCTCCGGCGCCGGTGAGGCACCGCCGTCCACCGTGCTGCGTGTCGGCGGCCTGACCGTCGACCCGCTGCGCCGCCAGGCCGAACTGGACGGCATACGGCTGGACCTGACGCGCCGCGAGTTCGACCTGCTGGCCTTCCTGGCCGGCCGGCCCGGGGTCGTCGTCCCGCGCAAGGAACTGCTGGCCGAGGTGTGGCAGCAGTCCTACGGCGACGACCAGACCATCGACGTGCATCTGTCGTGGCTGCGCCGCAAGCTGGGCGAGACGGCGGCCCGGCCCCGCTATCTGCACACCCTGCGGGGCGTCGGCGTGAAGCTGGAGCCGCCCGGAGCGGAGCCGCCGCGATGAGATGGGCCCTGGTGAAGGTCTGCCTGGCGGTCACCACGATGGTCGTGGTCGCCTTCGCCGTCCCGCTCGGGCTGGTCGTCAAGGAGATGGCCCGCGACCGCGCGTTCTCCAACGCCGAGCGCCAGGCCGCCGCGGTCGCCCCCGCGCTGTCCATCACCACCGACCGCGACCAGCTCGAACGGGTGGTCGCCTCGGCGGGCTCGGACGCCGGGATGGCGGTGCACCTCCCCGCGGCCGACGGCCGGCCGGCCGTCGACATCGGGCAGCGCCGCACCGCGGACGAGGACATCGCCACCGTGCGGGAGCTGGGCCGCGCCTCCACCACCGAGGTGCCCGGCGGCTTCACCCTGCTCCAGCCCGTCGCCCTGAGCTCCGGCGCCATCGCGATCGTCGAGGTCTACGTCCCGGAGGCCGAGGTCAGCAACGGCGTGGGAACCGCCTGGGCGGTGCTGGCCGCGGTCGGCGCGGCGCTCGTCGTCGGCTCGGTCGCCGTCGCCGACCGGCTGGGCGTACGGATGGTGCAGCCGGCGCAGCGGCTCGTCGAGGGCGCGCAGGAACTGGGCGAGGGCAAGCTCGGCGCGCGGGTGCCGGAGGAGGGTCCGAACGAACTGCGGCTGGCAGCCGTCGCGTTCAACTCCATGGCCGACCAGGTGGTCCAGCTCCTGGCGAACGAGCGGGAGCTGGCCGCCGACCTGTCCCACCGGCTGCGGACGCCCCTGACCGTGCTGCGGCTCAACGCCGCCTCGCTCGGCGAGGGACCGGCCGCCGAGCAGACCCGGGCCGCGGTCGCGCAGCTGGAGCGTGAGGTGGACACCATCATCCGCACCGCCCGGGAGGCCAAGCCGCAGACCGCGGCGGCCGGTCCGGGCGCCGGCTGCGACGCGGCCGAAGTCGTGCGGGAGCGGATGGAGTTCTGGTCCGCGCTCGCCGAGGACGAGGGCCGCAAGTGGCGGCTGGCCGGGGTGGAGCGGCCGGTGCGCATACCCGTGGCCCGTGCCGACCTCGCCGCCGCGCTGGACGCCCTGCTCGGCAACGTCTTCCGGCACACCCCGGAGGGCACGGCCTTCGCGGTCGACGTGCACAACGCCGAGGACGCCGTGATCATGCTCGTCTCGGACGCGGGCCCCGGCATACCGGACCCCGAGGCGGCCATGGCGCGCGGCCGGGGCTCGGGCACGGCCGGCTCCACGGGACTCGGCCTGGACATCGTGCGCCGCTTGGCGGAGTCGACCGGCGGCGACGTACGGATCGGCTCCTCGGTGCTCGGGGGCACCGAGGTGCGCATCTGGATCCAGCTCGACGGGCGGCAGCCGGTCCGCAAGGGGCACCGCGGCAGCGTGCGGCGGCGCCGGGCGGGCCGGCTGGTCCCTACCTTTAACCGTCCCCGATCCCTTCCTTAAGCGCACCCTAAGATCCGCAACGGCCGTCCGGATCAGAACTTTTGCCCGGTTCCGGATCGCTAGCGTGCTGCCGCGTCCCCCACCCGGCCGGCACCGCCACGGTGCCCGGAGCGCTGTCGTGGGACGCCCCGCGACCCCCCCGTGAACAGCGAAGGCAGGCACGTGATGAGCACGCACCGGCGCAAGGTCAGTGGCAGGAACAAGGCGATAGGCGGTCTGGTCGCCGCGGCCGTGGCCGGGGGCGGCGCCCTGCTGTTCACCGGGATCGCCCAGGCCGCCGGCGTCGGCGCCGCGTACACCAGGACCAGCGACTGGTCGACGGGGTACACCGGCCAGTACGTCGTCACCAACAACAGCACCGAGACGGACAAGGACTGGACGCTCGAGTTCGACCTGCCCGAGGGCGCGAAGCTCAGCTCGCTGTGGAACGCCGAGTCGAGCGTCAGCGGCCGGCACGTCACCGTAAAGCCGGCCAAGTGGGACACCGCCGGCCTCGCCCCCGGCAAGTCGGTGACCGTCGGCTTCGTCGTCAACGGCAGCGGCGACCCCACCGGTTGCCGTATCGACGACGCCGCCTGTTCCGCGGACGGCGGCGCCACCCCGGAACCGAGCGGCCGCCCGACCGGGCCCGCGTCCCCGACGCCGGCCCCCACGGCCACGCAGTCCACCCCGCCGACCGGTTCCCCGGCGCCGACCGCCTCCCCCTCGCAGACCACCGGCACCGGCACGACCGCGAGCGCCGGCTTCGCGCCCTACGTCGACACCTCCCTCTACCCGGCCTTCGACCTGCTCGCCAGCGCGGACGCGACCGGCGTGAAGAACTACACCCTCGCCTTCGTCACCGACGGCGGCGGCTGCACCCCGAAGTGGGGCGGCGTGACCGACCTGGCGAGCGACGCGGTGGCGGCCCAGATCGGCGCGCTGCGCGCCAAGGGCGGCGACGTGCGGGTCTCCTTCGGCGGCGCCTCCGGCTCCGAACTGGCCACGGCCTGCTCCTCGGCCGACGCGCTGGCCGCCGCGTACGCGAAGGCCGTGGACACCTTCAAGCTCACCAAGGTCGACTTCGACGTGGAGGGCGGCGCACTGCCGAACACGGCCGCGAACACCCGCCGCGCGCAGGCGATCGCCAAGCTCCAGCAGCAGCACCCGGGCCTGGACGTCTCCTTCACCCTCCCGGTCATGCCCGAGGGCCTGACCCAGGACGGCGTGAACCTGCTGGCGGACGCCAAGAGCAACGGTGTGAAGATCTCCGCCGTCAACATCATGGCGATGGACTACGGCGCCGCGTACAGCGGCGACATGGGCACCTACGCCGAGCAGGCCGCCACCGCCACCCAGGCCCAGATCAAGAGCGTCCTCGGCCTGTCCGACAGCGCGGCGTGGAAGACGGTCGCCGTCACCCCGATGATCGGCGTCAACGACGTCGCGTCGGAGGTCTTCAAGGTCGACGACGCCACCCAGCTGGTGAACTTCGCCAAGTCCAAGGGCCTCGGCTGGCTGTCGATGTGGTCGGCGACCCGCGACAAGGCGTGCGCGGGCGGCGCCAAGCCCACCGCCGACGCGACGTGCAGCTCGATCGTCCAGGACCCGTTCGCGTTCACGAAGGCGTTCGGCGCCTACCGCTAGGCCCTGTCTGCCGGGCGGCCCGGTCGGGCCGCCCGGCGCACGGCTGCCCCGCATCCGACCGTCCATGGCGCCGCCAGAGCCGGGCTGAGGAACCACCAGAGACGCGCAACAGCGTGGGCGCACACCGGCACGAGGCGGACAGGACGATCATTGCGGTGCCGGAACCACCGCTCGCATCCTGGGGGCCGGAGCGAGGCGCCCGCGTCCGAGCGCGCCCCGGGAGAGGTGGTCAGGTGTCCGTCGACCAGAACGGCCCGGCCGCGCCGGGGCGTCCCGCCCGGCGCGGCACCCTGCCGGCGCGCCTGCTGATCGGCACGGCCGCCGGCTGGCTCCTGCTGGTCGCGGTGCGGCCCCTGCTCGGCGGCCGGGTCTGGTGGTGGGTGCTGGTCGACCTGCTGCCCCCGCTGGTCCTGGTCCTGGTGCCGGCCGTGCTCCTGGCGGCCGGCGTCGCCGTCATGGTGCGGCGGCGCGGGCGCCCGGCCCGGTGGTCCCGTCCGCTGCTGGGGCTGGCCGCGGCGGGCCTGGTCGTCGCGGTGCCGCAGTCCGGCCTGAACCTCCGGGCCCTCACACCGCACGACGACGCGCCCCCCGGCGCCCTCAAGGTGGTCTCCTGGGACACCCTGGAGTGGCACCAGGGCAATGACGCCGACGACTTCTACCGCTACCTGACCCGCGCCGACGCGGACGTCTACCTCCTGCAGGAGTACATGGAGATAGGCGACGGCGAACCGGTCCCGGTGGACGACGGCCGGCGGCTGCGCGCCGCCTTCCCCGGCTACCACTTCGCCTCCGCCGGGGAGCTGCTCACCGTGTCGCGGTTCCCGATCAGGACGCAGACCGTGGTGAAGGCGCCCCTGCCCGCCCCGATCACGTCGTGGAGCGACTACTGGGACATCAGGGCGCTGCGTACGGACATCGCCGTCGGCGCCACCGAGGTCTCGCTCTACAACGTGCACCTCCCGGACCTGTTCTCGCTCGAGTCGAGCCCGTTCTCCGCGGAGTTCTACCGGATCGTCGACGACCTGGACCACCGGCGCCGGGCCGTGCTGCGGGCGCTGCACCAGGACGTCCGGGGCAACCGCAACCCCAAGCTGGTGGCCGGCGAGTTCAACGTGGTCCCCGGCTCCGGGGAACTGCGGTGGCTGGACGGCCTGACGGACGGCGCGCACTCCTCGAACAGCCTCTACCCGGTGTCCTTCTGGGTGGGCCGGCTCCAGGCCTGGCGGCTCGACTGGGCCTTCTCCGCCACGGGCGCGGCGATCCACGACTACCGCCTGACCGATCCGGGCCCGCTGTCGTCCCACCGGGCGCAGGAGTTCCGCCTCTCCGTCCGGCCCCGCACCTGACCGGCGCCGCCACGGTGGGGCGCGCGCAGGGCGAGTGCCGGCCCGTGCCCCTCTCCCGTCGAGGGGCACGGGCCGCCCGTGTCCCTCGACGGGAGAGGCGGCCCTCGCAGGGAGGGCCACACACCGGGAAGGCCGCGCGCCGGTGTCTCTTCGCCGGGGGGAGGGCGGCGGATCCGCGCGTTCCTCCGCCGAGCCCCGTACCCCGCGTTCCTCCGCACTGAGGGTCCCCTGCCCTGGTTCTCCGCGCCGAGGCTCCCCTGCCCGGTCCTCCGCGCTGAGGGCCCCTGCCTGGTTCTCCGCACTGAGGGTCTCCTGCCCGGTCCTCCGCGCTGAGGGCCCCTTGACCGCGTTTCCCCGCCGATTGCGATCCCCTGCCGCGTGTCTCCGCTGAGAAGGCCCCCGCCCACGTCCCTCCGCGGTGCAGGCCTGCCCGCGGTCCCCCACCGGGGAGGGGCGCGGGCAGGTTCGTTCTCCTCGGCGAGGAAGACCTCGTCCCGCCCACGTCCTCCCGCCGGAAGGCCCAGGCAGGACCGGGAACGGCCGGGAAGGGCCGGCAACGGCCGCGAGAGGGCCGGGAAGGGCCCGCCGCCCTTCCCGGCCCTCTCGCGTCACCGGGCCGGGGTCAGTCCGCCCGCGGGGTGTCCCGTGGCACCCACCGCACCCGCCCGACGTCCAGCCGGGCCGTGCCGTCCGTGTAGAGCATGAACGGCACGTCCACGTGGCGCAGGTCCGAACCGATGGCGCGCAGCGACTCCACCGGCACGGTCACCGTGGACCACTCGCCCGTCGGCAGGTCGGCGAGCGTGGCGGAGATGTCCACGGCCGGCTGGGCGGGGTAGTCGTCGTGGCAGGCGAGGAGGAGCGGACCCGACGGAGCCTCGAACACGCGCACCTCGAACTCCACCGACGCGCCGGCCTCGGCGTACCCGCGCAGATCGGCGGGCAGGCCGGAGGCGAACTGTGCGTAGAGGAAGGCCGGGTGGCCCTTGAAGCGCAGCGCGAGCGCGTGCGGCCGGTCCGCCTCGCGCAGCGGCTCGATGCGCAGCACCAGAACCTCCGTGGGCTCGTCGAACGAGATCTGCGGACGGGACCAGGTGTTGTGGCCGCCGATGCGGTGGACGAAGCCGGAGCCCTCGCCGCCCCGCACCTCCAGCGGCCCGGTGACCGGCGGCACGGGCGTCTCGTCGCGGAAGGTGTCCAAGGGCAGCGGCTGCTCGGGTGAGGCGTCGGACATGCTCAGCCCGTGGCCGAACGGGAAGAGGGGCTCGTGCTCGCCCTCGGGCGCCTGCTCCTCGTCGGGCACCCGGTACCCGGGGATGTGCGGCGGGATCCGGTTGACCGCGTGCGAGCGCGCGGTGCGCGGCCAGGACGAGCCGAGCCTGCCCTGGAAGTCGTACCCGGTGCTCCCGTCCTCGGCGCGGAAGAGCACGTCGGTGATCCCGCCGGCCTCCGTCCCGGGCAGCCACGCCGCCACGAAGGCGTCCGAGAGGTTGATCTCCTCGGTGAGGTAGAGGGGACGTCCGCCGAAGAAGACCGTCACCACCGTGGTCCCCCGGGCCCGCAGCCGGCGCAGGGTCTCCAGGTCGCGGGCGTAGGAGCGCTTCAGGCCCGCGTAGGAGAGGGTGCCCCACGGTTTGATCGTGCCGCGCATCTCGGCGTAGGAGTCCTCGCCGAGCACCATCAGCGCCACGTCGTAGCCCGCCGGGTCGGCCGTGCTCAGGTCCGGGTCGACCGTGCAGTTGGCCTCGCCGACGACCGAACGGACCGCCTGGGCCAGCGTCGTGGCGCCGGGGAGGTCGTCCAGGGTGACGTCGTTGCCCTGCCAGGTGAGCGTCCAGCCGCCGACCTGCTTCTGGATGTCGTCCGCGCCGCTGCCGGTGACGAGCACCCGGGCGGAGCGGGACAGCGGCAGGACCCCCTGGCGGTGCTTGAGCAGGACGAGGGACTTGCGCACCGCCTCCCGGGCGAGCGCCCGGTGCTCCGCGCAGCCGAGCACGTCGGTGCGGGTGGCCAGGGACCGCTCCCGGGGCCGGGGCTTGTCCCACAGTCCCGCCCGCGCCTTCACCCGCAGCACCCGGCGCACGGCGTCGTCGATCCGCCCGGCCGGTATCCGGCCGGCCCGGACGTGCTCGCAGGTCGTGCGGTGCACGGACTGCCAGGCGGAGCGCCCGGCGACCATCAGCACGTCGATGCCCGCGTTGATCGCGTACCCGGCGTCGCCGGCGGTGCAGCCGGCGACCTCGGCGTGCGCGTCCCAGTCGCTGATCACTATGCCGTCGAAGCCCATGCGGCCCTTCAGGACGTCGGTGATCAGGTAGCGGCTGCCGTGGATCTTGTGGTTGTAGGCGGGGCCGGTGTCCGGCGAGTGGTCGTAGTTGGCGGCGTTCTCCCAGCTGCTGAAGGAGACCATGACGGACTGCGCGCCCGCCCGCAGGCCCGAGAAGAAGCCCACCGCGTGGATGTTGCGGACCAGGTCCTCGGGGCAGCGGGCGGTGCCGCGGTCGGCGCCGTCGGCGGTGCCGCCGTCCGCCACCCAGTGCTTCACGCAGGCCACGACCCGGGTGTCGTCCGCGGTGCCGCCGGCCTCGCCCTGCAGCCCGCGCACCATGGCGGAGGCGTACTCGTGGACGACCTCCGGGTCCTCGGCGTAGCCCTCGAAGTACCGGCCCCAGCGGCGGTCGCGGGGCGTGGTGACGGTCGGGGCGAACGTCCAGTCCATCCCGGTGGCGGCGATCTCGCGCGCCGTCGCGGCCCCGATGCGGCACAGCAGGTCGGGATCGCGGGCCGCGCCGAGGCCGATGTTGTGGGGGAAGATCGTGGCGCCGCGTACGTTGTTGTGGCCGTGCACGGCGTCGGTCGCCCACATGAACGGGATGCGGAACGGCCGGCCCTCGTAGGCGCTGTCGGCCGCCTCCCAGAAGGCGTCCACCGTCTTCACCCAGTCGCCCCGGCTCGCCTGCCGGTTGCCGTCGGGCCAGATCCCGGCGCCGTTCAGCGCGGAGCCGATGTGGTAGTCCCGCACGTCCTGCGGGGTCAGCTCGGCGAGCTCGGGCTGGATCATCTGGCCGACCTTCTCCTCCAGCGTGAGCTGGGAGAGGATCTCCTCGACACGCCGCTCGTCCGCCGGGGACACCGGGACGTCCGAGCGGATGGCGGGCCAGTCGGCGTGGTGGGTCAGTCGGCTCATCCGTTTCTCCTGGGGCTGTGCGGTCGGGGACGGGGCGGGCGGGTGGCCGGGGGCCGCTCCCGGCTCAGCGGTCGGCAACCCAGAACTCCTCCACCTCGCGCTCGCAGACCCGTTCGACGAACGCCGGGGGGACGACGGTGCGCTGCTGACCGGGCGCGTAGAGCGTCACCTGGGTGCGGTGCTCCCGCAGCGCGGCCCGCTTGGCGGGCAGCTGGGGCGCGATGTCGCGGGCGAGCAGCCGCTCCGGCGCCGTCCGCTCGGGGTCGGGCTCGTTGCGGTTGACGAACACGAACTCGGCCTCGGTCTGCTCGTCCCACACCACGTACTTGTGGATTTTCGGGGTCATCCCGAGGGTCTGCAGGCACTCCAGGACGACCTCGCCGGTCAGCCGGTGGTCGGCGTTGAGCTCCTTCACGTCGTGCGGCAGGTAGACCTCGGCCACCTCGCGGTTCTCCGCCAGCACCTTGAGGATCCCGGTGCGGAAGTCCGGCAGCGCGTCGGCCAGGGCGGTGTCGGTGAAGCCGAGGAAGCGCAGCGCCGCCGCGTCCACGCCGAGCCGGCGGGCGGCCGCCTCCGCCTCGCCCTTGCGGATGACGGTCAGCTCCTCGGGGGTGGGGGTGTCCATGCCGAGGACGGCGGAGTGCGAGCGGGAGCCGTCGGTGGAGAAGACGATGCCGACCCGCGCCCCCTGCGCCGTCCTGCGGGCGATGGTGCCGCCGCACGCGATCACGTCGTCGTCGGGGTGGGGGGCGAAGACCAGCACGGAGCCCGCCTCGGGGTCCGGGGTGCGCAGGTGGTCCGGGCACGACGGGAGCCGCCGTTCGGCGATCAGGTCGTTGATCTCGAAGAAGTGGTGGTCGGGGACCAGGCGGGTGATCGGGGTGTCGTACTTCTCGGCGAAGTAGCGGTAGTTCCCGGCGACCGCGCGCATGTTCTCGCTGTAGCTCTTGGGGTGGGGCACGTGGATGGCGGACGCGGCCCTGTTCAGCACGAAGCGGGCGCCGTCCCGGTGCAGCCGGTAGCTCAGGTCGACGTCCTCCGCCCCCCAGGAGCGGTAGGCCTCGTCGAAACCGCCCACCGCCCGCAGCTGCTCCGTCCGCGCGGAGACGTTGCAGGTCCACCAGACCAGCCAGGGCGCCGGCAGGCCGGCGATGTCGTCGGTGTACTTGGCGTAGAACTCCTCCCGGATGTCGAGCCACCGGCCCTGCCGGGCGAGCTCGGCCATGGTGGCGTCCGGGTCGGCGTAGTCGATGGCCCGCTCGATCAGCGCGCCGTCCTCGTTGTCCTCGTTGAAGCAGTAGACGTACCCGCAGACGGCCACCGGGCCGTCCGTGTCGCGGTGGCTGTCGACATGCGCGGCGAGGGCGCCGGAGTGCAGGATCACGCCCGAGTCCACGAACACGGTGACGGGCGCCGAGGCGTGCGCCAGTCCCAGGTTGCGTGCGGCGGCCACCCGGTAGCCCTGGTCCTCCTGGTACAGGTACCGCAGCCGGAGCCGCTGCTCGAACTCGGCCGCCACGGCGGCGCTGCCGTCCGCCGAGCCGTCGTCGGCGACGAGGACCTCGAAGGCGTCAGCCGGCAGTGTCTGCCGGGCCAGCGACTCCAGGGTGAGCCGCAGCAGCCGTTCCCGGTTGTACGTCGGCACGACCACGCTGCACAGCGGTGCGGTCTTTTCCATGGTCCCTCCCGAGGGCGAGTAGCAGGGTGGCGGCTGCCGCCAGCGCGGCGCACACCCAGAAGACGTCGGTGAAGCCGGCCCACTCGGTGACCACCCCGGTGGTGGAACCGCCCAGCAGGATCCCGGCCTTGAACGCGCCGGAGTACAGCGAGGACGCCACCCCGACGCGGGTGGCCATGGCGTCCTGGAGGATGGTCACGGGCACGCTCAGCACGACCGAGGTCCAGAAGGCGTTGAGCAGCTGGAGCGCGACGAGCGCGGACGGGGACGTGGCCAGCGGCAGCAGGCAGAAGAACAGCGTCGCGCAGACGGCCGCGGCCCCCATCAGGCGCCACAGCCCGATCCGCCGGGCCCGTGCCCCGAAGAAGATCATCACCGGCACCTCGAGGGCGGCGCTCAGCCCGAGGAGCACTCCCGTGAAGCCGGTGTCGAGCCCGAGGTCCCTGGTGACGAACAGGGAGATGTCGATCTGGTAGACGCTGTTGACGGCGAGCAGCAGCACGATCGCCGCCAGCAGCAGCCAGGTGGAGCGCGGCAGACCGGAGTAGGGCCGGCGCACCCCGGCGGCGGAGTCGGCGGCCGGGGCGAGGTTCGGCAGCCGCCACACGCACAGGGCGCCGGCCGCGAGGTAGAGCACTCCGGCCGTGCAGAACAGGAAGGCGAAGCCGCGGGAGCCGATCAGGACGAAGGCCAGCGGCGGCCCGACGATCCAGGCGACCGAGGTGACCGAGCGCAGGGCCGCGTTGAAGAAGGCCGCGTTCAGCGTCCGGTGGTCGGCGAACTCGCGGGTGTAGGCGAACAGCTGCGAGAAGCAGGCACTGCCGAGGCCGAAGAACACGGCGCCGGCGGCGAAGAGCAGGTAGTACTCGCGCAGCACCATGTAGCTGAAGGCACCCGCCGCCGACAGCAGCGAGCAGACGGCGAGCAGGGTGCGGCGGTTGCCGATGCGGTCCGACATCACGCCGACCACGAGGTCGGAGCTGATCTCCAGCACCGCCCGGCCGGCGAAGAAGAGGCCGATCATCAGCGGGGCGGCCTTCACCTCGTCGGCCAGGAAGAGGCTGACCGACGAGGTGACCATCGCCCCGCCGACGCCGATCAGCCCGGTGGTGCCGACCAGCCCGCCGAGCGCGCCGTCCCGGACCAGCTCGGCGGCGCCCGCCCGCAGCGCCGCCACGCGTGAGCGGGGCGGCCCGCCGTCGGCCGCCGTCGCGGTCACGGGTGCTCCCGGCCGGCGGCGCCGCGCTGGCGGTAGGGCAGCTCGGGGCTGATCCGGCGACCGGGCGGCACGCGTTCGGCGGCCTCGGCGTCGGCGGCGGTGATCTGCCGCGAGGCCAGAAGGTGGGCGCGCGCCGTCGGGGGCAGCGCGGCGAGCACCCGGTGCCTGAGGTCGTCCATGTCGAACAGGGCGCGGTCGTACACGGCGGGCCGCGGCTCGGTCCCGCCGGGCCGCAGGGCGGCCGGGTCGACCTGGCGGGAGACGATCCGCCAGTACCCGGTGAAGTCGCGTTCCGGGTCGGGCAGCGTGCCGGCGGCCAGCCCGATCCTGATGGTCTCCAGCCAGCAGTCGTAGTGGCGCCGGTCCTCCAGCCGGTTCATGTGCCGCGCGCACCAGTCGGCCCGCTCCGCCGGCGGCGGGAGGACGGCCTCGCCGCTGAACACCCGCAGGGCCCAGCCCGCTATGGCCTCGAAGTACGGGCAGGCGGTGCCGAACGCCTCGGTGTCGACCGGGGTGTTGATCACGGCGAGGGTCGGGTCGGGCAGGTGGAAGAAGTGCTCGTACAGCTCCTCGCGCCGCAGGGCGGGGACGAAGTCGTAGTTCGGCGGCCCGTAGCCCATGCAGAGCAGCACGGTGTCGTACCGGTGCGCCGAGCCGTCGGTGAGCACGACGCGTCCGTCCGGCTCGAAGCGCTGGAAGGCGGGCACCACCCCGACCGCGCCGCTGTGCACCGCGGGCACGATCCGGTCGTTGACGTGGACGGCGCCGTGGAAGCCCTCGTCGGGCAGCAGGCCCGTCGCCCGGTACAGGGCGAAGTAGTCGGGCAGCAGGGACTCCAGCCACTTCAGGTAGTCCTGGTACGGCAGTTCCTCGACCGCGACCCGGCCGACGTAGGAGAGCAGGGCGTCGTTGTAGTGGCCGGCGCAGGAGCGGGGCAGGAACAGCGCGCGGCGGCGGACGGACCAGTCCACCGGCGTGCCGTGGGCGGCCAGTTCGGAGGCGATGTCGGCGCCGCTGACCCCGCCGCCCACCACGAGCACCCGGCGGCCGGTGACGTCCCGCGCGCTGCGGTAGTCCTTCGCGGTGAGGACCCGCACCCCGGTGGACGGGTCCGGTACGAACGCCGGCCGGCGCGACTCCCACAGCTCGCCGCTGGCCACCATGACGGCGTCGAAGCCGTCCGTGGCCGTCCTCCCGCCGGACAGCGTTGTCACCCGCCAGGCGCCGTCCCGCTTGACCACCTCGGTCACGGTGTGGCCGAACCGGGCGACCGCGAGCACGCCGGACCGCTCCGCGTAGCCCCGCAGATAGCCGTGGACCTCGGCCCGGGTGGCGAAGCCGGTGTCGAACGAGGGCGCGAAGTCGGAGTAGGGGAAGCTCATCCGCGAGCTCTGCATCCGCACACCGTCGTAGGCGCCGCCCGAGGCGGGGTTCCAGATGCCCCCGACCTCCTCGGTGCGCTCGTAGAGGACGGTCTCGTGGCCTGCCGCCAACGCCTGCTTGGCACTGGTCAGTCCGGCCGGGCCCGCCCCGATCACGGCTATGCGCAAGGCTGTTCCTTCCTTCGTACGGAGACGGCCCTCAGATGAAGGGGTCGAAGTCGGGCACGAGCGCGGCCGACCGGTCCGGCCCGGCGAGTTCGCCGACCGCGACGTTCGTCGCGTGGCGGGCGCACTGGAACCGGCAGTCGGTGCTCGGGTCGATGACCGAGGTGTCGGCCCGCCGCCACAGCTCCGCGAACGACGTCTCCCGGATGTCCCCGATGCGCGCCTTGTCGTTCCCGCGGTGGTAGGGGCAGACGTAGACGCCCGTCGGGGTCACCGTGGTGCGCAGTTCGGCGACGGCGCAGGTGGTGTACTCCTTGGGCTGGTGGGGGTCGGCGCCCTGCCGTACGGCTTCCCAGTTGGACGACCTCAGCAGGTGGAAGGAGTCGTCCTGCAGCCTCTCCAGGCGCTGCCACTGCTCGTTGACGAGGTCGATGGACCGCTCGTCCTGGTTGACCGTGAAGTGGTCCTGGTCGAGCATCGCCTTGAGCTCGAAGTAGTCGCAGCCGATCTCCTTCGCCAGCCGGCCCGCCTCGTAGACCTCCTCGTAGTTGGAGGCCTCCAGCGAGCCGTCGGCCGCGAAGCGCTGCATCAGCAGGAACGAGTAGCCGAGCCGTCCCGCCTTGCGCTCGGCCAGCAGGCGCATGTTCCGCACCACCAGGGGGAACATGCTGCGCCCGCCCCGGCTGGGCCGGAAGAGGGGATACGTCTCCTCGGTGCCCGCGTCCACCGAGACCCGCACCCACGACAGCATCCCGGCCAGGTGGTCGATGTGGCGGTGGATCTGGGTGCCGTTGGTGACCAGCCCGATCCGGATGCCGGCGTGGTGCAGGGTCTCGATCACGGTGTCGATGGCCCGGTGCAGCAGCGGCTCGCCGCCGCCGATGAGGATGACGGCCCGGACGCCGGTCCGGGTCAGCTCCTCGGCCAGTTCGACGATGCGGTCCTTCGACAGCTGCCCGTGGTGCAGCACGTTGGAACTGATGCACTCGGGGCACGCCAGGTCGCACACCGTCGTCGGGTCCAGGTCGACCACCAGCGGCGAGTCCAGGCGTCCGCCCCGGGCGACGCTGAGCACGCTCGGGTAGACGGACTCCTGGTAGATCTTGCCCACCAGGTCGAGGTTGTCCGCCACCTGCGCGGTGGCGAGCGGCAGGCCGGGGCTGCGGCGCACCGGCACGGGGTCGGCCTCGGCCGGCGCCGCCGGGGCACGTCGCCCGGCGAGCCAGGCGGCCCGCACGGAGGCTCCGTGGGCGTAGGCGTTGTACGTGGTCTCCGCATTCTGGTCCGTGGGCATGGTTGCCCCCTTCTGACTCAGTCCGTGGGGCGCTGGGTCATGGTGTGGGAAATGCGCAGCATTCTTTTCCGGGCAGCCGTGTGCGGTCGTGCGGGGAAATGCACACGACGGGCTTGCCGGTTAAATGGATGTGAATTCCGGGGGGAATTCCGGCTAGGCGCTGAACTGGAGATCGCGGTAGTCGATGCGCTCCAGGTGGTTCGGCCGTGACTTGATGATTTCCTGCTGGAGGAGCGTCAGCCGTGCGGACGGCTCCAGGCCGAGTTCGCCGACGATGCGCTTGCGCAGGGAGTGGTAGATCTCGAGCGCCTCGTTCCGGCGGCCGGCCTGGAAGAGGGCGATCATCAGCTGGCCGTGCAGGTTCTCGTGCAGCGGGTGGCTGGCCGCGAGTTCACGCAGGTCGCTCAGCACCTCGAGGGGATTGCCGAGCTGGAGTTCGAGTGCGATGAGCTTCTCGGTGACGTTCAGGTGGGACTCGTCGGCGCGCTCGGCCCAGACCCGCAGCACGGGCCCGCAGTTGATGTCCGTCAGCGCCGGTCCCCGCCACAGCCGCAGGGCCGCGCGGTAGTGCAGCACCGCCTCCTCCGCCTGCCGGGTGCGCCGGGCGGCGTCCGCCTTCTCCAGCAGTCGCTGGTACTGGGCGAAGTCGTGCCGGTCGGGGGCCACGCGGAGGAGGTAGCCGCCGGGCTGGGTGATCAGCAGGCGCTCGGAGACGTCCTGGGAGGTGGTGTCCAGGGCCTGCGCGAGGGAGCGCCGCAACTGGCCGACGTAGGTGTGGACGGTCGCCGCCGCCGTGCGCGGGGGCCGGTCGCCCCACAGTTCCCGGTACAGGTCCTCCAGTACCGTCAGCCGGTTGGCGCGGACCGACAGGAGTGCGAGCACCTGACGCTGCTTCGGGGCGCTCGGGGTCGTGTTGCGCTGTGCGGCCGATACCAGTAAGTCGCCGAGAACGTGCGCGGATATGTCCATTGAAGCACTCTCCCCGTAGTCGAGGCCCGAAAGGGCCAAGCGCTGTGCAATGTGAGATTAACGCCGCAAAGGTAGAACCATCCACTCGGAGATCAACATGGGAAAGCTATCACGTCGCTGCGGCGACTGGCAGGATTTTGCGCTGTCATGACACGCTTGAGAGTGGCTGGATCGTGCTCTTTTCCGGGAGGCCGGCGGAAGTGCATAGGGGATTTTTCCGACATCGTTGTCGGGTAATTGCATTCCTTCTGCGGGGCGACTGTCGCTTCGAAAGTTTCGCCATTCCCCGGCCGGGCGGCGGCGACGGCCGGTCCCGCGCAGCGTGGTGATCTTGCCGCATATGTCATCCGAACAGATGGGCGCATGTGTGACCGGAGGCGGCGCCGCGGCGCCGCGGCGGAGCACACCGCCGGACGGCCGCGCCCGGCGCCGCCGGACCGCCGGCGGCGTGGCCCGTGGGGGCGCCGAACGGCTTCGGCCACTCGATCCGTGACCCGTGTGTCCCGTGAGCGACGATCACGATCGCTTCCCGCCATGGTCGTCCCCTACAGTCCGGACGCCGACGCCCTGCCCGGCGCCGCGCGGTACGCGGCGGTGTCCCGCACGGCGTCTTCCGGTGCCCGTGACGCAGGAGAGGACGGCGAATGAGGCAACGACGGATCGGCGGGGAGACGGGACTGGACGCCGGCGCCCTCTGCCTGGGCGCGATGCACTTCGGGACGACGACCGACGAGGCGACGGCGTTCGCCGTCCTCGACCGGTTCCTGGAGGCCGGCGGCACGTTCGTCGACACCGCCAACACCTACGCGTTCTGGGCCGACGGCGGGACCGGCGAGGAGAGCGAGGCGCTGATCGGGCGGTGGCTGAGCAGCCGCGGCGTGCGCGACCGGATGGTGCTGGCCACCAAGGTCGGCGCCCTGCCCGTGCCCCTGGACGCCCCGTGGCCGCAGGCCGCCGAAGGACTGTCGGCGGAGGTGATCCGGCGTCAGGCGGAGGCCAGCCTGAAGCGGCTCGGGACCGACCGGATCGACCTGTACTACGCGCACATCGAGGACCGGCGCACGCCCCTGGAGGAGACCGTCGCCGCGTTCGGGGAGCTGGTCGAGCGCGGCTCCGTGCGACTGCTCGGCTGCAGCAACCACGCGGCCTGGCGCATCGAGCGCGCCCGCGCGCTGGCCCGGGAGGCCGGGGTGGCCGGATACACCTGCGTCCAGCAGCGGGCCACCTACCTGCGGCCGCGGCCCGGAGCGGACTTCGGCGCCAACCCCCACGTCAGCGAGGAGGTCCTCGACTACGTCGGCTCGGAGCCGGACCTGACGCTGCTCGGTTACTCCACCCTGCTGGGCGGCGCCCTCTCCCACGCGGACCGCCCGGTCCCCGAGCAGTACGACCACCCCGGCACCCCGGCCCGGCTGTCGGTGCTGGGCCAGGTCGCGGACGAGGTGGGCGCCACGCGGAACCAGGTGGCGCTGGCCTGGCTCATGCAGGGATCGCCGAGCGTCCTGCCGGTGCTCGGGGTGAGTTCGGTGGCCCAGCTGGACGAGTGCCTGGGCGCGCTGGACCTCGAACTGGACGCCGGCCTGCTGAACCGGCTGAACGCCGCCTGAGCGGCGCGCCCGCCGCCTCCCACGAGGTCCGTCCCCGGCGACGGGCACGCCGCGGGGGCCGGACCCCGGGGCCGACCGGACCCCGGCGTTCCGGTGCCGGGCCCGGCCTGTGCGGCGCCGGGTGCCGGCCGACCCGCGCCGGTGTCCGCGCCCGTGAGGCACCGGCCTTCCCGCGAGGGGTCCCGGCTCCCGTGGCCGGCCTTCCCGCGCAGGGCCCCGGCGCCCGGCGCCGAGCCTCCTCAGCTCGCGCCGCCGCCAGGCGTCGGCCTGTTCGTGCGCGGTGTGCGGTGCCCGGCGTCGGCCGTCGCGTGCGCGTGCCCCTGGGGCTGTCAGGCGCCACCGGGCCTTCCCGCGCGGGTCCCCGGCCCCGGCGCTGTTCCTCGTGAGCGCGCGCCGCTGCCGGGCACGGCCCGCTCGTGCGCGGTGCGCGTGCGTCGCGCGCGGTGCCGGCGGTGCTGTGCGCGTGCCCGTGAGGCGCCGGGCCCTTCCGCGCGGGTCCCGGCGGCCCCCGGCGCCGACTCTCCCGAGCCCGAGCCGCCGTCAGGCACCCGGCTGCCCGCCCCGGTTCCGGCCCGGGGGCCCGGACTTGGCCTGCTCGTGCCCCGTCAAGCCGACCCCCGTGACCTCGCGCCGCCGCCACGCACCGGCCTGCTCGCCCTGAGCCCTGCCGTACACGCCGCGCCGTGCCTCCTGAGCCCGCGCCGCAGCCCGGCAACGGCCCCGCAGACCCGGTACCGGCCTGCTCGCCCTCGTGCCCAGCGCCCCCGATCCGGCCGCGCGCTGTCCCGCGCGTCCGCATCCGGCCCGCCGTCCAACGCCCGCGCGCGCCCGCGCCGCCGGTCGCGCCACGCCAGAGCCTCGCTCGGCGCGGCCCACAGCGCCGCACCAGCCCCGGTGCACTCGCGCCGCAGCACCCCCAGAGCGCCGGCAGGCGCGCGCTGGAGAGCCGCCAAGAGATGACTGGAGAACCGGTGATCACGCCCCGCGGCGACCGCCTCCGCGCACGCCCCGAAACCGCCGCTGACCGGTCGCTTCACGTCCCGGGCGGGTTCCGCGGGCCCGCCGGGACCCGGCCGTGCGGACACCGGGCGGCCGGCCTCGCACCGCGCGGACCGGTTCTTGTCGGCGGTGGCGCGGCCGTGCACTCTCGGCACGTCCGCCGGACCCGCACCGGGGACGGCTCCGGCCGCGGCCCCCTGCCTCCCCGCGGGAGGGACCCGGCCGGCCCCGGCCGCACCCATCGTTCGCCCGCACGATCGCCTTCCGGCCCCATGGCCCCACGGTGATGCCCGCAAAGGAGAGCCATGACCACCCACCAGCGCCCCACAGCGGACCCGCGCCCCCGGGGCGACAGAGGCCCCAGGGGCACGAGACACCCCCAACCGCGCAGTCTCGACCCCGGCGGAGCGACGGCATGACCTTCACGACGGAACCGCGTCTGAGCCCGCCCGCCGCCGCGCAGGGCATGCGGGCACGGGACCTCGTGCGGCTGCTGCGGCCGCGCCAGTGGCCCAAGAACGTGGTGGCCGTCGGCCTGCCGCTGGTCGGCGGCGCGCACTGGAACTGGCACACGGCGTCCCGCATGACCTGGGCGGTGGGCCTGTTCGTCCTGGCCTCCTCGGTCGTCTACGTCGTCAACGACGTGGCCGACCGCGAGCGGGACCGCCTGCACCCCGTCAAGCGGGCGCGGCCGATCGCCTCCGGGCGCGTCTCCGTCCGCGTGGCCGTCCTGTGCGCGGTGCTCCTGTCCGCCGCCCTGGTGGCCGTCACCGCGGCGGGCCCCTGGCGGACCGCCTGGCCGATCGCCGCCTACCTCGTCCTCAACGTCCTCTACAGCCACCGGCTCAAGCACATCTCCCTGGTCGACGTCTTCGTCGTGGCGGCCGGCTTCGCCCTCCGCGTCGTCATGGGAGCGCTGGCGGGCGGCATACCCGTGTCGGTGTGGCTCGTCCTGTCGGTCTACGCGGCGTCGGTCATGCTCAGCCTGGGCAAGAGGCGTCACGAACTGGGGCTCGGAGCGGGCGCCGGCCGCCACCGCCCGACCCTGGAGGGGTACTCGCGCCCACTCCTCGACCAGGCCGTGCTCGTCAGCGCGGGCGTGGCGATGCTGGGGTACACCTGCTTCCTCCGGAACGACGCGGCGCAGCCCTTCGGCCAGGTGGCCCTGCTGCTGACGATGCCGTTCGTGCTGTACGGACTCTTCCGCTACCTCCAGATCGTGATGATGGAAGGGGGAGGCGGAGACCCGGCCGAGACGCTGCTGCGCGACCGCCGCGTCGTCATGAGCGCGCTGCTGTGCTGCGCCTGCCTCGCCCTCACTTCGCTCCTGTCCGCTCATCCGGCACTCGTCAGCGGGTTTCCGAGCCGATGACCAGTGAACCGTGGGAAGGCCGCATGAGACCCGAGAACCCGACCGTCTCCGTCATCATCCCGAACTACAACTACGAGAAGACCCTGCCCTCCTGCCTGGACGCCGTGTTCGCCCAGACCCTCCAGCCGCTGGAGGTCATCGTGGTCGACGACGCCAGCACGGACGGCTCCCGGGAGATCATCCGCCGGTATCCGTGCACGCTGATCGAGAACCCGGGCAACAGCGGCGTGTCCGCGGTGCGCAACCGGGGGGCGGCGGCCAGCCGCGGGGACGTCCTCTTCTTCGTCGACTCCGACGTGGCCCTCGCCCCCGACGCCCTGGAGAACGCGGTGCGGGTCCTCACCGAGGACCCCGGCTGCGGCTTCGTGCACGGCGTGCCGGCCGCCGAGCCGCTGTTCGACGACGGCCCGGTCGAGCGGTACCGGATGCTGCACGCCCACTACTTCCACCGCCGCAGCGTCGGCGTCGTGGCCTCGGCGTTCTTCGCGCTGGGCGCCGTGCGGCGCGAGGTCTTCGAGGCGGTGGGCCCGCTGAACGAGCGACTGCGGGACTCGGAGGACCTGGAGTACAGCAACCGGCTGCACGGCCGCTGCCGGATCCGCCTGACCGACACCGTCAGCGGCCGCCACGACGACGCCGACAGCCTGCGCGACCTGCTGCGCGAACAGGCCCGGCGCGCCCAGCTGCTGATCCCGTTCGCGGCGGCGCACCGGGCGCAGAAGAACGCGGTCCGCGCGCACAGCATGGCCGGTGTGCTCGCGGTCGCCCTGACCGTGGCGACGCTGCCCCTGCTGCCGTTCGCCCCCGTCGTGCCGGCGCTGTGCCTGCTGCTGGCCGCCCTGTCCGACCCCGGGCTGTCCCGCTTCGTGCTGCGGCAGCGGGGCCCCGCCTTCCTGGTGTACTTCACCGGCGTCCACCTGCTCGTCCAGCTGTCGATCGTCCTGGGCGCCGCCTGGGGCGGTCTGCGGATGCTGGCCGACCGGAGCTTCGGCCGGCCGGTCCCCGCCCCGGCCGGATCACCGGACAGGGCGTCCGCACCGTGACGGTGACCGAGGCGGCGCCTCAGACGCGTGCGGCCGGGCGGGGCGCCGGGCGCACGGTGCTGTCCGCCGTGTTCTTCCTGGCCGCCTCGGCCGGGCTGTGGCTGTCCCTGCGCGGACGGATCGGCGAGTTCGCGGACCTGGCGCTGCGCCCGGGGTCCCTGCCCTGGCTCGCGGCGGCGTTCGCCGCCAACGGCGTGGGCGTACTGATCTCCCTGGTGACCTGGCGGGCCCTGCTGACCGGCCTGGGACCGCCGGTCGGCCTGCCGGCCGCCGCCCGCATCTACTTCACCTCGTTCCTGGGGAAGTTCGTGCCCGGCCGCGTCTGGGGCCTGCTCGCCCAGCTGCGCCTGGGACGGGCCGCCGGCTTCTCCCACTCGGTCATGACCGGCGTGTTCCTGCTGAACCTCGCGGTCGGCACGCTCACCGGGCTCGCCCTGGGCCTGGTCTGCGGACCGGCGCTGCTGGGCGGCCGCACCTGGTGGCTGCTGCTGCCGGCCGGCCTGCTGGCGGTGTGGATCGCCCGGCCCGGGCTCCTCGACACGGCGCTGCGGGCGGCCGCGCGGGTGGCGCGCCGCAGGCCGCCCGAGGCCACCGCGACCGACGCCGGAATGCGCCGCGGCATCGCCGCCGCCCTCGGCTCCTGGCTGGTCTCCGGGCTGCACCTGTGGCTGCTCGCGGTCCTGTTCGGCGCCGACGCGCCGCGCGCGCTGCCGCTGTGCGTCGGGGGCTTCGCGCTGGCCACCGCCCTCAGCAGCCTCGCCATCGTCCTGCCGGACGGCTGGGGCGCCCGCGAGGCGATCCTCATGCTGGCGCTCTCCGACGTGCTGCCCTGGCCGACCGCCGGCGCGGTCGCGGTGACCAGCCGGGTCGTCTGCACCGCCAGCGAGGTCGCCGTCGCCGGGGGCGCGCTGCTGTACGCCCGACGCCGGGCCCGCCGCGCCGCCGGCCCGTCCTCCTCCCACCCGAGCCCCGCACCGCAGAAGAACTCAAGGACAGGGGAACAATGAGCAAGCTGTTGACCATCGACGACACCCAGGCCCTGACCACCAAAGAGGTGCACGACCTGTACCGGCGGCACGTCAACCGCAGTCAGGTGTCCCTGATGACGTCCTTCGGGTTCGGCAGGGAGCTGGTCGAGCGCGCCGAGGGCGCCTACCTCCACCAGCGCGACGGCCGGCGCATCCTCGACTTCACCGGGGGCGTCGGCGTGCTCAACCACGGGCACAACCACCCCCGGATCCTGGCCGCGCGCCGCCGCTTCCAGGAGGAGCAGCGGATGGAGGTGCACAAGACCTACTTCTCGCCCTACGTCGCCGCGCTCGGCCACAACCTGGCGCAGCTCCTCCCGGGCGACCTGAACATGTCCTTCTTCCCCAACTCCGGCGCGGAGGCGGTGGAGGGCGCGGTCAAGCTCGCGTACAAGTACCACAACGGCTCCCGGCAGCGCGTCCTGCGGGCCGACATCGCCTTCCACGGCAAGCTGCTGGGGTCGGGAAGCCTCACCGGGCAGGCCCAGGAGACGTTCCGCTTCCCTGGCATCCAGGGCGTGACCGCCTACCCGTACGGCGACCTCGACGCGATCCGCGCCGAGGTGGCCGGGTCCCGTACGCGCAAGGGCGACAGCGACGTCTACGCGATCCTGGTCGAGCCGTTCAGCGCCTCCACGATGCGCTGGTGCTCGGAGGAGTTCCTGCGCGGGCTGCGGGCCCTGTGCACGCGCGAGGACATCGTGCTGATCTTCGACGAGATCTACACCGGCTGGGGCAAGACCGGCAGCCTCTTCTACTTCATGCGCTACCCGGACCTCGTCCCGGACATCGTGACCACGTCGAAGTCCTTCGGCGGCGGCAAGTCCTCCGTCTCCGCCTACGTGGCCCGCGAACCGGTCTTCCGCCGGGCCTACGACAACATGATGGACGCCCTGCTGCAGAGCACCAGCACGACGTACTACGGCTTCGGCGAGGAGACCGCCACCGCCATCGAGGCGATCAACATCGTGGTGGACGACGACTACCCGGCCCGGGCCCGGGCCATCGAGCGGGTGCTCGCCCCCGGCCTGGAGCGCATCGCCAAGGAGCACGCGGAGACCGTCTCGGAGGTGCGCGGCGCCGGGGCGCTGCACGGCGTCTTCCTGCGGGAGGGGCCGAAGCTGCTGGAGCTGGCGGCCAAGCTGGTGCCCGGCGGGATGACGAAGGACCCCCGGTTCCTGACCAAGCTGATCACCTCGTCGGTGGTGAACGCGCTCTACCGCGAGCACGACATCTACACCTACTACACCCTCAACGGGCGCAACCCGCTGGTCGTCGGCCCGCCGCTCGTCGTGGAGCAGCCCGAGGTCGAACGGTTCCTGGAGGCCCTGGACGCGACCCTGGCCAAGGGGCTCCCGCGCCTGCTCACCAAGTTCGTGCAGGAGAAGGTGTCGTCGCTGTGGTGACGGACAGGATGAACGTGGTGGTGACGGGCGGGGCCGGGATGCTGGGCTCCAACCTGATCGGCGCACTGCTCAAGGACGGGCACCACGTCCGCTGCGTGGACCTGCGCGCCCCCGACACCTCCCGCTGGGCCGCCGGCACCGACGGGGCCCCGGCCGGCGGGCCCGACGGACTGGACGTCACGATCGCCGACGTCCGGGACGGCGCGGCGATGAAGAACGCCCTCGCGGACGCCGACGCCCTGGTGCACTGCGCCGCGGCGCTGCCCAGCTACCCCACCGACCAGATCCGTTCGGTCATCGTGGGCGGCACCCGGAGCGTCCTCACCGCGGCCGCCGCCCAGGGCGTGCCCCGCGTCGTGCACATCTCCTCGACGGCCGTCTACGGCCTGCCGACGGTCGTGCCCACCACCGAGGAGTACCCGCGGCGGCCGGTCGACACCTACAGCGCCGCCAAGGCCGAGGCGGAGGAGGTGTGCGAGTCGTTCCGCGGCGGCGACATGTGCCTGCCGATCCTGCGCCCGAAGACGTTCCTCGGACCGGGCCGGATGGGCCTGTTCGCCATGCTCTTCGAGTGGGCCGAGGAGGGCCGCAACTTCCCCGTCCTCGGGCGCGGCGACGTCCGCATCCAGATGTTCGACGTCAACGACCTCGTCGACGCCGTGATCACCGCGCTGCACGCCCCCGCCGAGCGGGCCGACGACACCTTCAACCTCGGCGCGGCCTCCTTCGGCACGCTGCGGGAGGACTTCCAGGCCGTGCTGGACGCGGCGGGCCACGGCAAACGGGTGGTGCCCCTGCCCGCCCGGCCGGCGCTGGCCACACTGCGCCTGCTGGAACGCAGCCGGCTGTCCCCGGTCTACGGCCGCCTGCTGCACAAACTGCTCGACGACTCCTTCGTCAGCACCGAACGGGCCCGGGACCGCCTGGGCTTCAGCCCCCGCTACTCCAACCAGGACTCCATCCTGCGGACCTACGCGTGGTGGCGGGAGCAGCGGCGGCAGCCCGCCCGCCGTCCCGCGGCCGGGGGCGTCACCAGCGTCGAGCCCTGGCGCCAGGGAGCACTCTCCCTCGCCAAGGTCTTCTTCTGACCGCCGAACCGAAGGGGACACCCCATGTCTGAGCACCAGCCCCTGGTGTCGGTCATCGTGCCGAACTACAACTACGCCCGGTCCCTGCCGCTGTGCCTGGCAGCGATCCAGAACCAGGACTACCCCTCCATAGAGATCGTCCTGATCGACGACTGCAGCACGGACGACTCCGTGGCGGTCGCCGCCGCCATGGGCGTCACCGCCGTCAGCACCGGCGGCAACGGCGGCGTCGCGGTGGCCCGCAACCTCGGTGCCGCGCGGGCCTCCGGTCAGATCCTGGTCTTCGTCGACTCCGACGTGGCCCTGGCCCCCGACGCGGTGTCGCAGTCCGTCCGCCTGCTGCTCGCCGACCCGACCCTCGGCGCGGTCTGCGGCATCTACGACCCGGACCCGCTCATCCGCGACAGCCGCATGGAGGAGTACCGCTGCCTGCAGCAGTACTACGCGCTGGCCGCCTCCGAGGGCAGGATCAGCACCGTGCACACCAACACCTTCGCCATCCGGGCGGACGTCTTCGCCGAGCTGGGCGGCTTCAACCCCCGGCTGCGCCACACCGAGGACCAGGACTTCGGGCTGCGCCTCGCGACGCGCTACGGGGCGCTGAGCACCTCCGCCGTGGTGGGCCGGCACGACAACGACGACACCCTGCGGCTGGTCCTGAGCAAGGTGTACCAGCGCACCCGGCTGGCCATCCCGCTGTACCTGCGCCGCCGCGGACTGCCCGGCGGCTACGCCACCGGACCCCGGGCCTGGGCGAGCGCGGTCACCCTGCTGTTCGCCGCCACCCTGCCGCTGCCGTTCCTGCTGGGCGCGGCCTGGGCACTGGTCCCGCTGCTCGTGCTCGCCGCCGCCCTGGCGTGCGACACCGGCCTGTACCGCTGCGTCGCCCGGCACAAGGGAGCGGCCTTCCTCGGCTACTTCGCGGCGGTCAACGTGCTGGTCAACCTCACGGTGGGCGTGGGCGTGATCACCGGCGGCCTGGCCTGCCTGTTCTCCCGCCGCTTCCGCGGCATCTACGACTCCGCGCTGACCCCAGGGGTGACGACGCCCGCATGACACCGCTGAACGTCCTCCTCGCGGTCGGTGCCGCCTGCTGGCTCGCCTTCCAGCTGGCGGACCGCCTGCTGACCCACCGCGTGTGGTGGTGGGCGACGACGGACGTACTGCCGCCGCCGGTCCACGTCCTGGTGCCCGTCTGCCTGCTGGCGGGCGCCGCGGCCGGGACCGGCGGCCCGCGCGGGTGGACCGCCGCTGCCGCGGTGGCCTCCCTGGCGCTCGGGGCCCGGCACTGCGGGCTGTCCCCGCGGGCACTGCGGGGCCTGCGCCGCCCGGCCGCCGACGGGATCCGCGTGGTGTGCTGGAACACGGAGCACTGGGACGAGGAGGTCGACACCGAGGCCTTCTACGCGTTCCTGCGCCGCCTGGACGCCGACGTGTACCTGCTCCAGGAGCACATCTACGACGCCGGCGTGCACGCCCCGCCCGTCCCGGTGGACTTCCGGGACCGACTGGAGCGCGAGTTCCCCGGCCACCACGTGCTGATCCGGGGGCAGTTCGTCACCCTCTCGCGCTTCCCCGTCGTGGCCACCCCCGACATCGGGGCGCCCGAGGTGTTCCGGGTGGACCTGCGCGTGGACAGCCTGCCCGGCGCACCGGTGCTGTCCACCTACAACGTGCACCTGCCCGTGCACGTGTTCCTGGAGAACCCGTTCCGGGCCGCCCTCTACCGGGAGATCCGGGACCGGCTGAGCAGCCGCAACCGCCAGCTCGACCGGCTGATCGACGACCTCCGCGCCAACGGCCTCCCGGCTGTCGTCGCCGGCGACTTCAACCTCAGCCGCTCCCAGGGCGACATCGCCCGGCTGTCGGCGGTGGCCACCGACGCCCTGCGGGCCTGCGCGTCGCTCTACCCCGTCAGCTGGCACCGGGGCGCCGCCTGGCTCCGGTGGTGGCGGCTCGACCTGGCCTTCACCAGCCGGGGAGCGAGCGCGGAGCGCTACGCCTTCCGCGACCCCGAGGGGCTCTCCGACCACGCGGTCCAGGAGCTGACCCTCACCGTCCGCAAGGACGGCTGACCCGCGCGGCACGGGGCACGGCGTCCCCCCCCCACAACGCCGTGCCGCGGGCCCGGTCAGACGGCCGGCACCTCCGGCAGCGTGCCCGTCCGCGCCGCCTCCCCGTACCAGCGGGCGCTCGACTTCGGCGTCCGCTCCAGGGTCGCGTAGTCCACGTACACCGCGCCGAACCGCTTGGCGTAGCCGTAGGACCACTCGAAGTTGTCCATCAGGGACCACAGGAAGTAGCCGCGGACGTCCGCCCCGTCCTCGATGGCCCGGCGCACCGCCGACAGATGGCCGTGCAGGTACGCGATGCGCTCCGGGTCGTGCACGTGGCCGTCGGAGTCCACCTTGTCGTCGTAGGCCGCGCCGTTCTCCGTGATGTGGACCGGCAGCCCGGGCGCCTCCCGCGTGTAGCGCATGATCAGCTCGTGCAGGCCGCCCGGGTCGATCGTCCAGCCCATCTCCGTGCGCTCGCCCGGCGTCTGGTGGAAGGCCACGTCGTCCGCGCCCGGCCAGGGCGAGAAGGCGCTGGCCCCGTGGCCGTCCGCGCGCGACCCCGTGGACGCCGCGCCGGCCGCCGACACCAGCGTCGGGGTGTAGTAGTTCAGGCCCAGGGCGTCCAGCGGCTGGTGGACGGCCGCCAGATCGCCGTCGAGGACGTACGACCAGTCCGTGACCGACGAGGTCGCCTCCAGCAGGGTCGCCGGGTACGCCCCGTGCAGCATCGGCCCGTGGAACACGCCGTTGGCCAGGTCGTCGATCCTCCGCGCGGCCGCCAGGTCCGCCGGCTCCTGCGACAGCGGCCTGACCACCGAGGAGTTCAGGCTGACGGCGACACTGTTGCGGGACGGCATCACCGAGCGCAGCGCCTGGACGCCCAGACCGTGCGCCAGATTCAGGTGGTGCGCCGCGCGCAGCGAGGCCGCCTGGTCGGTGCGGCCGGGGGCGTGCACACCGGAGCCGTAGCCCAGGAAGGCGCTGCACCACGGCTCGTTGAGGGTGATCCACTGCTCCACCCGGTCGCCGAGCGCCTCGCCCACGATGTGCGCGTACTCGGCGAAGCGCAGCGCCGTGTCGCGCTCCGGCCAGCCGCCCGCGTCCTCCAGCTCCTGCGGCAGGTCCCAGTGGTAGAGGGTGATCGCGGGCTTGATCCCGTGGGCCAGCAGCTCGTCCACCAGCCGGCGGTAGAAGTCCAGGCCCACCTGCACGGCCGGGCCCCGGCCGGTGGGCTGCACCCGCGACCAGGAGACGGAGAAGCGGTAGGCGTTCAGGCCCAGCTCGGCCATCAGCGCCACGTCCTCGCGGTAGCGGTGGTAGTGGTCGACGGCGATGTCACCGGTGTCGCCGCCGGCCGTCCTGCCCGGGGTATGGCTGAAGGTGTCCCAGATCGACGGCGTCCGGCCGCCCTCCCGCACCGCCCCCTCGATCTGGTACGCGGAGGTGGCCGCGCCCCAGAGGAAGGCGGGGGGAAAGGTCACCGGGGTCGCCGGCTGTGCGGACTCAGACATGGAAGCGCTCCCATAGCAGGTCGTGGAGGAACGGAGAGGAGACGGGGAAGGCGGAAGGGCCGGGGCGGCGGTGACCCGGCCCCGCGGCCCTGCGGCGGCGCGGCGGCGGACGGGGCGCGCCCCGGCGTGCCGGGGGCAGGCGCGGGGAGAGGCTCAGCCCTTGACCGCGCCCTGCATGATGCCGCCCACGATCTGCTTGCCGAAGATCGCGAAGATCAGCAGCAGCGGCAGCGTACCGAGCAGCGCGCCCGCCATGATCAGCGACTGGTCCGGGGTGTACCCGCGGCCCAGGCCCGCGACGGCGACCTGCACGGTCGGGCTGCCCGTCTGGGTCAGCACCAGGAACGGCCACAGGAAGTCGTTCCAGGTCTGCACGAACATCAGCATCCCCAGCACGGCCATCGCCGGCCGCGCCGCAGGGAACACCACGTGCCACACCACGCGCCAGCTGCTCGCGCCGTCCACCCGCGCGGCCTCGATGATCTCGTCCGGCAGCGCCTGCAGCAGGTACTGCCGCATGAAGAACACACCGAACGCGCTGACCAGCGAGGGCAGGATCACGGCCTGCAGCTGGTCGGTCCAGTCCAGCTCGGCCACCGCCATGTACAGCGGGATGACGCTGAGCTGCGGCGGCACCATCATCGTGCCGATCACGACCAGCATCAGGGCGCCCCTGCCCTTGAAGCGCAGCTTGGCGAAGGCGAACCCGGCGATGGTCGACAGGAAGACGATCGTGGCGGCGGAGATCCCCGCCACGATCGTGGTGTTGAGGAACGCCTCGCCCAGATTGGCCTCCGTCCAGGCCACCTGGAGGTTGTGCATGAGGTTCGAGCCGAACCAGAGGGGCGGTGGCGTCTGTGCCAGCCTGGTGTTGTCGCGGGACGCGGCGATCGCGCTCCACACCAGCGGGAACAGCGAGCCGACGGTGAACAGCACCAGGATGACGTAGGCGACGGGGCCGGCGTGCATCTGCCCGCCGGCGCGGGCCGACTTGGGCCGCCGGACGCGCCTGGCCTCGGGCGGTGCGTCGGCGGTGGGATGGGTCAGGGTCGTCGTCACGGCCGGTTCTCCTCACTACTGGCGCGCAGCCGGCGCGAGATGACGTAGTTGACGGCCCCGATCAGGATGAGGATCAGGAACATCGTCCAGGCGATCGCGGAGGCCCGGCCGAGGTGCTGGTTGACCCAGCCCTGCTCGTACAGGTAGACGCCCAGCGTCTGGAACTGGTGGTTGGCGCCGCCCGAGGCGCCCTTGATGGAGTCGAACAGCAGCGGTTCGCCGAACAACTGGCTCGCCCCGATCGTCGACACCACGGTGGTGAACAGGATCGTCGGGCGCAGCTGCGGCAGCGTCACGTGGAGGAACTGCTGCCAGCGGTTGGCGCCGTCCAGCGCCGCCGACTCGTACAGGTCCTGCGGGATGGCCTGCATGGCCGCCAGGTAGATGAGCGCGTTGTAGCCGGTCCAGCGCCAGATGACGATGGAGGACACCGCGATCTGCGACGGCCACTTGTCGTTCTGCCAGTCGACGGCGTCGACCCCGACGAAGTGCAGGGCCCAGTTGATCATGCCGTAGTCGCGGCCGAACAGCAGCACGAAGACCAGCGAGGCGGCGGCGATCGAGGTCGCGTACGGACTGAGCATCGCGACCCGGTAGAAGGTGGAGCCGCGCAGCTTGTAGTTGAGGATGTGGGCCAGGCCCATCGCCATCATCAGCTGCGGCACCGTCGAGATGACGCCGATGGTCAGGGTGTTCTTCGCGGCGTTCCAGAAGAAGTCGTCGTCGAAGATCCGGGTGTAGTTGCGCAGACCGGCCCACTCCATGTCCGTGGGCGCGGTCAGCTCCACCGTGTGCAGCGAGGCCCAGCCGGTGTACACCAGCGGGAACAGGCCGAACGCCACGAAGAGCAGGAAGAAGGGGGAGACGAACGCGTAGGGGCTCCAGCGCATGTCCCGCTGCCAGCGGCGGGACAACCGGGCCCGGCGCTTGGCCTCCGCCTGCGCCTGCGGCGCGGGCGCGGCGGGACCGCGGACCGGGGCCGCGCCCCCGTCCTTCACGGGGGGCGCGGCGGTGTCGTGCCGGGGTGACATGCCGGTCACTTCTCCAGGTTGTTGTCGATCGTCTTGGTCGCCGTCTTCCAGGCCTCCGCGGGCGACTTGCCCTTCGTCACGAGGATGACGCCGTTGTCACCGAGGCCGGCCCCGATGATCTGGTCCTTGGGGCCGATGGTCTGCAGCGGGATGGACTTGGCGGCCTGGGCGAAGATCTCGCCGATCGGCGCGTCACCGGTCATGGCGTTCTTCGCGTCCTTGACCTCGGGCATCTCGTAGGCGGCCGGGGCGCTCGGGAAACTGCCCTGGACAGCGAACAGCTTGGCCTGCTGCTTCGGCGCGGTCAGCCAGGCGACCAGCTCCTCGGCCTCCTTGACGTGCCTGCCATTCTTGGGCACCGCGAGGAAGGTGCCGCCCCAGTTGCCGGCCTTCGGCGCGGGGGCGACGTCCCACTTGCCGGCGTCCTGCGGCTTCGACTTGCCCTTGAGATAGCCGAGCATCCACGGCGGGCAGGCGACGGCGGCGAACTTGCTGTTGGCGATCGTCTGGTCCCAGGTCGGCTGGAACTGGGTCTGGGAGCCGACCAGTTTGTCCTCGGCGGCCGAGGCGGTCAGGTCGAAGGCGTTCTTGACGGCCGGGTTGGTCTTGTAGACGACCTTGCCCGAGGCGTCGTAGAACTTCTCCTTCTCGCTGCCGAGGATGGCGTTGAGCAGACCGCCGGGGGAGTCCATGAAGTAGGTGCCGGCGGGCGCCTTCTTCTGGTACTGCCGGCCCGTGCCGACGAGCTTGCTCCAGTCGCCCGCCCACAGGGCGCCGACCTGGGTGCGGTCGCTGGGCAGGCCGGCCTTCTCGAAGAGGTCCTTGCGGTAGCAGATCGCCATCGGGCCGATGTCGGTGCCCAGGCCGACGGTCCGGCCGTCCTTGGTGGTGGCCTGCTGCCACTTCCAGTCCAGCCAGTTGCTCTTGTCCACGCCCGGGGCCTTGGACAGGTCCTGGAGCTTGTCCGCCTGCGTCCCGACCACCTCGGCGATGTTCCCTACCTCGACGGCCTGGACGTCCATCAGGCCGCTGTTGGTGGTGAGGTGGTTGACGAGCGCCGGGTAGTAGTTCTCGTTGCGCTCGGTGACGTTCTCCTGGATCTTGATGTCGGGGTGCAGCTTCTGGTACTCGGCGTAGAGGCCGGCCTCCTTGAAGCCCTGGGTACCGAAGAGGCCCAGCGTGATGGTGGTCTTGCCACCGCCGCCGGACGAGTCGGACGAGTCCTTGCCGTCGTCGGCACAGCCGGCCAGCAGCCCGGCGCCCAGCGTCGTGACCGCCGCCAGGACCACCGCCCTGCGGCCGATTGCGGTCCCCCCGCTCGAGCCGAGCCGAGAAGGGGGGAGGGTACGTGCTCGCATTGCGTCCTCCTGTTGCCCTGACGTGCCGACCCCCCGGCCATCTGCAGGTAGGCCCGTATGTTTTCGCTGCGGCTCGGGCGGGGAACGTGCGGGTTGTGTACGTGTCAGGTACCGTGGGAGCGCTCCCACCGGTGATGAGTTGAAGGGTCGCCGGTCGGGACGAGGGTGTCAAGGGAGTGCGCGGCGCAAGGTGTGTTGAGTTATCGGGCCGTTAACTGGCGGGAGTTGGGCCGTCCGGAGGCCCGGGCGGCGCCGCGGGGGCTGGGCGGCAGCCGGGCCGGGCGGCCCCCCGAAGACGGTGCCCGCGCCGGCGGGACTGTTAGATTCCAAGGTCAGAGGGACGACGACGGTGGGAGGCGGGGCCCGATGGCAAGCCACGGAGTGCGGGGCCGGAGCGGTGGTCGGCCGACCCTCGAAGAGGTCGCCGCGCGCGCCGGCGTGGGGCGCGGCACCGTCTCGCGCGTGATCAACGGCTCGCCCCGGGTCAGTGACGCGACGCGCGCCGCGGTCGAGGCGGCGGTCGCCGAGCTCGGTTACGTCCCGAACACGGCGGCCCGTGCCCTGGCGGCCAACCGCACCGACGCGATCGCGCTCGTGGTCCCGGAACCGGAGACCCGCTTCTTCGCGGAGCCGTACTTCTCGGACATGCTGCGCGGAGTCGGCGCCGAGCTGGCGGACACGGAGATGCAGTTGCTCCTGACCTTCGCGGGCAGCGACCGCAAGCGGCAGCGGCTGGCCCAGTACCTGGGGGCGCACCGGGTCGACGGCGTCCTGCTGGTGTCGGTGCACGCCGACGACCCGCTGCCCGACATGCTGGCCCAGCTGGAGATCCCGGCGGTGATCAGCGGTCCGAGGTCGGCGGGGGAGACGCTGGCCTCGGTGGACTCCGACAACTACGGCGGCGCCCGCTCGGCGGTGGAGCACCTCATGGCACGGGGCCGCCGCCGCATCGCCCACATCACCGGCCGGCTGGACGTCTACGGCGCCCAGCGGCGCGTCGACGGCTACCGGGACGCGCTGCTGGACGCGGGCCACGAGGTGGACGACCTGCTGATCGAGCCCGGCGACTTCACCGAGGAGGGCGGCCGCCGCGCGATGACGCGGCTGCTGGCGCGCCGGCCCGACCTGGACGCGGTCTTCGCGGCCTCGGACGTGACGGCGGCCGGCGCACGCCAGGTCCTGCGTGAGGCGGGCCACCGCATCCCGGACGACGTGGCCCTGGTCGGCTACGACGACTCCGCCATCGCCCGCCACATGGACCCGCCCCTCAGCAGCGTCCGGCAGCCCATCCAGGAGATGGGCCGCGCGATGATCCACCTGCTGCAGCGGGAGATCGCCGCCCGCCGCCCGGCGGCGTCCCGCAGCACGGAGCGCACGCACGCGGTGCTGCCGACGCAGCTGATCGTGCGGAACTCGTCCTGAGCCCGGGGCGCGGCCCGCGCCGGAGCGGCTGCGCACCGGCGCGCACCCGCACACCGCATGCGCGAAAGGTGGCCGAGCGAGCCGTGATCTGGCCGATCCGGGCCAGTGAGGAAGCGGCGGGGAAGCTGAAGGCTGAGCCCCACACGGTAGTTGCTAGAGCAGCGAATACTCTGCCCAGCCCCCACTCCGCTCGGATCCGATTCGGCGATAGGAAACTTCGAGGCTGTTCAGTGACGCCGAGATGGGTGCGTTCAGCATAATGAGGACGGAACGATCGAAGGTGCGACATCGGATAGTCAGCGCTGGAATGGCGACGGCTGCACTGGGGGGCATCGCCGCGGCAGGGTGGTACACGTCCACGGGGGTGGCGCCGATGGCCGGTCCTTCGCAGACTGCCGAGGTCGACTCGGCAAGCCGAGCTGCAAAGGCAGAAACCGAACGCCGCATGGAACAAGTCCTCGACGCCCTGCCGGATACCCCGCAACAACTTGGCGCTGCGACAACGGACCACTGCCTCCGCAACGCCGCCTTCGAAGGTGAGCCTCCAGGCCCTTTGAACTGCCAGTGGCGGACAGACCGATATGTCGTCTTCGACGGCGACCTGCGGGCGGCGGCCGAGGAATGGGGGAAAGCGCTCAACAGCAACCAGTGGGTCAGCTCAGAAGAGTCGTTCCCTCCCGAATGGCGCGAGTACCGCAACCCGCGGACCCACGACCGCCTCGTTATCCGGATGGTGCAGGACGGCAGCGAGGTTCCTCGTCTGGTTGCTGCACCCCGTTTCGAAGGTGCTGAGGAGTACAAGCGGGAGCGAAGGGACTTCACCGGTCAGAAGGAGGCCGCGCAGGCAGTGGCCGAAGGCCGAAGAGTCGCCAGAATCTCGTTGGTGCACGCCTACTACCGTCAGGACGGTCAACCTCCTTTCGAACCGCAGTGGTGGTGATCGCACCCCCGTCGCAGCCGCCATGGCGCGACGGGGGAAGACGCCACCGGGCCATTCGACGCCGGTGAGCTCCTCAGCTTGGTCTTCCTGGAAGACGTCACCTGTCCCGTGGACCACGTCGCCGCGTAATCCGGCTGCACCTGTCCCTGCTCGAGCACCGCGAGCCCTCCGGGCGCGTGACGCCGGCGAGGTGGTGACGAGAAACGCCAAGGCCCGACCTGTCTACGCAGGTCGGGCCTTGATCATTAAGGGTGAGTGACGGGACTTGAACCCGCGACATCCTGGACCACAACCAGGTGCTCTACCAGCTGAGCTACACCCACCATGACCGGCGGTTCACAGAAGTCGTTTCCCTGACCGGCCGAGAAAAAGTGTACAGGGTCCGAAGGGGTGCTCGCGCCCACGTTTCGCGGCGCCCCTCCGTGTCCCCCGCTCAGTCCTGCCGGGCGGGCAGGACGTGCTTGGCCGCGATCGCCCTGGCGGTGTCGGAGTCGGGACCGGGCTGCGGGACGAAGACGGCCTCCCGGTAGTAGCGCAGCTCCGCGATGGACTCGCGGATGTCGGCCAGGGCGCGGTGGTTGCCGTTCTTCTCCGGGCTGTTGAAGTACGCCCGCGGGTACCAGCGCCGGGCCAGCTCCTTGATCGAGGACACGTCGACGATCCGGTAGTGCAGGTACTGCTCCAGCGTCGGCATGTCACGCAGCAGGAAGCCGCGGTCGGTGCTGACCGAGTTGCCGCACAGGGGGGCCTTGCCGGGCTCCTTGACGTGTTCCCGCACGTAGGCGAGGACCTGCTCCTCGGCGTCCTTCAGTGTCGTGCCGCCGGCCAGTTCGTCGAGCAGGCCGGACGCGGTGTGCATCTGACGCACCACCTCCGGCATCGTCTCCAGCGCCGCGTCCGGCGGGCGGATGACGATGTCGATTCCTTCGCCGAGCACGTTCAGCTCGGAGTCGGTGACGAGGGCGGCAACCTCGATGAGCGCGTCGTCGGACAGCGAGAGGCCGGTCATCTCGCAGTCGATCCACACCATGCGATCGTTCATGTGTCTCACCTTACGGCGCGGCGCGGCGAGCTGAGCAGGGTGTGCGGGCGGCTCCGGAGCGAAGGCCGCCCGTGACCCCGGGGGCACGCGTGCTGCCGGCCTTGCCCTGGCCCGCGTCCGGGGCCTTGCCAGGCCTGCGTCCGGCGCCTTGCCCAGGCCCGCGTCCGGGGCCTTGGACCCGCTGCCCGCCGGGCTCGCGGCCGGCGTCCGCGGCCTGCTGGGAGCGGCTCCTCGCGAGCGGCGGACGCCGTGGCGAAGTCCTCGGCGCGCGCCCGTGTCCAGAAATTGGTCGTGCCCCGCATCCGGAGCCTTGGCCGCCCGCCTGTAGCGCCTAACCCGCAGGGGCGGGCGGCCGCTGGACGGCGGGCCGTCCGGCTGCGGGCGGATGCTGGGGGTGTCGCTGCCGGGCTGCGGCCGGCTGCTGGGGCTGCGGCGGCCGGACCGCGGGCGGCTGGTGGGAGGTGCCGCCGGTGGACTGCGGGTGGCTGGTGGGGGTGTCGCCGGTGGACTCCGGGTGGCTGGGGGTGCCGCGGCCGGACCGTGGGCGGACGCTGAGGGTGTGGACCGCGGGCGGCTGCTCGGGCTGCCGCGGGCGGCTGCTGGAGGGCGTCGCCGGCGGACCGTGGGTGGCCGCTGGAGGACGTGGCCGGGGCGGACTGCCACTGCGGCAGGGGCGCGGGCCCCGGCGGGCGTGACGGCTTCCTGGCGGGCGGGTCCGCCGCGGCGGACGGGAACGGGCGCCGGTCCCCGCCTCCGGTGGGCCGGCGGGTGACCGGCGCCTTGCGTTCACTTCTTGTCGATCTCGCCGGGCGAGGTCACCCGGTTGGACGGCCCGGGCGTGGGCGAGGGGCCCGCGGGGTTCAGTCCCCCGCGGGCCCCTCGTCAGCTGCCGCTGCGCTGCCCCGGCAGGCTCGCCGACAGGGCCGCTCCGGACCCGACCCCGCTGGCCGCCGGTGAGCGGCGGGCCTGGTGCGGGAGCGGGCCGTCCGGGTGGAGGGACGGCGCGTGCCCCGCGTGGTCCGGTACGCCCGCCGGTGCCGGACGGTGCATGCCGGCGGCCGAGCCGTTCGCGGCGCCGTTCCCCGGGCCGGCCGTGTGCTCGCCGTCCCCCGGCCGCTCGCCCTGCGGCCTGCGCGCCCGGTACGCCGCCCGGTACGCCGCCGGGGACGAGCCGAGCTGCCGCCGGAAGTGGCCGCGCAGCGCCACCGGCGAGCGGAAGCCGCAGCGCCCCGCGACCTCGTCCACCGAGTAGTCCGACGTCTCCAGCAGACGCTGCGCCTGCAGCACCCGCTGGGTGATCAGCCACTGCAGCGGCGCGCTGCCGGTCAGCGACCGGAAACGGCGGTCGAACGTACGGCGGCTCATGTACGCCCGCGCCGCCAGCGTCTCCACGTCGAACTGCTCGTGGAGGTGCTCCAGCGCCCAGGCGACGACCTCCGCGAGCGGGTCGGCGCCGATCTCCTCCGGTAAAGACCGGTCGAGGTAGCGCTCCTGCCCGCCGCTGCGGCGCGGCGGGACCACCAGGCGGCGGGCCAGCGCGCCGGCCGCCTCGTTGCCGTGGTCCGTGCGCACGATGTGCAGGCACAGGTCGATGCCCGCGGCCGTGCCGGCCGACGTCAGGACGTCTCCGTCGTCGACGAACAGCTCCCGCGGATCGACGTGCACCGACGGATAGCGCTTCGCCAGCGTCGGCGCGTACATCCAGTGTGTGGTCGCGGGCCGGCCGTCCAGCAGGCCCGCCGCCGCCAGCACGAACGCGCCGGTGCACAGGCCCACGATGCGGGCGCCCTCCTCGTGCGCCCGGCGCAGCGCGTCGAGCGCCTCGTCCGGTGGCGGAGAGGTGATCGAGCGCCATGCGGGCACCACCACGGTGCCCGCGCGCGAGATCGCCTCCAGGCCATGCGGTGCGGAGAGTTCCAGGCCCCCTGTGGTCCGCAGCGGGCCTTCCTCGCCGGCGCACACCAGCAGTCGGTAGCGCGGCACTCCGGCGTCCTGGCGGTCGATCCCGAACACCGAAAGCGGTATGGAACTCTCGAAGATGGGGCCGCCGCTGAACAGCAGCACCGCGACGATCTCCTTGCGGCGTCGCCCGGACAGCTTCCGGGCCGCGGTTTCCGGCGCGGCAGTGGAGTCGTGGCTCATACTGCTAAGCCCCCCTCAGTGGTCGCGGCTCCTCGGTCGTGTCGCTCCTGCACGTTTCCCCTCGGTCCTGCACGAGTCCCCCGCCGTAGACAGTCAAGATCGAATCTACTGTGTCGCGCTGTGCCGCGATGACCAGTTCCGCACCCGGCACATTGTCGACATGGCAACTTGGCGTGAAGCATTCGATCACGAAGCGTTGCACTCGGGGAGGGTGCAGGGAAGTGCGCCTCGTCGCAGTGGCCAATCCGCATAGGGTGCGCACGGCCCTGTGGACCCTTCCGGTGCAGGTGGAACGGGGGTTGGGGGGTCCGGAGGGCAGGGGATGCGCAGGTTCAAGAAGTTGGCTGAAAAGCTATGGGCGCGTGCGCGGAAACCGGTCAGCTGACCGGTGTATGCGGGCCCGGGCGCCGTCCGCCGCGGTGGGCCCCGCCGCCGGCCCTGTGGTGACGGCCGCGGCGCGGCGCCGACTCCTGCGTGAGCAGGCGTGCCGCGCCGCGTTCGGACATCCGCAGCAGCAGCCGGCAGACCGCCGTGGCGGCGGCGAGCCCCAGGGCGGTGCCGGCCGCACCCATGGCCGAGGTGCCGTACCAGAGCAGGACGACGGGGACGAGGACGCAGCTGAAGGCCGCCCAGCGGACCACGTCCCCCGCGGTGTCGGGTGCGGGGCCCGGCGAGGGGCGTCGCTCGGGGGTGGGGCGGGGTCCGGACACGGCGTGCTCCCTGCTGCGGCGGTTCACCGGGATCAACGCCCGTTCGAGCGCTCGGTCACTGTGCGACACCGTGACGGCCGCCGCAGGGCGCCGGACGGGCCCGGGGGACAGCGGTCACCGACCGGTCGCGGTCGGTGCATCCCGTGCAAACCGCCTGTACGGGGCAGCAACCATTGCGTTACGGGCGCCACTCGTGCATGCTCCGGGGAACCGCCACGGAGAGTGCGCGGAATCTGGGCGAAGGAGGCGTGCCGCCGTACCCTTGGGGGTATGGCCCCGGGAAGACGATTCCCGGACACTGCTCCGCCGCACCCCGTTGTCCCCCGTGAAGGATCACAACGCCGAGACAGCCATGGCCGGTCACGAATTCTTCGAACCCGCGGACCGCAAGCGGCCGGTCGCCGATCCGACGGCGGCCGATCCCCTGGCGGCGGAAGAGTCACGCCCCGCGTGCGACCCCGCGTTCCAGCACGGCGTGGTCGTCGGCTTCGACGGCTCGACCTCCAGTGAACGCGCCCTCGCCTACGCGATCGGCATGGCGCTGCGCTCCCGGGCCGGACTGATCATCGTGCACGTCGCCAACCGGCTGCCGACCACGGTGTGGGCGGGCTGCGAACCCCCGGTCTTCGTGGACGTCCCGGACCACCGCACCGAGGTCCTGGGCCTTGAACTCGCCTGTGCCGACTACCTCACCGAGGTGCCCTGGATCCTGGTCGAGCGCGGCGGGGACATCTGCCACGAACTCGAGGAGGTCGGCAAGGAGTACGAGGCGGACGCGATCGTGGTCGGCTCCACGCACGGCATCGTCGGGCGGATCTTCGGGTCCGTCGCCGGGCGGCTCGCCAAGCGGGCGCGGCGGCCCGTGGTCGTCATCCCCTGAGCCGCCGCCGGTTCCCGGTCCCGCCCGGGCGCCCCGGCCGCACGGCTCACCCCCGACGAGAAGGAGCGGCCCTCCGCGCCTCAGGCGCGGAGGGCCGCTCATCTGCGGGCGTCGGCAGGGGAGTTACTCCACCGTCACCGACTTGGCCAGGTTGCGCGGCTTGTCGATGTCCCGGCCCAGGGCCAGCGCCGTGTGGTAGGCGAGGAGCTGCAGCGGGATGCCCATGAGGATCGGGTCCAGCTCGTCCTCGTTCTTCGGGACGACGATCGTCTGGTCGGCCTTCTCCTGCTCCTGGTGGGCGACCGCGAGGATCTTGCCGCTGCGGGCCTTGATCTCCTCCATCGCCGCGCGGTTCTTCTCCAGCAGGTCGTCGTCCGGCACGATCGCGACCGTGGGCATGGCCGGCTCGATCAGGGCCAGCGGGCCGTGCTTCAGCTCGGAGGCCGGGTAGGCCTCGGCGTGGATGTACGAGACCTCCTTGAGCTTCAGGGAGGCCTCACGGGCCACCGGGTAGCCCCGCACCCGGCCGATGAAGAGCATCGAGCGGGCGTCGGCGTAGGTCTCCGCCAGCTTCTTGATCTCCTCCTCCTGCTTCATGATCTCGGAGATCTGCTGCGGCAGCTTGCGCAGGCCCTCGATGATCCGCTTGCCGTCGCGGACCGACAGGTCGCGGATGCGGCCGAGGTGCAGGGCCAGCAGCGCGAAGGCGACCGTGGTGTTGGTGAAGCACTTGGTGGACACCACGCAGACCTCGGGGCCGGCGTGGACGTAGACGCCGCCGTCCGCCTCGCGGGCGATCGCCGAGCCCACCACGTTGACGACGCCGAGGACCCGGGCGCCCTTGCGCTTGAGCTCCTGCACGGCCGCCAGCACGTCGTACGTCTCACCGGACTGCGAGACCGCGATGTAGAGGGTGTCGGGGTCCACGACCGCGTTGCGGTAGCGGAACTCGGAGGCCGGCTCGGCGTCCGCGGGGATGCGGGCCAGCTCCTCGATCATCTGGGCGCCGATCATGCCCGCGTGGTACGAGGTGCCGCAGCCGAGGATCTTCACACGCCGCACGGCGCGCGCCTCGCGGGCGTCGAGGTTGATGCCGCCGAGGTGCACGGTGGCGAACCGGTCGTCGATGCGGCCGCGCAGCACACGGTCCACGGCGTCGGCCTGCTCGTGGATCTCCTTGTGCATGTACGTGTCGTGGCCGCCCATGTCGTAGGACTCGGCCTCCCACTCGACGGTGGTCGGCTCGGCGGTCGTCCGGGTGCCCTCGGTGGTGTACGTGCGGAAGTCGTCGGCCTTGAGGGTGGCCATCTCGCCGTCGTCCAGGGTGACGATCTGCCGCGTGTGGGCGACCAGCGCGGCCACGTCGGAGGCGACGAACATCTCCTTTTCGCCGATGCCGAGGACGACCGGGGAGCCGTTGCGGGCCACGACGATGCGGTCGGCGAAGTCGGCGTGCATCACGGCGATGCCGTAGGTGCCCTCGACCAGGTGGAGGGCGGTGCGGACCTTCTCCTCCAGGGTCTCGGCCTGCGAGCGCGCGATGAGGTGGGTGAGCACCTCGGTGTCGGTCTCGGAGAGGAACTCGACGCCCTCGGCCTCCAGCTTGCGGCGCAGGTCCGAGGCGTTGTCGATGATGCCGTTGTGGACGACGGCGACCTTGTTGTCGGCCGACATGTGCGGGTGGGCGTTCACGTCGGACGGGGCGCCGTGGGTGGCCCAGCGGGTGTGGGCTATGCCGGTGGTGCCCTTGAAGCGCGCCGGGACCTTGGCCTCCAGGTCACGCACCCGGCCCTTGGCCTTGACCATCTTCAGCCCGGCCGTCTTCGGCGAGGTGACGACGATGCCGGCGGAGTCGTAGCCCCGGTACTCCAGGCGCTGCAGGCCCTCGAGGAGCAGGGGAGCGACGTCGCGCTTCCCGATGTATCCGACGATTCCACACATATGTACGTATTCCGTTCCCGGCCGAGGGCTCAGCCGTAGACGATGCGTCGCAGCTGCCGGAGGGAGAGCTCCGGCGGTGCCACCGCGCGGTATTTCAGGTCCGCCTCGATCCGTTCGAAGATCGTCGCGTTCACCAGGCCGAGGGCCTGCAGCTCGCGGTGGCGGCGACGGACGAACTCCTCGGTCGTCTCGTCGAAGTAGGCGAGCACGTCCTGGATCACACGCAGCGCCTCGCCCCGCCGCAGGGGCGTCGACCGCGTCAGGTGATCAACGAGTTCGTCGTGCACCCGGTAGATCCTGGGGCACCGGCAGGAGTTTCGCAAGATCCGTGCCCGATTTCGGGCAGTCTTCTGTGAAAAGCAGGGCGGAGGGGCGCTTCTGAGCTACTGTCGTGTGATCCGGGTCACCTTTCTGTCGCTCGTCTGCCGGAGCCGCCGGGGGCGCCTCACCGGAGCCGGGCCACGCGTGTCCGGCCGGGCGGGAGCCTCGCGCGGTGCGGCCGGCAAGCCCTTCCCGGAGCCGCACCGGCTGGCCGCCTCCCGCCGCGCGCCCCCCGCCGGACCGGCCGCGTCCCCGTCCGCGGCGCCGGGGCAGGACGGACGGCCGGGCAGCGGGGTCCCGTTCGGCCCGGCCGCCCGCAACGTCCGTTGCTCGACGGCGAGTTCACGACGTCCCGGCGCGGGCAGGCCGGATGCCGTCCGCGTCCCCTCCCGGACCCGGGCGCAGGACGCCGCGGCGAACTCCCGGCGCCGTCCTTCCGGATGATTCCCGCCGTGATTCCCGCCGAGGGGGATGGCGTCACCGCGCTTCCGCGGGAGAGTGGTCTATACCCCTCGGGGGCCGACCGGCCCCCGAGTCGAGTGATGGGAGCGCATGTGAGACGGCACCACAGCACGACTCCCCGCAAGACCCGCCCCCTCCGGTCGCCCCGCCCCGCCCGTACGGCCCGGACGATCCGCGTCCTCGGCGCGCTCGTACTCCTGGCGACGGCCGGTGCCTTCGCCACGGGCGCGGCCCCCGGGGACCGGCAGCGCGCCGCCACGCCGCTCGGCCAAGTGGTCCCGGCCCCGGCCTCGGTGAAGGCGGAGGGACCGGGGTACCGCATCGGCCCCGGCACCACGATCCGCGTCGACGGCTCGGCCGCGGCACGCCGGGTCGGCGACTACCTCGCGGATGTCCTCCGGCCCTCCACCGGTTACCGTCTGCCCGTGACCGCCCACGGCCGGGGCGGCATCGAACTGCGACTGGCCGACGGCCCGTTCGGTGCCGAGGGCTACCGCCTGGACAGCGGCCGCGCGGGAGTGAGGCTCACCGCCCGTGAACCGGCCGGCCTCTTCCACGGCGTGCAGACCCTGCGTCAGCTGCTGCCCGCGGCCGTGGAGAAGGACACCGTGCAGCCCGGCCCGTGGCCGGTCGCGGGCGGCACCATCGAGGACCGGCCCCGCTACGGCTACCGGGGCGCGATGCTCGACGTCTCCCGGCACTTCTTCACCGTCGCGCAGGTCAAGCGCTACATCGACGAACTGGCCCTCTACAAGATCAACAAGCTGCACCTGCACCTCAGCGACGACCAGGGCTGGCGCATCGCGATCGACTCCTGGCCGCGCCTGACCGCCCACGGAGGCTCCACCCAGGTCGGCGGCGGACCGGGCGGTCACTACACCGAGGCCGACTACCGGGAGATCGTCCGCTACGCCGCCTCGCGCTACCTGGAGGTCGTCCCCGAGATCGACATGCCGGGCCACACCAACGCGGCCCTCGCCTCCTACGCCGAGCTGAACTGCGACGGCGTCGCGCCGCCCCTGTACACCGGCACCAGCGTGGGCTTCAGCTCGCTGTGCGTGGACAAGGAGGTCACCTACGACTTCGTCGACGACGTCGTCCGCGAGCTGGCCGCGCTCACACCCGGCCGCTACCTGCACATCGGCGGTGACGAGGCCCACTCGACGAGCCATGAGGACTACGTGAAGTTCATGGACCGGGTGCAGCCGGTCGTCGCCGGGTACGGCAAGACGGTGATCGGCTGGCACCAGCTCACCGGCGCCACCCCCGTCAGCGGTGCGCTGGCCCAGTACTGGGGCCTGGACAACACCTCCGCGGCCGAGAAGGCGCAGGTCGCGCAGGCCGCGCGGAACGGGACCGGACTGATCCTGTCCCCGGCCGACCGGGTCTACCTGGACATGAAGTACACCAAGGACACCCCGCTCGGGCTCGCCTGGGCGGGTTACGTCGAGGTGCGGCGGTCCTACGACTGGGACCCCGGCGCCTACCTCCCCGGAGTGCCCGCCGAGGCGGTCCGGGGCGTGGAGGCCCCGCTGTGGTCGGAGACCCTCTCGACCTCCGCGCACATCGAGCAGATGGCCTTCCCCAGGCTGCCGGGCGCCGCGGAGCTCGGCTGGTCGCCCGCGTCCACGCACGACTGGGACGGCTACCGGGTGCGGCTCGCCGCGCAGGCGCCGCGCTGGGACGCGCTCGGGATCGGCTACCACCGGTCGCCGGAGGTCCCCTGGCCGAACAGCTGAGCGGCCGAGCGGGCCGAGCCGAAGGCCGGCCGAGCGGGCCGGGCCGGAACCCGGCCGAGCGAACCGAACCCTGAGCCGGCCGGACGGCTGAACGGAGCGGGCCGGCCGAGCGGCTGAAGTCACTGGGCCGGCCGAGCGGCGGCCACAGCACCGACGGGCACCCCGGAGGACCGTACTCCGGGGTGCCCGTCCGTCGTCGGCGGAGTTATGCCTCCGCGAGGGGGTTGCGCAGGGTGCCGACGAGCTGCAGCGCGCCGGACGGGTCCGCGAGGTCCACCATCTGCCGGTTGTCGCGCAGTTGGAGCCGGTTCAGGCAGGACAGGGCGAACTCGGGCGCGAACAGGTCGTACGCGCGGAACCGGTCGGCGAGTTCCGGCGCCGACGCCTGGTACTCGCGGGCCACCTCGGCGACGGTCCGCCAGAAGCCGTCCTCCTCCAGGATCCCCTCGTCGGCGAGGAGGGCCGCCAGGAAGCGGAAGAAGCAGTCGAAGACGTCCGTGAAGATCGACAGCAGCTTCCGGTCCTCCGGCACCTCCACCCGGATGCGCCGGACCTCGGGCGGCAGCACCGCGTCCGGGTCCATGACCACGATCTCCTCCGCGATGTCCTTGAAGACCGCCCGCCGCACCGCGCCGTCCTCCAGCACCAGGATCACGTTCTCGCCGTGCGGCATGAACACCAGGTCGTAGGCGTAGAAGCTGTGCAGCAGCGGGGTGAGGTACGCGCGCAGGTAGCCGCGCAGCCACTCGGCCGGCGCCAGCCCGGACCGCTCGATCAGCGCGCCCGCGAAGGAGGCGCCCGTGTGGTCGACGTGCAGCAGGGAGGCCATGGTGGCCAGGGACTCGCCCCGGCGCAGCGACGGCACCGGGCTCTCGCGCCACAGCGCGGCCAGCATCTTGCGGTAGGGCGAGTAGCGGTCCGTCGCCGCCTCGTACTCCAGGTGCCGGTAGCCCACGGCGGCCCGCTCGCGGATGATCGTCAGGCCGGTCGCCTTCAGGACCGGGTCGCTCTCGACGAGCTGGGCGAGCCAGTCGTTGATGGCCGGGGTGGCCTCCATGTAGGCGGCGGACAGCCCGCGCATGAAGCCCATGTTGAGGACGGACAGGGCCGTCTTGACGTAGTGCTTCTCCGGGTGGGACCGGTTGAAGAAGGTGCGGACGGACTGCTGGGCCAGGTACTCGTCGTCGCCCTCGCCCAGGCACACCAGGTGGCGCCGGGCGACCTCGGCGGCGAAGGTGACGGCGAGCTTGTTCCACCACTGCCAGGGGTGGACGGGCAGGAGGAGGTAGTCGGCGGGGTCGAGTCCCCGGCCGGTGAGCCGCCGGTGGAAGCGGTCGACCGTCTCCGGTCCCAGTTCCGCGCGGACGAAGGACTCGTACTCGATGCCGGCGCCCGCCGTGAACGCCGCCCGCGAGCGGTGCGCGGCCAGCCACACCAGGCGGACGGGCCGCGCGGCCTCGGGGGCGTACGACAGGTACTCGTCGATCCCGAAGCCGAGCCGGCCGTTGTTGGCGACGAAGCAGGGGTGGCCCTCGGTCATCCCCGCCTCGATCTCCTGGAAGCCGGAGCGCGCCAGTTCCGCGGAGGTGACCCGCGGTGTGGCGAGCTTGTAGCAGGTGCTGGAGAGCGTGGAGGATATCTCCTCCAGGTAGACCGGGAGGACCTGGTCGCTCAGGCCGAGCGACGTCCTCAGCTCGATGAAGAAGTCCAGGGCCGCGAGCGGCAGTTCGGCGCCGTCGCGCCGGCGGGTGATCGAGTCCGGGTCGACCTGCCAGTGGTCGAGGGCGCGGCGGCGGGCGGTGAAGCGGTAGCGCGTCAGGCCGTCGTCGCTGCGGACGGCGTACGCGCCGTCCCCGTCGGCCTCGGGTGTGATCAGGCGTTCGTGCGCGAACTCGGCGAGCGCCTTGCGGATCAGCAGCCGGTTGGCCTTCGCCCAGTGCTCGGGGGTCAGGTGGGCCACGGCGTCGGCGGGCGTCACGCGGCCACCGCCTTCTCGAACTGCTCGCGGGTGCAGAAGCTCAGCAGCGCCCTCTTCTCCGGCTTCTGGATCTCCCCCGCGGGCACGAACCCGACGGCCTCGTTCAGGGCGTGCACCGCCGTGTTGCGCACGTCCGGCTCGACCACGACCCGGCGGGTCGCGGCGTCCTCGAACAGATGCCGCAGCACGGCCGTGATGACGGCCCGCGTGAAGCCGTGCACGGGCGTGTCCGTGGGCGCGACCAGGAAGTGCATGCCGACGTCGCCCGGCTGTGCCGCGTACAGGCCGGCCAGCTCGCGGCGGGCGGGGTCGTACCGCTCCATGAGGAAGACGGGTTTCCCGTCGTGCAGGCCGAGCAGGGCGTGGTGGTGCTCGTCGGCCGTTATCTCCCCGTAGGCGCGCTCGACGTCCTCGGGCGTGGCGTCCTGCATCATCCAGAACACCGCCTTGGGGTGCGTGACCCAGCCGTGCAGCAGCCCGGCGTCCCGGGCGGGGTCCACGGGGCGGAAGGTGAAGGCGCCGGGGGCGCCGGCGGTCGTGCTCATACGGCGAACTCCTGGAAGGCGATGCTCTTCTCGACCGGGTAGTACTCGCGGCCGAGCAGCTCACGGATGATGCAGCTGTTGCGGTAGGCGCCCATGCCCAGGTCGGGGCTGGTGACGCTGTGGGTGTGGACGGCGGCGTTCTGGAGGAAGACGCCCCGGCCCGTCACGTCGACGGCGTAGTTGCGGGCGACGTCGAAGTTGCCGTGGGAGTCGTGGCGCAGGCGGTGCCGGACCGGCCGGAGGAAGGCGGGCTCGGTGTAGCGGTAGCCGGTCGCCAGGATCAGGCCCTCGGAGCGCAGTTCGAAGTCCTTCTCCTGCTCCTCCTGGCGGAAGGTGAGGGTGTAGGCGCCGTCGCTGTGGGCCGCCTCCCGCAGGGAGGAGTTGGTGAGCAGCCGGGTGGGGACCGGACCGGCGAGGCTCTTCTGGTAGAGCAGGTCGAAGATCGCGTCGATCAGGTCGCCGTCGATGCCCTTGAAGAGGCCCTTGTGCGCCTCCGTGAGGCGGTAGCGGGTCGCCTCCGGCAGCGCGTGGTAGTAGTCGACGTACTCGGGGGACGTCATCTCCAGCGTGAGCTTGGTGTACTCCAGGGGGAAGAAGCGCGGGGAGCGCGTCACCCAGTTGAGCCGGTAGCCGTGGACGTCGATCTCGGAGAGCAGGTCGTGGTAGATCTCTGCGGCGGACTGGCCGCTGCCGACGATGGTGATCGACTTCTTGCGCCGCAGCTCCGCCCTGTGGTCCAGGTAGCGGGAGTTGTGGATGGCGTCGCCGGGCAGGCCGCGGCAGGCCTCGGGGACGTACGGGGGAGTGCCCGTGCCGAGGACCAGGTGCCGGGCGCGGTAGGTGGCGCCGGTGTGCGTACGGACGCCGTACAGCTCGGTGCCGTCCTCGTACGTCACCTCGGTCACCGTGGTGCCGAAGCGGATGCTGCTCAGCCGGGCGGCGGCCCAGCGGCAGTAGGCGTCGTACTCGACCCGCAGCGGGTAGAAGTTCTCCCGGATGTAGAACGGGTACAGGCGTCCCCGCTCCTTCAGGTAGTTCAGGAAGGAGTACGGGGAGGTCGGGTCGGCCAGGGTGACGAGGTCCGACAGGAACGGCGTCTGGAGGTGGGCGCCGTCGAGGAACATCCCCGCGTGCCACTCGAAGCCGGGCTTCGACTCCAGGAAGACGCCGGTCAGCTCGGTGATCGGCTCGGTGAGGCAGGCCAGGCCCAGGTTGAAGGGGCCGAGGCCGATCCCGACGAAGTCGTACACGGCGTCGGTCGGTTCAGCAGGCGCGGTCAAGGGACTCTCCCAGGTACTGCTCGGCGTGGCCGGCGATCAGGTCCAGGACGGTGGCGAGGTCGGCCGCCGTCGTCTCGGGGTTGAGCAGGGTGAACTTCAGGTAGTGCCGGCCGGCCACCTTGGTGCCCGCGACGACGGCGTCACCGGAGGCGAACAGTGCCTTGCGGGCGTACAGGTTGGCGCGGTCGATCTCGGCCGGGTCGGTGACGGCCGCGGGGATGTGGCGGAAGACGAGGGTGGACAGCGTCGGCTGGACGACCACGTCGAAGCGGGGGTCTGCGGCGAGCATCCGCCAGCCCTCCCGCGCCAGGTCGCACACCTCGTCGAAGAGTGCGCCGATGCCGTCGGCGCCCATCACGCGCAGGGTCATCCACAGCTTGAGGGCGTCGAAGCGGCGGGTCGTCTGCAGGGACTTGTCGACCTGGTTGGGGATGCGCTCGGTCACCATGCGGCGTGGGTTGAGGTAGTCGGCGTGGTAGGTGGCGTGGCGCAGCGTCGCGGCGTCGCGGACCAGCACGGCCGAGGAACTGACCGGCTGGAAGAAGGACTTGTGGTAGTCGACGGTGACCGAGTCGGCGTGCTCGATGCCGTCCAGCAGGTGGCGGCGGGTGGGCGAGACCAGCAGACCGCAGCCGTAGGCGGCGTCGACGTGCAGCCAGACCCCGTACTGGGCGGCGAGCCCGGCGATCTCGGGCAGCGGGTCGATGGAGCCGAAGTCGGTGGTCCCGGCTGTGGCGACGACGGCCATGGGGACCAGGCCCTCGCGGCGGCAGCGCTCCAGCTCGTGGGCGAGCGCGACCGTCTGCATGCGCTGGTCGTGGTCGACGGGGACGGCGATGACGGCCTCGGGGCCGAGACCGAGCAGTTTCGCCGACTTGCGGACGCTGAAGTGGCTGATCTCCGAGGCGAGGATGCGCAGCCGGGCGAGGTCGTCGGTCTTGGCCTCCTCGCGGGCCAGGAGCAGCGCCTGGAGGTTGGACTGGGTTCCGCCGGAGGTGAAGACGCCGTCGGCGGCGGGGCCGAGGCCGAGGCGGGCGGCCGTCCAGTCGACGAGCCTGCGCTCGATGAGGGTGCCGCCGGCCGACTGGTCCCAGGTGTCGAGGGAGGAGTTGACGGCGGAGAGGACCGCCTCGCCGATCAACGCCGGGATGACGACCGGGCAGTTGAGGTGGGCGACGTAGCGCGGGTGGTGGAAGTAGACCGCGTCCCTGAGGTAGACCTCCTCCAGTTCGTCGAGGACCGCCGTGGTGTCGTGCAGCGGGCGGTCGAGGTCGATCTCCTCGATGCGGGGGGCGAGGGCGTCTACCGTCACGCCGGTGAACGGGCGTTCGGTGGCGGCGAGTTTGGCGGCCACCCGCTCGACTCCTTCGGTCACGGAGCGGCGGTAGTGCTCCGCGGTCAGGTCATTGAGCAGGTGCGAGCGCATGTGGGGGTCCTCCGATGGGTGGGGACGGTCCGTGCGGGACGAGACGAGGGGCGGAGTCGCGCGACATCAACTTAGGTTAGCCTAACCTAAGTTTGACGTGGAACTCCGCCCCTCCGTGACCGGGGTCACCCCCGCGAGGTCACTCCTGGGCGCGCAGCTGCTCCTCGCTCAGGCCGTGCCGCCAGTAGCCGACGAAGGTGACGCGCCGGCGGTCGATCCCGCGTTCGCCGACGAAGTGCCGGCGCAGCGCCCTGACACACCCGGACTCGCCCGCGATGAAGACGTACGGCCGGGCGTCCGCGGGGAACCGGGCCCGGCGCAGGGCGTCCAGGGCCATGGGGGCGGAGGGCGCCCCCGCTCCGCCGGGGTCGTGGGCCGCGGCGGCCCCGTCCCGGACGAGCCAGGTGATCTCGGCGTCGGCGCCGGTGGCGACGTCCTGGATGTCACCGGCGTGCCGCACCTCCAGCCAGGCGCGCACGCGCAGGCCGGCCGGGAGGGACTCCAGGACCGCGGTCACGGCGGGAACGGCGGTCTCGTCGCCCCACAGCACCACCAGGTCGGTGTCCCCGGGCGGGCGGAAGCGGATCGCCCGGTTGTCGGCGACGGCCGGGCCGAGCAGCAGCACCCGGTCACCGGGCGTGGCGCGCGCGGCCCACCGGGAGGCCGGGCCCGCGGGGAGCGGGGCGCCGGGCTCGACGCCGTGCAGCGCGAAGTCGACGTCGATCTCGTCGGGGTCGCGCCTCAGCGCCCGGAGGGTGTACGAGCGCATCACCGCCCGTACGTCGTCCGGCAGTTCGCGCCAGCCGTGCCACCAGCCCTCCCCGAGCTCGACCGGCACGACCGGTTCGGGCTGGCCGGGGTGCGGCAGGAACAGCGACAGGGACTGGTCGCGACCGTGGGAGTGGAAGGCGTGCAGGTCGGGCCCCGCGAAGGTGACCCGGACGAGCGACGGGCCGAGCCGCCGCGTCCGTACGACCTGGAGGGAGAAGAAGCGGAACGGGGCGGCTACGGCCGTCGTCATGAGTGCTCCTGATGCCGTGTCAGGGGGCGGATCGGCCGGGACGCTCCTGGCGGCCGGGTGGGGGCCCGCCGCGGGAGCGTCCCTGCCGGGTCGGTCAGCCGACCTTCTTGGCGTTCTCGATGGCCTGCGCCAGGTCGTCGAGCAGCGGGGCGCACTTGTCGTAGGACAGGATCGGCTCCGGGTTGCGCGCGATGACCTGGCCGGCCTTGACGGCGGGGAGCTTCTTCCAGGTCGCCTCGGTGATGTCGGCCGGCTGGATGGCCGAGGTGCGGTTGTCCATCATGATGATGTCCGCCGGGTACTTGTCGACGTTCTCCCAGCTCAGCGACTCGTACCAGCCGCCGCCCTGGGCCTTGGCGCTCTGCGGGGGCTCGACCAGGCGGACGCCGAGGGCCTTGAAGTACTCCAGGTCGACGGAGAGGTCGGAGCCGGAGACGTAGAACAGGTCCTGGCTCGCGGAGCCGACCAGCACCTTGATGTCGGGCCTGGCCCTGGCCGCGGCGCGCAGCCGGGCGGCCGCGTCCTCGAAGCGCTTCTTGGCCTGCGTGACCTTGTCGGCCTTCACGTCGGCGCCGAGCGACCCGGCGAGGGCGAGCATGCGCTGCAGGGGCTCGGTCAGCTGGCGGTCGTAGACGGAGATGCCGACGGTCGGGGCGCCGACGGCGAGGATCTTCTTCTTCGACTCCTCCGGGACGTACCAGAGGGTGCCGGCGTCGTCGAACATCGTGGAGATGAGGGCGTCGGGGGCCAGGGAGGCGTACTTCTCGATGTTGAACTGGCCCCAGGTGTTGCCGAGCACCGTCACCTTGCTGACGTCCATGTCGCCGGCCTGTACGTCGGCCTTGCCGTCCTTGGTCGTCGTCGGGCCGAAGACGCCCTTGACCCGGACTCCGTAGTCGTGGAGCGCGGCGGCGACACCCACGAACGCGACGATGCTCGACGGCGTCCGGCCGGCCTTCACGGTCTGCCCGCGGTCGTCCCTGAACGTCCAGGAGCCGGACGTGCCGGCCGCCGCCCCCTCGCCCGAACCGCCGTTTTTCCCGTCGCCGTCGCCGCAGGCCGCGAGTGCGGCACCGAGGCCGAGGGCGCCGCCCGCGGCGAGGACGCCGCGACGGGAGACATGAAGGGCACGGGCGTTGGGCATGAGTATGACTGCTTTCGAACGGGGCGGAGCGCCCGCCGGACAGGTTCGAAGGTAGGTTAGCCTAACCTCAGTTCCTGTCCAGGGGGCGGGCCGCGCGTCCGACGCGGAGGGACCGTCCGCCCGTGCGGCGGCCCCACCGGCCCGGCGGCTCGGGGCTCAGCCGGCGAGCCCCAGCTCCCGTGCGATCAGCATCCGCTGCACCTCGCTCGTGCCCTCGCCGATCTCCAGGATCTTGGAGTCGCGCCACATGCGGGCCACCGGATACTCGTTCATGAAGCCGTAGCCGCCGTGGATCTGCGTGGCGTCGCGGGCGTTGTCGACGGCGACGGTGGAGGAGTACAGCTTCGCCAGGGCCGCCTCCTTCTTGAAGCGCTCGCCGTCCACCAGGCGGTAGGCGGCGTCGCGCCAGGCGAGGCGGGCGGTGTGCGCCTTCATCTCCATGTCGGCGATCTTGAACTGGATCGCCTGGTTGGCGCCGATCGGGCGGCCGAAGGCGTGACGTTCCTTCGCGTACTTCACCGACTCGTCCACGCAGCCCTGGGCCAGACCGGTGGCCAGGGCGGCGATCGCGATGCGGCCCTCGTCGAGGATGCGCAGGAACTGGGCGTAGCCGCGGCCCTCCTCGCCCAGCAGGTTCGCCGCCGGCACGCGCACGTCGGTGAAGGACAGCTCCCGCGTGTCGGAGGCGTTCCAGCCGACCTTGGAGTACGGGGGCGCCACCGTGAACCCGGGCGTCCCCGAGGGGACGATGATCGCCGAGATCAGCGGCTTGCCGTCGGGCTTGCGTCCCGTCACCGCGGTGACCGTCACCAGCCCGGTGATGTCGGTGCCCGAGTTGGTGATGAAGCACTTGCTGCCGTTGATGACCCACTCGCCGGTGTCCGCGTCCAGCCGGGCCGTCGTCCGCGTGGCGCCCGCGTCCGAGCCGCCGTCGGGCTCCGTCAGGCCGAAGGCGCCGAGGATCTCGCCCGAGCACAGCCGCGGCAGCCACGTCCGCTTCTGCTCCGCGGTGCCGAACAGGTGGATCGGCATCGCTCCCAGCGAGACGCCCGCCTCCAGGGTGATGGCGACGGAGGAGTCGACGCGGGCCAGCTCCTCCAGCGCGATGCCGAGGGCCAGGTAGTCGCCGCCCATGCCGCCGTAGTCCTCGGGGAACGGCAGCCCGAACAGGCCCATGCGGCCCATCTCGCGGACGATCTCGTACGGGAACTCGTGCCGCTCGTAGAAGTCGCCGATCTTCGGGGCGACGACGTCGTGCGCGAACTCCTCCACCGTGCGGCGGAGTTCCTCCAGCTCGGGGCTGAGACGGTGGTCCATGGCGGTCACTGCTCCTTGTGGGAGAGGGCTCGTACGGTGCGGGAGGGGCTGGGCCGGCCCAGCCGTTCGGCCATCCACGCGCTCGTGGCGACGAGACGGCCGAGGTCGACGCCGGTGTCGATGCCGAGACCCCGCAGCATCCACACGAGGTCCTCGGTGGCGAGGTTGCCGGTGGCGGACTTGGCGTACGGGCAGCCGCCGAGTCCGCCGGCGGAGGCGTCGACGGTGGTGACGCCGTGCCGCAGCGCGGCCAGGGTGTTGGCCAGGGCCTGGCCGTAGGTGTCGTGGAAGTGCACGCCGACCGCCGGCGTGGGCACCCCCCGCTCGTTCAGCGCGGTGAGCAGCGCGGCGACGTGGCCCGGCGTGGCGACGCCGATGGTGTCGCCCAGGCTGAGCTCGTCGCAGCCCATGTCCAGCAGGGCCGTGCAGACCCGCACCACCTGCTCGACGGGGACCGCCCCCTCCCACGGGTCGCCGAAGCACATGGACAGGTAGCCGCGGACGTGCACCCGCTCGGCCTTGGCGCGGGCGACGACGGGCTCGAACATGGCCAGCGCCTCGTCCACCGTGCGGTTGAGGTTGGCCTTGGCGAAGGACTCGGTGGCGCTGGCGAACACGGCGACGCGCCGGGCGCCCAGCGCGAGGGCCCGGGTCAGCCCGCGCTCGTTCGGGACGAGGACCGGCAGTTCGGCGGGCACGTCGCTCACCAGGGGGAACAGCTGCTCGGCGTCGGCCAGCTGGGGCACCCACCTGGGGTGGACGAAGCTGGTGGCCTCCACCGTCGTCAGGCCCGCGCCGGCCAGGCGGCGGATGAACTCCGCCTTCACCTCGGTCGGCACGGTGCCCTGCTCGTTCTGCAGGCCGTCGCGCGGTCCCACCTCGTGGATCCTCACCCGCGCGGGCAGGCCCTGGTCCGGTACGACCATGGGCAGGGCGTCGGCGGTCGTCATGCCCGCACCGTCCCTTCCGCGTCCTCGTCGTCGTGCGGGGCGATCACGGCCAGCACCTGGTCCATGGCGACGGCCGTGCCCGGCGTGACGTCCAGCTCGGTGACGGTCCCGGCGTGCGGGGCGGAGACGACGTGCTCCATCTTCATCGCCTCCACCACCAGCAGGCTCTGCCCGGCGGTCACCTCGTCGCCGACGGCCACCTTCACCACCGTGACCGTGCCGGGCATCGGCGCGGTGAGGGAGTCCGCGCCGGAGTGGGCCGCGCGGCCGAGGGACGCGGCGACCGGGTCGTGGTCGCGCACGTGCCAGGCGTCGCCGTCACGGCCGAGCCAGTCGCCGGCCCGGTGGAAGACGTGCCGCACCCCGTCGAGGGTGACGGACACGGTGTCGCCGGTGACGGTGTGGGTGCCGCGCGGGGTGTGGTGCACGGGGTCGGTCACCCGCAGCGGGAAGGTCACCGGCCGCGGCTCGCCGCCCAGGCGCCAGCCGCTGGGCACGGAGAAGGGGTCGGTCCACCCCCCGCCCTTCGGGCGCAGGGCGTCCAGGCGCATGGCGGCCGCGGCCTCGTAGACCTCCTCCGGGACGTCCGCGGGGACCAGGTCGTCGACCACCCGCTCGACCAGGCCCGTGTCCAGCTCGCCGGCCACGACCGCCGGGTGGGCGAGCAGCCTGCGCAGGAACCCGGCGTTGGTCTGCACGCCCAGCGTGACCGTCTCGGCCAGGGCCGCCCGGAGCCGGCGCAGCGCGGTGGCCCGGTCCGGCCCGTACGCGATCACCTTGGACAGCATCGGGTCGTACAGGCTGCCGACCTCGGTGCCCTCGCTGAGCCCGGAGTCGGTGCGCACCGCCTCGCCCCGGGGCTCACGCAGCCTCAGGACCGTGCCGCCCGACGGCAGGAACCCGCGCGCGGGGTCCTCGGCGCAGATCCGGGCCTCCACCGCGTGGCCGGTGAGCCGCACGTCGTCCTGCCCGAAGGACAGCGGCTCGCCGGCCGCCACCCGCAGCTGCCACTCCACCAGGTCCAGGCCGGTGACCAGCTCCGTGACCGGGTGCTCGACCTGGAGGCGGGTGTTCATCTCCATGAAGTAGTACGACGACGGGTCGCCGCCGGGCACGATGAACTCCACCGTCCCCGCGCCCCGGTAGCCGCAGGAGCGGGCCGCCTGGACGGCCGCCTCGCCCATCGCGGCGCGGGTCGCCTCGTCGAGGAGGACGCTCGGCGCCTCCTCGACGATCTTCTGGTGGCGGCGCTGGAGGGAGCACTCGCGCTCGCCGAGGTGGACCACGTTGCCGTGGCCGTCGGCCAGCACCTGGATCTCGATGTGCCGGGGCCTGTCGACCCAGCGCTCCACGAGCAGCGTGTCGTCGCCGAAGGACGCGCGGGCCTCGCGGCGGGCGGCGGCGATCTCGTCGGCCAGCCGGTCCGCGTCGCGCACCAGGCGCATTCCCTTGCCGCCGCCGCCCGCCGAGGGCTTCAGCAGCACCGGCATGCCGATGGCGCGGGCGGCGTCGGCGAGCCGGTCGTCGGTCAGGCCCGAGCCGGTGGATCCGGGAACCACCGGCACCCCGGCCGCCCGCACGGTCTCCTTGGCGCGGATCTTGTCGCCCATCAGGGCGATGGCGTCGGCCGGAGGGCCGATGAAGACCAGGCCCGCCTTCTCGCACGCCCGGGCGAACTCCGCGTTCTCGGCGAGGAAGCCGTACCCGGGGTGGACGGCCTGCGCTCCGGTGCGGGCGGCCGCCTCCAGCAGCCGCTCCACGGACAGATAGCTCTCGGCCGCCGGCGCGGGCCCGATCCGCACCGCCGTGTCGGCCTCCCGCACGTGCCGCGCGTCGGCGTCGGCGTCGGAGAAGACGGCCACGGAGCGCACGCCCAGCGCGCGCAGGGTGCGGATGACGCGGACGGCGATCTCGCCGCGGTTGGCCACCAGGACTGTCTCGAACATCTGCTGCTCCCCCCTCACATCCGGAAGACGCCGAACTGCGGCACCGAGCGGTCCCTCTGCGGAAGCGGCGCGTTGGCGCACGCCGTGAGGGCCAGGCCCAGTACCTGCCGGGTCTCCAGCGGGTCGATCACGCCGTCGTCCCACAGGCGGGCGGTGGCGTAGTAGGCGTTGCCCTGGTGCTCGTACTGGGCGCGGATCGGGGCCTTGAAGGCGTCCTCCTCCTCGGCCGGCCAGTCCTCGCCCCGGGCCTCCATCTGGTCCCGCTTGACGGTCGCGAGGACCGAGGCGGCCTGCTCGCCGCCCATGACGGAGATCTTGGCGCCCGGCCACATCCACAGGAAGCGGGGCGAGTAGGCGCGGCCGCACATCGAGTAGTTGCCCGCACCGTACGAGCCGCCGACGACGACCGTCAGCTTCGGCACGCGCGTGCAGGCGACCGCCGTGACCATCTTGGCGCCGTGCTTGGCGATGCCGCCGGCCTCGTAGTCCCGGCCGACCATGAAGCCGGAGATGTTCTGCAGGAACAGCAGCGGGATGCCGCGCTGGTCGCACAGCTCGATGAAGTGGGCGCCCTTCTGGGCGGACTCGGAGAACAGGATGCCGTTGTTGGCGACGATGCCCACCGGGTGGCCGTGGATCCGGGCGAAGCCGGTGACCAGGGTCTGTCCGAACTCGCCCTTGAACTCGGCGAAGCGGGAGCCGTCCACCACGCGCGCGATGATCTCGCGGACGTCGTAGGGCGTGCGGGAGTCGACCGGCACGGCGCCGTACAGCCCGTGGGGGTCGACCTTCGGTTCGACCGCCTCGGTGACCTCCCAGGGCAGCGACCGGCGCGCGGGCAGCGTGGAGACGATGTTCCGCACGATCCGCAGGGCGTGCGCGTCGTCCTCCGCGAGGTGGTCGGTGACGCCCGACACGCGCGAATGCACCTCGCCGCCGCCCAGCTCCTCGGCGGTGACGACCTCGCCGGTGGCCGCCTTCACCAGCGGCGGGCCGCCCAGGAAGATCGTGCCCTGGTTGCGGACGATCACGGCCTCGTCGCTCATGGCCGGGACGTAGGCGCCGCCCGCCGTGCACGAGCCGAGCACGGCGGCGATCTGCGGGATGCCCGCGCCGGACATCCGCGCCTGGTTGTAGAAGATCCGGCCGAAGTGCTCGCGGTCGGGGAAGACCTCGTCCTGCATCGGCAGGAAGGCCCCGCCGGAGTCCACGAGGTAGAGGCAGGGCAGGTGGTTCTCCAGCGCCACCTCCTGCGCCCGCAGGTGCTTCTTCACCGTCATCGGGTAGTACGTGCCGCCCTTGACGGTGGCGTCGTTGGCGACGATCACGCACTCGCGCCCGCCGACGCGGCCGATCCCGGCGATCACCCCGGCGGCCGGCGCCTGCCCGTCGTACATCCCGTCGGCGGCCAGCGGCGCCAGTTCCAGGAAGGGCGAGCCGGGGTCGAGAAGCGTGTCCACGCGGTCGCGGGGCAGCAGCTTGCCGCGCGCCGTATGGCGGGCGCGCGCCTTCTCGCCGCCGCCGAGCCGGGCGGCGGCCAGCTTGCCGCGCAGCTCCTCGACGAGCGCGCGGTGTGCCTCCTCGTTGGCCCGCCAGGCCTCCGACGCGGGATCTGCCGCGCTCGTCAGCTCCGGTGCCTCGTGCATCGTGCGGTCCCCTCACCCAGTGGTGACTGTTAATGAGCGTTAACGCAATGTGCCTTCAGGTTAACGAGCGCTAACCTCGCTGTCTAGAATCGATTTCATGGCCACGCGAACCGACGCCCCCACCCGCCGCGAGCAGATCCTCAAGGAGGCCGCCCGGCTCTTCGCCGAACGCGGCTTCCACGGCGTCGGGGTCGACGAGATAGGGGCCGCGGTCGGCATCAGCGGCCCCGGTCTGTACCGGCACTTCCCGGGCAAGGACGCGATGCTGGCGGAGCTGCTGGTGGGCATCAGCGGCCGGCTCCTCACCGGTGCGAAGCGGCGTCTGCAGGAGGCCGACGGGGTGGCTTCGGAGGCGGTGCTCGACTCGCTCATCGAGGGGCACATCGACTTCGCGCTGGACGACCGCCCGCTGATCACCCTGCACGACCGGGAGCTGGACCGCCTGCGGGACAGCGACCGCAAGATGGTGCGGCAGCTCCAGCGGCAGTACGTCGAGCTGTGGGTGGCGGTGCTGCGCGAGGTGTACCCGGAGCTGGCCGAGCCCACCGCCCGCTCGGCGGTCCACTCGGTCTTCGGCCTGCTCAACTCCACACCGCACCTGGGCCGGCCGGGCTCGCTGCCGGGCCGGGCGGCGACGGCGGAGCTGCTGCATCGCATGGCGCGCGGGGCGTTCGCCTCGGCGGGCGGCGCCGGCGACTGACGCGCCCGCGCCGCCCGCGGCGCGTCCCGTGCCGGGCGGGACTCTCACGCGCCCGGCACGGACGAGGCCGGCACGAACGAGGCCGGCACGAACGAGGCCGGTGCGGACGAGGTCGGCCGCGCGACCGGCGCGACCGGCGCGATGGCCCGCCGGCGGGCGGCCGCCTGGCGGGACGGCGGTGTGCCGGCGCGGAAGGGGCGGGCGCCGCGGCCGCCGACGCGTGCGGCGGCCCTTCCGCGCCACCGGGTCCCTCGGGGTGACGGCATGCGTGGGCCCTCCTCGGACGCCGTCCCCGCGGGGGTGCGGGAACGCCTCGGGATCGGACACCGCTCACGGCCGCGTGATGCCGGGGGAGCGGGGTCGGTTCGAGCCTGCACGCGGGCGGACGGCCGCACCCGGCGGGTGACCCGTCCGGGGGCCGCCAGGCACCTGTCCGGGTGAGCCGGCCGGGGTGCCGGTGGGTGCCTGTTCGGGTGGGCTGGTCGGGGCGCCGGTGGGTGCCAGTCCTGGTGGGCGAGTCCCTGTCCGGGGTGGGCGAGTGGGGTGCCGAAGGGCCCCTGTCCTGGTGGGTGGAGGGAAGGGGCCTGCCCGGGGTGGCGAGTGGAGTGTGCTGAGCGGCCTGTCCTGGTGGCCGGGGTGGGCGAGTGGGGTGTCGGAGGGGTGCCCGTCCGGGTGGGCCGAGGGTGCCGGGTCCGTCCTGGTGGGGCCGGGTGGGGAGCCCGGGCGCGCCCGTCCGGGCGGGCGCGGCGCGGAGACCGGAGGTGCTTCCCGGGCGGGCCGGCCGGGGGCCCGAGGGGTGTCGCGGCCGAGCCTCGGCCGGGCGTCGGGGTGGGCGCCGGGGCTCGCCCGGAAGGGGGTGGGGGAGCGCGTGACGAGCGTTACGCGACCCCCTCTTTACGCTCTCGCCTACTCGCCGGTACGTTGGTGTGAGCAAGCGCTTAGCCATGCGGTCGCCCCCCACCGGCGGCGACCCGGACGGCGAGCAACCAGGTACGCGAGAGCGGCGCCGGTCGAGGCGCGTGGAAGGGCGGTGGCGGCGTGCGCCGTACGGTGTTCAACGAGGATCACGAGGCGTTCCGGGAGACCATCCGCGCCTTCATCGAGGCCGAGGTCGTCCCGGTCTACGACGAGTGGTTCGCCGCCGGCCAGGCGCCGCGCGACTTCTACTACAAGCTCGGCGAGCTGGGCGTCTTCGGCATCAGCGTGCCCGAGGAGTTCGGCGGCGCGGGCATCGACAGCCACAAGTTCGAGGCCGTCCTCTACGAGGAGACCGCCCGCGCGGGCGTCCAGTTCGGCGGCTCCGGCGTGCACGTGCTGCTCGCCCTGCCGTACCTCAAGATGCTGGCCACCGACGAGCAGAAGAAGCGCTACCTGCCGAAGTTCGTCACCGGCGAGGAGATGTGGGCCATCGCGATGACCGAGCCGGGCACCGGCTCCGACCTCGCGGGCATGAAGTCCACCGCCAAGCTCTCCGAGGACGGCACGCACTACGTCCTCAACGGCGCCAAGACCTTCATCACCGGCGGAGTCCACGCCGACCGCGTGATCGTGTGCGCCCGCACCGCCGCGCCCACCGCCGAGGACCGCCGGCACGGCATCTCCCTGTTCGCCGTGGACACCAAGTCCGAGGGCTACTCCGTCGGCCGCAAGCTGGACAAGCTGGGCCTGAAGACGTCCGACACCGCCGAGCTGGCCTTCGTCGACGTCAAGGTCCCGGTCGAGGACCTGCTCGGCGAGGAGAACAAGGGCTTCTACTACCTCGGCCACAACCTGGCCTCCGAGCGCTGGGGCATCGCCTTCGGCGCCTACGCCCAGGCCAAGGCCGCCGTCCGGTTCGCCAAGCAGTACGTGCAGGAGCGCACCGTCTTCGGCAAGCCGGTCGCCCACTTCCAGAACACCAAGTTCGAGCTGGCCGCCTGCCAGGCCGAGGTCGACGCCGCCGAGGCCGTCGCCGACCGCGCGACCGAGGCGCTGGACGCCGGTGAGCTGACCCCCGCCGAGGCCGCCTCCGCCAAGCTCTTCTGCACCGAGGTCGCCCACCGCGTCATCGACCGCTGCCTCCAGCTCCACGGCGGCTACGGCTACATGAACGAGTACCCGATCGCCCGCCTGTACGCGGACAACCGCGTCAACCGCATCTACGGCGGCACCAGCGAGATCATGAAGACGATCATCGCCAAGAACATGGGCCTGTGAGGTCCACGAAAAGAGTGCAGGATACAACTGACGTATGAGTCAGGCACTTCGGTCCCTGCTCGATCTGCTCGACCTCGAGCGGATCGAGCAGGACATCTTCCGCGGCCGGTCCCGCTCGGCCGTCGTCCCCCGCGTCTTCGGCGGGCAGGTGGCGGCGCAGGCGCTGGTCGCCGCCGGCCGGACGGTTCCCGAGGACCGGCACGCGCACTCGCTGCACGCGTACTTCCTGCGCCCCGGCGACCCCGGCGCGCCCATCGTCTACACGGTGGACCGCATCCGTGACGGCCGCTCCTTCACCACCCGCCGGGTGGTCGCGGTGCAGCACGGGCAGCCGATCTTCCATCTGTCGGCGTCCTTCCAGACGTACGAGGAGGGCCTGGACCACCAGGCGCCGATGCCGTCCGCCCCGGACCCGGCGACGCTGCCCACCTCCCAGGAGCGGCTGCGCGGCTACGGCCACCTCGACCCGGCGGTCGTGGAGAAGTTCATCGAGGCCAGGGAGGCGGTGGACCTGCGCTACGTCGGCGACCCGCCGTTCGGCCGGTTCGGCGAGCCGCGCGAGCCGCACTCCCAGGTGTGGTTCCGCACCAACGGCAAGCTCGAGGGCGCCATCGACGAGCCCCTCCTGCACGTCGTGCTCGCCACCTACGTCTCCGACATGACGCTGCTCGACTCCGTGCTGCTCGCGCACGGCCGCGGCGGCTGGGCCGTCGGCGACGTGGTCGGGGCCTCGCTGGACCACGCGATGTGGTTCCACCGGCCGTTCCGGGCCGACGAGTGGCTGCTGTACGACCAGGAGTCCCCCTCGGCCTCCGGCGGACGCGGTCTCGGCCAGGCCCGCATCTACACCCAGGACGGGCGGCTGGCCATCTCGGTCATCCAGGAGGGCGTGGTACGGGTTCCGCGGGAACTCTGAGGGACATGGCGAAAGCTCTGCACCCGGGCCGGCGGGACACCGGCGCCGGAAGTACCCTCACGGTCGTCGTCGCCGGCCTCGCCAACCTCGGCATCGCGATGGCCAAGGTGGCGGCCGGCCTGATCAGCGGCTCCAGTGCCATGCTCTCCGAGGCCGCGCACTCGGTCGCCGACACGGTCACCGAGGTGTTGCTGCTGACGGCGCTCAAGCGCAGCCGGAAACCCCCCGACGAGGACCATCCCCTCGGATACGGCCCCGAACGCTACGTCTGGGCGCTGCTCGCCGCGGTCGGCACCTTCGTCGGCGGCGCGGTCTTCTCCCTCTACGACGGCATCCACACCCTGACCAGGGGCGAGACGCTCGGTGACCCACGGGTGTCGTACATCGTCCTCGCGGTCGCCTTCGTGCTGGAGGGCTTCTCGCTGCGGACCGCGGTGCGCCAGGCGCGCGGTGACGCGGACCGCCGCGGGATGCCCTTCCGGCTCTATCTCCGGCACACGCCCGACACCGCGGTGAAGGCGGTGGTTCTGGAGGACTCGGCTGCGCTGATCGGCCTGGTGCTGGCGGCGGGCGGCCTGCTGGGCGGGCAGCTCACGGGATCCGGGGTCTGGGACGGCATCGCCTCCCTGTCCATCGGCGTGCTGCTGCTGTACGTCGCCTGGGTGCTCGGCCGGTCGAACGTGGAGCTTCTCATCGGGCGGCCGCTGCCCCGGCCGGTGCGGGAGCGGATCCGGGCCGAACTCCTGCAGGTGGAGCACATCGAGGCGGTACTGGAGCTGACGACGCTGGTGCAGGCGCCGGGGGAGGCCCTGGTGGCGGCCAAGGTCGACTTCCGTGACCTGTCGACCGCAGCCGAGGTCGAGTGGGCCTGCGAGCGGGCCGAGCAGCGACTGCACGAGGCGTTCCCGGCGGTGCGCCGGGTGTATCTGGACCCGACGCCTGGGTATGCGCAGGGGCGCTCCGAGGGCCTGAACCCCCGTTTGTGACAACGGCTCATGGAACGCGTCGTCCACGCCGACGGCCTGGTGTGCAGCGTGGGCCTGCCGGCCCCTGTCCTCCCCGAGCGCGTCACCGCCCCGGTCGTGGACCTGCTGACCCGGCTCGCCGTGCGCCGGCACGGAGCGGTCGCCGTCGTCCGGGCCCTTGGGTGATCACCCTGCCGGTCGCTCGACCTGGGCGCGATCTCCGGCTCGATCAGGTCAGACCCGCCTGCTCCAGCAGATACGCCGTCATCGGGTCGTAGTACCGCGGGCTGACCACGTGGTCGTCGAGGGGAACCGTCACCTGGACGGTGCCCTCCGCCTCGGCGAGGAACAGGGCGGGGTCGTTGCAGTCCGCGTAGCCGACCGAGTCGACGCCGTGCTGCCCCGCGTACCCTGCCCAGCCGTGGTCGGCGACGACCAGGTCGGGCAGCGGGCGGCCGGCGCGCTCCAGGCCCGTGAGGATGGCGCGCATCGGCTCGCCGGAGTGGGTGTGCCACAGCGTGGCGCCGTGCTCCAGCACCGCGACGTCCGCGAACTGCATGACGTAGCCCTCGTCCGTCTGCAGCCCGTCCGGGATGGCGACGATCTCGCAGCCGGCGGCCCGCAGCGCGGCGGCCGTGGCACGGTGCACGTCGAGCAGGCCGCCGGGGTGACCGGTGGCGAACAGCACCCGCTGCTGCCCGTCCGCCGCCTTGCGCAGCCGGCCCGCCAGGCGCTCCAGGGCGTCGACGGTCAGCTCCGCGTCGATGCTGTCCTGGCCGTGCCGGTACTCCGGGTCGTCGTTGACGCCGACGCGCTCCGCCATCACCGCGAGCACGTCCTGCTCGTCGGTCCAGCGGTCGCCGAGTTCCAGGCCGAACCAGTAGTTGCGATCGCCGTTCGCCAGCTTCCGGTAGTGGGAGAGGTTGTTCTCGCGGGGGGTGGCGACGTTGCCCGCGATACGGGTCCTGACGAGGTGGTCGACGAGCTCGGAGCGGCTGGGTGTCCCGGGTATCGGCATGGGTCCCATTGTGGGGCAGCGGCCGGTGTCCGGTCCCGGCGTCCCGCCCGCTGGGACGCGGGTCACGCCCTCAGATCCGGCGCAGGGCGAACCACAGCTCCATGCGTACGTCCGGGTCGTCCAGGTCGGTGTCGAGGAGGGTCGCGCAGCGGGCGATGCGCTGGCGGACGGTGTTGCGGTGGACGGACAGGGCGACGGCGGTGCGGTCCCAGCTTCCGTGCAGCGAGAGCCAGGTGCGCAGGGTCTCGGTGAGCGCGGGCCTGGCGGTGATCGGGGTGAGGAGCGCCCGGGCGTGCGCGTCGGCCTCGTCGTGCTGGACCAGGTCGGCGAGGCTCGGGCGGGCGCCGTGGCGGACCACGGAGGTGCGGGTGGCGCGGGCGCGGGCCAGGGCGCGGGCCGCCTGGGTGTCGGCGGCCGGCCAGTCGCGCGGGGCGACGGCGGCGCTGACGCCGAGGGACCAGCCCGGTTGCGCGGACGGTTCGTGGTCGGCCGGGAGGAGGACCCGCACGACGCCGTCCGCGAGGTCGAACAGCGCGGAGCCGAGTGCGGCGCCGAGCGCGGAGGCGGCCAGGGCGTCGGGGACCTGCTGGTCCGGCCGCGCGTGCACGACCACCCACCGCCCGGCGCCGAGCAGCGGTGCCACGTCCTCGGGCGGGGCACCCAGCAGCAGGCGCACGAGCGCCGACGAACGGGCCGCGCCCGCACCGCTCCGGTGCTCGCCGGTGAGCAGGGAGAGCAGGACCGCGGCCACGGACGCGATGGTGTGGTCCGCGGGATCGCGCTGCGGGGAGGCGACCCCCAGCACGAAACCCTGGCCGGTGCCGAGGGCGTAGGCGGCGAGGTGGCTTCCGCAGACGGTGTCGGTGGCGGAGGAGGGTGCGGGACGCGCGGTCGCCGGCCGTACCACTGCCGCCAGTTCCGCCAGCGCCGCGCTCGCCTCGGCCGCCGGCTCCCGCCCCGCGGACGCGATCGCCGTCCCGTCCGGCCCGTACAGCACCGCCCGGCCCGTCACGCGCTGGGCCAGCTGACGCAGCACCGAGGGGACCGGGTCCGGGCGGGAAGCCGCCACCGCCAGGCCCTGCTGGGCCTCCGTGACCCGGCGGAGCTCGGCCAGCCGGGCCTGGGCCATCAGCTGCCAGACCGCTCGGGCCACGCCGGAGAAGGTGGTCTGCGGGGGGACCTCCAGCAGCGGCAGGGCGTGGGCGTCACAGGCCGCGACCAGGGCAGGCGGCACCGTGTCGTGCACCGGCGCGAGGCCGAAGCCGAGGGCCGCGCCGCCCGCCGCCACGATCCGGGAGACGTAATCGTCGAAGTAGTCGAAGTACGTGCCCGACCCCGCTGCCCCGGGCACGTGCACGCCCGCCGTCAGCAGCAGCTCGCCGCCCAGCAGGTACGGGTACGGGTCTGCCATTTCCGAGGTGTGCGCCCAGTGGATCACGGTGCCGCGGTCCGAGGGGCCGGCGATCTGGCGCAGGGCGAGGTCCTCCCGGGCCAGCAGCGCCGAGAGCGGGACAGGCGGGGTGGGTGGGACTGCTGGTGCCGATGGCGGCTGCGGGTCCGGCATGATGTCCGTTCCTTCCATCCCCGCGGCACTCGAATGGATAAAACGTACACTTCGCAGTCGCTTTCCGGCCACCTAGTGTCAGTCCCGACCGGCAGCCGCGGGTACGGGCGGATGTCCTCGCGAGGCGCTGCCGTCGATCTCCGCACCCGCACGACACGCCACCGAGAGCGCGAGAAGGAGGGCCCGCATGGCCGTCGACTACACAGTGATCGTCGTCTATCTGGCCGGCATGCTGGCCATGGGCTGGTGGGGCATGCGCCGCGCCAGGTCCAAGAGCGAGTTCCTGGTGGCGGGGCGCCGCCTGGGGCCCGCGATGTACTCCGGCACCATGGCGGCGATCGTCCTCGGCGGGGCGTCCACCATCGGCGGCGTGGGCCTCGGCTACAAGTACGGCCTGTCCGGCGCCTGGATGGTGTTCACCATCGGCCTGGGCCTGCTGGCCCTGTCGGTCTTCTTCTCGGCCCGCATCGCCCGCCTGAAGGTCTACACCGTCTCCGAGATGCTCGACCTGCGCTACGGCGGCCGGGCGGGTGTCATCTCCGGCGTCGTCATGTGGGCCTACACCCTCATGCTCGCCGTCACCTCCACCATCGCCTACGCCACGATCTTCGACGTGCTGTTCGACATGAACCGCACCGTCGCGATCATCCTGGGCGGCTCGATCGTCGTCGCCTACTCCACCCTCGGCGGCATGTGGTCCATCACGCTGACCGACATGGTGCAGTTCGTGGTCAAGACGATCGGTGTGCTGCTCCTGCTCCTGCCCATCGCCGTGGTCAAGGCGGGCGGCTTCAGCGAGATGAAGGCCAAGCTGCCGACCTCGTACTTCGACCCGCTGGGCATCGGCGGCGAGACCATCTTCACCTATGTCCTGATCTACACCTTCGGCATGCTCATCGGGCAGGACATCTGGCAGCGGGTGTTCACCGCCCGCAGCGACAAGACCGCCAAGTGGGGCGGCACGGTGGCCGGAACCTACTGTCTGGCGTACGCCCTCGCGGGCGCCGTCATCGGCACCGCCGCCAAGGTGCTCTACCCGAAGCTGGGCAACGCCGACGACGCCTTCGCCACCATCGTCAAGGACGAACTGCCCGTCGGCGTGCGGGGCCTGGTGCTCGCCGCCGCCCTGGCCGCCGTCATGTCCACCTCCTCCGGCGCGCTCATCGCCTGCGCCACCGTCGCCAACAACGACATCTGGTCCCGGCTGCGCGGCGCCGTCCGGCGCACCGGGGACGCGCACGACGAGGTCAAGGGCAACCGCGTCTTCATCCTGATCATGGGGCTCGCCGTGATCGGCACCGCGATCGCGCTCAACGACGTCGTCCAGGCGCTGACCGTGGCCTACAACCTGCTCGTCGGCGGCCTGCTGGTGCCCATCCTCGGCGGCCTGCTGTGGAAGCGCGGCACCGCGCACGGCGCGCTGGCCTCCGTGGCCGTCGGCGGCCTCGCCGTCGTCGGCCTGATGGCGGGCTACGGCGTCCTCGCCAACGAGCCCGTCTACTACGGCCTGCTGGCCTCCCTGGCCGCCTACGTCGGCGTGTCCCTGGCGACGAAGCCGACCGACGCGGCCGTCCTCGCCGCCTGGCGCGAGCGCCTCGCCGGACGCGGTGCCGAGCCCGTGTCCGAACCGGTACCGGCCCATCAGTAGAGTGATACGGCAAGCAGTACATACGCCATAAGGCGTAGGAAAGAAGGCATTTCACCATGAGCAGCAACGAGACGCCCCGCGGACCCGTCGACTCCTCCCGGGTCCCGCGGTACGCCGGCCCCGCGACCTTCGCCCGGCTGCCCCGCCTCGACGAGGTCGGCACGGCCGAGGTCGCCGTGGTGGGCGTGCCGTTCGACTCCGGCGTCTCGTACCGGCCGGGCGCCCGCTTCGGCGGCAACGCGATCCGCGAGGCGTCCCGGCTGCTGCGCCCCTACAACCCGGCGCAGGACGCCTCGCCGTTCGCCCTGGCGCAGGTCGCGGACGGCGGCGACATCGCCGTGAACCCGTTCCACATCAACGAGGCCGTGGAGACCATCGAGGCCGCCGCCGACGACCTGCTCGGCACCGGCGCCCGCCTGATGACCCTCGGCGGCGACCACACCATCGCGCTCCCGCTGCTGCGCTCGGTGGCGAAGAAGCACGGCCCGGTCGCCCTGCTCCACTTCGACGCCCACCTCGACACCTGGGACACCTACTTCGGCGCCGAGTACACGCACGGCACCCCGTTCCGCCGCGCGGTGGAGGAGGGCATCCTCGACACCGAGGCGCTCTCCCACGTCGGCACCCGCGGCCCGCTGTACGGCAAGCAGGACCTCACCGACGACGAGAAGATGGGCTTCGGCATCGTCACCTCCGCGGACGTCTACCGCCGGGGCGCCGACGAGGTGGCCGACCAGCTGCGTCAGCGCATCGGCGACCGCCCGCTGTACATCTCCGTCGACATCGACTGCCTCGACCCCGCCCACGCGCCGGGCACCGGCACGCCGGAGGCGGGCGGCATGACCTCCCGCGAGCTGCTGGAGATCCTGCGCGGCCTGGCGTCCTGCAACCTGGTGTCCGCGGACGTCGTCGAGGTCGCCCCGGCGTACGACCACGCCGAGATCACCTCGGTGGCGGCGTCGCACACGGCGTACGAGCTCACCACGATCATGACCCGCCAGATCGCGGCGGCCCGCGGCACCGCGTAACCACCCCCGAGGAGAGCGACCCCGTGACCCACGACCACGACCTGGTGCTCCGCCCGACACCCGCACAGACGGAGGCGGCCCTGAACCCTCCCCCCGGCCGCATCGGCGGAGACCTGGTCGTGGAGACCCTGGCCGGGCTCGGCGCGACGACGGTCTTCGGCCTGCCCGGCCAGCACGCCCTCGGCATGTTCGACGCGCTGCGCCGCTCGGACCTGCATTACATCGGCCTGAGGGTGGAGAACAACGCCGGGTTCGCGGCGGACGCGTACGGCCGGATCACCGGCGAGGCGGCTCCGCTGCTGCTGTCCACCGGCCCGGGCGCGCTGACGTCGCTGGCCGCGCTCCAGGAGGCGGCCGCGGCCTCCGCGCCCGTGCTGGCCATCAGCAGCCAGGTCCCGACGGCGGGCCTCGGTGGCGGGCGCCACGGCTACCTGCACGAACTGCCGGACCAGGCGGCCTCGTTCCGGGGCGTGGTGAAGTCGGTCCACACCGTCCGCACCCAGTCCCAGATCCCCTCCGCCCTCGCGGCGGCCTGGAAGTCGGCGCTGACGGCCCCGCACGGCCCGGTGTGGGTGGAGATCCCGCAGGACGTGCTGCTGGCGCCGGCGCGGCTGCCGGCGGTGACGGCGATGGACGCGACCCCCGAGGAGCTCCTCCCGCGCCCCGAGCTGACCGCGGTGGCCGCCAGGCTGCTCTCCGAGGCGGAGCGCCCGGTGATCGTCGCGGGCGGTGGAGTGGTCCGGGCGGACGCCTCCGGCAAGCTGCTCGCCCTGGCCGAGCGGCTGGACGCCCCCGTCGTGACCACCTTCGGCGGCAAGGGCGCCTTCCCCTGGGAGCACCCGCTGTCCCTCCAGTCCTGGCTGGAGGACCGGCACACCACGGACTTCCTGGAGGACGCCGACGTCCTGCTGGTCGTCGGCTCGGGTCTCGGCGAGCTCTCCTCGAACTACCACACGTTCTCGCCGCGCGGCCGGATCATCCAGATCGAGGCCGACCTCGGCAAGCTGGAGTCGAACCACCCGGCGCTCGGCATCCACGCCGACGCCCGGCTCGCCCTCCAGGCCCTGCTGGAGACGGTGGAGGCCCGGCAGGACAGCACGGCGCCGGACCGCGTGCGGACGCTGCTGGACCGGGTCGGTGAGCGCATCGCCGCCCAGGACCTCACCCTGGAGCAGGACGTCCTCGCCTCGGTCCGCCGGGCGCTGCCCGCCGGCTCCCCGTCCTTCTGGGACATGACGATCCTGGCCTACTGGGCCTGGTCGGCCTTCGACGCCCAGGCCCCCAACCGCATGCACTCCGCCCAGGGCGCCGGCGGCCTCGGCTACGCCTTCCCGGCGGCCCTCGGCGCGGCGGCGGCGGACCCCACCCGCCCGGTGCTGGCGGTCTCCGGCGACGGCGGGGCCCTGTACTCCATCGCCGAGCTGGCTACGGCCCGCCAGTACGGCCTGGACGTCACCTGGCTGATCGTCGACGACGGCGGCTACGGCATCCTGCGCGAGTACATGACGGACACCTTCGGCCGGGCCACCGCCACCGAACTGGCCCGCCCCGACTACGTGGCCCTCGCGGAGTCCTTCGGCGTCCCGGGCACCCGCACGACCCCGGAAACCCTGGAGGAGGACCTGGCGAAGGCGCTCGCCGCACCGGGCCCGTCGGTGGTCGTGCTCCCGGCGGTCCTCAGGATGTTCGCACCGACCCACCTCGCCTGAGCCGACGGCGCCCCGATCCGCCGGGGCACGGCTCGGACAGCACACCGCCCGTCGCGGCGCGCACGACGCCCGGTGCGCCGCCACCGCCCGCGCGGGACGCCGGCGCAGGACGCCGAGGGCGGCCGGGGCTGCCCCGGCCGCCCGCCGGGGTGCCCGCTGGGCTGCCCGGCATCGCACCGCCCGTCGGGGCGTACGCGACGCCCCGCGCGCCGTCCGGCAGCACACCGCCCGTCGCGGTGCACGCGACACCTGGCGCCCCGTCACCGCCCACGCCGGAAGCCCCCGGCGACCGGGCCCCGGCCGCCCGCCAGGGTGCCCGCCGGGCCGCCCGCCGGGTGCGGGCCCGGGGGCGGTTTGTTGCGGCGGGATGAAATCCGCTTCCGTCCGTGTTGGTGCGTTGCGGAAGATCAGGTCTGCAGGAAGGCACCGACGTGGCAGCGCAGCCGGGATGGGCGCGGAGACTGGCCGGGTACGCCTGGCGCCACCCCCAGGACGTCCTCCTCGCCCTCGGCTCCTCCCTCGGCGGCATGGCCGTCATGGCGCTCGTCCCGCTGATCACCAAGGTGATCATCGACGACGTGATCGGCGACCACAGCCGGGCCATGGCGCCCTGGGCCGGCGCCCTGCTCGGCGCGGCCCTGCTGATCTACGGCATGACCTTCGTGCGCCGCTACTACGGCGGCCGGCTCGCCCTCGACGTCCAGCACGACCTGCGGACGGAGATGTACGAGTCGATCACCCGGCTCGACGGCCGCCGTCAGGACGAGCTGTCCACCGGCCAGGTGGTCGGCCGCGCCACCAGCGACCTCCAGCTCATCCAGGGCCTGCTCTTCATGCTGCCGATGACCATCGGCAACGTACTGCTCTTCCTGATCTCCCTGGTGATCATGGCGTGGCTGTCGCTGCCGCTGACCCTGATCGCTCTCGCCGTCGCGCCCGCCCTCGGCTGGATCGCCCGCCGCAGCCGCACCAAGCTGCACCCGGCCACCTGGTACGCCCAGGCGCAGGCCGCCGCCGTCGCGGGCGTGGTCGACGGCGCCGTCAGCGGCGTGCGGGTGGTCAAGGGCTTCGGGCAGGAGGAGCAGGAGACCGGCAAGCTCCGCGAGGTCGGGCGGCGGCTGTTCGCCGGGCGGATGCGCACGATCCGGCTGAACGCCAGGTACACCCCGGCCCTGCAGGCCGTCCCCGCGCTCGGGCAGGTCGCGATGCTGGCCCTCGGCGGCTGGCTGGCGGTGAGGGGTCACATCACGCTCGGCACGTTCGTCGCGTTCTCCACCTACCTGGCCCAGCTCGTCGGCCCGGTGCGCATGCTCGCCGTGGTCCTCACCGTCGGCCAGCAGGCCCGCGCGGGCACCGAGCGCGTCCTGGAGCTGATCGACACCGAGCCCGCCCTGGCGGACGGCACCAGGGAACTGCCCGCCGACGCGCCCGCCACCGTCGAGTTCGACGACGTCTCCTTCGGCTACCAGGACGGCCGCCCGGTCCTGACGGGCCTGTCCTTCCGGATCCGCCCCGGCGAGACCCTGGCTGTCGTCGGCTCCTCCGGCTCCGGCAAGTCCACCGTCTCCCTGCTGCTGCCGCGCTTCTACGACGTCACCCACGGGGCCGTCCTCGTCGGCGGGCACGACGTGCGGGAGCTGACCCTGCGGTCCCTGCGGGCCGCGATCGGCCTGGTGCCGGAGGACTCCTTCCTCTTCTCCGACACCGTCCGCAACAACATCGCCTACGGGCGCCCCGACGCCACCCAGGAGGAGATCGAGCGGGCCGCCCGGGCCGCCCAGGCCGACCGCTTCATCGCCGAACTGCCCGACGGCTACGACACAGCCGTCGGCGAGCACGGCCTGACCCTCTCCGGCGGCCAGCGCCAGCGCATCGCGCTGGCCCGCGCGCTTCTCACCGACCCGCGCCTGCTCGTCCTCGACGACGCCACCTCCGCCGTGGACGCCCGCGTCGAGCACGAGATCCACGAGGCGCTCAAGCAGGTCATGGAGGGCCGCACGACGCTGCTCATCGCCCACCGGCGCTCCACCCTGAACCTCGCCGACCGCATCGCCGTCCTCGACGACGGCCGACTCGCCGACCTCGGCACCCACGACGAACTCCAGCAGCGGTCCGCGCTCTACCGGCGGCTGCTCACCGACCCCGACGAACTGGGCGGCGTCTCACCCGGCCACGCCGGGGCCGGCCGCGCCGCAGCGGAGCCGCAGGAGGACAACTGGGTCCGGGAGGAGCTGGACGCCGAGTTCGACGCCGAGCGGGGCATCACACCGAAGCTGTGGGCGGGGGAGCGCGAGCCCCGGGACACGGCGATGGCCGGCACGCCCGCCACCCCCGCCCTCCTCGCCCAGGTCGAGGCGCTGCCGCCCGCCACCGACACCCCGGACGTCGACGAGGAGCGCGCGGTCCGGGCCGAGGACTCCTACGGCCTGCGCCGCCTGCTGCACGGCTTCGGGCTGCCCCTGCTGGTCAGCCTCCTGCTCGTCGCCGTCGACGCCGGCATGGGCCTGCTGCTGCCCGTCCTGATCCGGCACGGCATCGACGAGGGCGTCGGCAAGCTGTCCCTCGGCGCCGTGTGGGCGGCCTCCCTGGTCGCCCTGCTCGCCGTCGGGGCGCAGTGGGCCGCGCAGATCGGCGAGACCCGGATGACCGGGCGCACCGGCGAGCGCGTCCTGTACTCCCTGCGCCTGAAGATCTTCGCGCAGCTCCAGCGGCTCGGCCTCGACTACTACGAGCGGGAGCTGACCGGCCGGATCATGACGCGGATGACGACCGACGTCGACGCGCTGTCGACGTTCCTGCAGACGGGCCTGGTCACCGCGTTCGTCTCGGTGGTGACGTTCTTCGGCATCATGGTCGCCCTGCTGGTCATCGACGTGCGGCTGGCCCTCGTCGTCTTCACCACGCTGCCGCCGCTGTTCGTCGCCACCTTCTTCTTCCGCCGGGCGAGCGTGAAGGCGTACCGGCTGGCGCGCGAGCGCGTGTCGGTGGTCAACGCGGACCTGCAGGAGTCCGTGGCGGGGCTGCGGATCGTGCAGGCCTTCCGGCGCGAGCGCGACGGCGGGCGGCGGTTCGCCGAGCGCAGCGCCGCCTACCGCGAGGCCCGGATCCGCGGCCAGTGGCTGATCTCCCTGTACTTCCCGTTCGTGCAGCTGCTGTCCGCGGTCGCGGCGGCCGCCGTGCTGATCGCGGGCGCGGGCCGGGTCGAGGAGGCCACGCTGACCGCGGGCGCGCTGGTGGCGTACCTGCTGTACATCGACCTGTTCTTCGCGCCGGTCCAGCAGCTCTCCCAGGTCTTCGACGGCTACCAGCAGGCGACCGTCTCGCTGGGCCGCATCCAGGAGCTGCTGCGCGAGCCGACGTCCACCCGGCCCGCCGACCGGCCCCGCGAGGTGCCGGAACTGCGCGGCGAGATCGCCTTCGAGGACGTCCACTTCGCCTACGGCACCGGCGAGGAGGGCGAGGCCGCGCTGACCGGGATCGACCTGCGCATCCCGGCCGGCCAGACGGTCGCCTTCGTCGGCGAGACCGGGGCGGGCAAGTCGACCCTGGTCAAGCTGGTGGCCCGGTTCTACGACCCGATGGCCGGCCGGGTCACCGTCGACGGCACGGACCTGAGGGAGCTGGACCTCACCGCCTACCGGCACCGCCTCGGCGTCGTGCCGCAGGAGGCGTACCTGTTCCCGGGCACCGTCCGCGACGCCATCGCCTACGGCCGGCCCGACGCGACCGACGCCGAGGTGGAGGCGGCGGCGCGGGCGGTCGGCGCGCACGACATGATCGCCACGCTGGACGGCGGCTACCTGCACGAGGTCGCCGAGCGCGGCCGCAACCTGTCGGCCGGCCAGCGCCAGCTGATCGCGCTGGCCCGCGCCGAACTCGTCGACCCCGACATCCTGCTGCTCGACGAGGCCACCGCCGCCCTGGACCTGGCCACGGAGGCACAGGTCAACCAGGCCACCGACCGCCTCACGGGCCGCCGCGCCGCCCAGCAGGCGCCGTCCGGCCCGCACCCCTCGCCGGAGCCCGGAGCGCGCACCACTCTCGTCGTCGCCCACCGCCTGACCACGGCCGCCCGGGCGGACCGGGTGGTGGTCATGGACCACGGCCGGGTCGCGGAGGACGGCACGCACGACGAGCTGCTGGCGCGCGGCGGACGCTACGCCGCGCTGTGGCGGACGTTCGTCGGCGCGCCGGAGCCGGAGGAACCGGTCGGCGCCTCCCGCTGACCCGGAGGGGCAACCACCGCACGCACGTCCTGCGTCCGTACACCCGTACGCTCGGGTACGGCTGTTACGGGAGGGACGATGGTGGACAGTGGTGCGATACGGCGACGGCTGGCGCTCGGCGTGGCCGTGCTGACCGCCTCCGGACTGCTCGCGGTCGCCGCGCCCGGGACCGCGCAGGCGGCCGCCTCCGCCTGCTCCGGCCGCAAGGTCAGGACGCTGTCCTTCGGGACCGGCTCCGTGCACGTCCACAAGCGCGACGGCTACGTCTGCGCCGTCACCGTCCCGACGCGGCCCGGCGCCAAGCGGCCGATGTCCGTGACCGTGCAGGCCCGCGGCAACCGCCCGGTGACCGACCGGGGGACGTACGCCCAGCACGCGGGCCCGGTGACCGTGCACGCCGGGCACCGCTGCGTGCGGGTCGGCGGATCGGTCGGGGCCGGTTCGCTGCGCACGGGCTGGATCCTGTGCTGAGCTCCCCGCCCGGTCCGCGGGCCCGAGTTTTCAAGTGACCGAGGGTTTTCCCGAACTCCCCTGGTGTGCGGAGGACTTGCTCCGATAGCTTCCGGCGCACATCTGTCTCACAGGGGAGTGTGCATGCGCAAGGCGCTCAGATGGCTGCTCGCGCTCACGGTGCTCATAGGCACACTGAGCACGGCGGGGGCGGCCACCGCCGCCACACCGGAGGCCACGAACGGCACCGCGAGCGGCGGCGGAACCGACATCAAGGACCGGCTCCTGGCCATCGACGGCATGAGCCTCATCGAGGAGAAGCCGTACCCCGGCTACCGCTTCTTCGTCCTCAACTACACCCAGCCGGTGGACCACCGGCACCCGTCCAAGGGGACGTTCCAGCAGCGGATCACCGTGCTGCACAAGGGAACCGACCGCCCGACGGTCTTCTACACCGGCGGCTACAACGTCTCCACGACGCCCAGCCGCCGCGAGCCGACCCAGATCGTGGACGGCAACCAGGTCTCCATGGAGTACCGCTTCTTCACCCCGTCCCGCCCCGCCCCGGCCGACTGGTCCAAGCTCGACATCTGGCAGGCGGCCGGCGACCAGCACCGCATCTTCACGGCCCTGAAGGCGGTCTACGGCAAGAAGTGGCTCGCCACCGGCGGCTCCAAGGGCGGCATGACGGCGACCTACTACGAGCGCTTCTACCCGCGCGACATGGACGGCGTCGTCGCGTACGTCGCCCCCAACGACGTCGTCAACAGCGAGGACTCCGCCTACGACCGCTTCTTCGCCACCGTCGGCACCAAGGAGTGCCGCGACCGGCTGAACGCAGTGCAGCGGGAGGCGCTGGTGCGCCGCGGGCCGCTGGAGGCGAAGTACGCGCGGTACGCCGCCGACAACGGCTACACCTTCACCACCATCGGCGGTCTCGACCGGGCGTACGAGGCCGTCGTCCTGGACTACGTGTGGGGCTTCTGGCAGTACAGCCTGCTGGCCGACTGCGAGACGATCCCCGCGGACGCCGGGAAGGCGACCGACCAGGAGATCTGGGACTCCGTCGACTCCATCTCCGGCTTCTCCGCCTACACCGACCAGGGCCTGGAGACCTACACGCCGTACTACTACCAGGCCGGCACCCAGCTGGGCGCGCCGACGATCCGGTTCCCGCACATCGAGAAGGGCCTGATCCGCTACGGCTACCAGCCGCCGCGGAACTTCGTGCCGCGCTCGATCCCGATGCGCTTCCAGCCGGCCGTGATGCGCGACGTGGACTCCTGGGTGCGGCACAACGCCCACCACATGCTCTTCGTCTACGGCCAGAACGACCCCTGGGGCTCGGAGCGGTTCCGGCTCGGGCACGGGGCGCGTGACGCGTACGTCTTCACCGCTCCCGGCATGAACCACGGCGCCAACGTCGCGGGCCTGGTGCCGCAGGAGAAGGCGCTGGCCACAGCGCGGATCCTGGACTGGGCGGGCGTCGCCCCGGCGGCCGTGCAGGCCGACCCGTCGGCGGCCAGGCCGCTGGCCCGGCACGACGCGAAGCTGGACGTGCGGGACGTGGAACGCGAGCCCGCGCTGCGTCCCTGACGCGGCATCGGGGCTGCGTCCGGACCCCCACCGTCCGGGCGCAGCCCCCGCGGACCCGGGGCCGCCGGGGCCGGGTCCGCCCGGTCCGGCGTGACCCGCGGCAGCGGGGACACGCCGGACACGGGAGGCGGTTCCGGGTCGCGGGGACGCGGCACCCGCCGCCGGCGACGACGCCGTACGGAGCGCGCGGCGTCCGCCCGCGCCCGCCGCGCGTTGCCGGCCCCCACGCCCGCACGGCGGAACCTAGTACCTCAGGCCGTACCCGATCGGGAACAGCACCTGCGCCGGGTCGTCGGCCCGCTGCACCGGTACCGGCAGCCTCCCGCGCGGCCCGACCCGGCCCGCCACCACCCGCGCGGCCGCGCGCAGTTCGATGTCCGTCCACGAGTAGGCGGCCAGGACGGCCGGCACGGAGGGCAGGTGGGCGACGTCGTACGGATTGCGCACGGCGATCGCGACGACCGGGCGGCCGGTCTCCAGCAGCCGTCGCACCAGGGTCTGCTGCGCGCTGCCCGCCGTGACGTTGTACGTCGCGACGACCACCGCGTCCGCGTCCCGGGCCGCCGCGACGGCCTTGTCGATCGTCGCCGCCGACGGGCTGGTGCCCGTGGACAGGGCCGTGGCGGAGAAGCCCAGCTCGGTGAAGGCCGCAGCGAGGACGCCCGTGGGCGGTCCCGTGGTGCCCGACGGGGAGGCGGGGTCGGCGCCGGCCACGAGGAGCCTGTGGTGCGTCCGGCGCGACAACGGCAGCAGACGGTCCTCGTTGACCAGCAGCGTCGTCGTGCGCTCGGCCATGCGGTCGGCCGCCGCCAGGTGCGCGGCGGTGCCCACCGTGCGGTCCACGTCCGCCGCGCTGACGTACGGGGCGTCGAACAGGCCCAGTCGCGCCTTCAGCCGCAGGATGCGCAGGATCGATTCGTCGAGCCGGGACTCGGTGAGTTCGCCGGTCCGGACGGCGTTCAGCACCGCGTTCCAGGCGACCTCCAGGGACGGCGGGTTGAGCAGCTGGTCCACGCCCGCCTTGAGCGCGAGCACCGGAACCCGGTCGTCGCCGTACTTGGTGCGCACGCCCTCCATGCCGAGCGAGTCGGTGACCACGACCCCGTCGTAGCCCAGCTCGCCGCGCAGGATCCCGGTCAGGATCGGGTGGGAGAGCGTGGCCGGGTCGCCGGAGTCGTCGAGCGCCGGGAACTGCAGGTGCGCGGTCATGACGGAGTCGATGCCGGCCCGGATCGCGGCCCGGAAGGGGACGGCGTCCAGCCCCTCCCACACCGCGCGGCTGTGCGTGATGACCGGGAAGCCGGTGTGGCTGTCCACGGCGGTGTCGCCGTGCCCGGGGAAGTGCTTGGCGGTCGCCGCGACCCCGGAGCCCTGGTAGCCCTTCACCTCCGCGGCCACCAGGCCGGCCACCGCGTCCGGGTCGGCGCCGAAGGACCGCACGCCGATGACGGGGTTGGCCGGGTTGACGTTCACGTCGGCGACGGGGGAGTAGTCCTGGCGGATGCCCATCGCGCGCAGTTCGGCGCCGGACAGGCGGCCCAGGGTGCGGGCGTCGGCCCGCGAACCGCCGGCGCCGATCGCCATCGCGCCCGGGAACAGCGTCGCGGGCTTGCCGACCCGGCAGACGATGCCGTGCTCCTGGTCGGTCGAGACCAGGACCGGCAGACCGCGCGACTGCTCATGCGAGGCCCGCTGGATGCCGTTGGACAGGTCCGCGATCTGGTGCGGGTCGCGGGTGTTGTGCGCCCAGGCGAAGTAGATGATGCCGCCGACGCGGTACCGGGCGATGAGCTCGGCGGCTGTGCGGACGCCGATCTCGGAGAGGTTGGCGTCGATGTCGGCCTGGTCGGGAGCGGTGGCCGAGTGGCCGTAGACCCGCATCACGAACAGCTGGCCGACCTTCTCCTCCAGCGTCATCCGGGAGATGACGGCACGCAGCCGCCGGTCGTCGTGCGGGGCGGCGTGGGCGGTGCCGCCGACGGCCGCGGCGGCGGTGAGGCCGGCCGTCGCGGCGAGAACGGTGCGTCTGGAGGGTCGTGCGGTCTTTCCCGTGCTTGCCGTGCTGCTGTCGGGCACGTGCGCTCCTTCCGGAGGTCCGCTGGAGTACCGCTGAAGGAAACTTCCGAAGAGTCACCAATATCCGGGAAGTTTCTGCCAGTCAAGGGAACGCACAAGGGCGGGACCATCCGGCGGGAGTCCGCGGTCCGGGCGCCGCCGACGGCGCCCCAGTGGTGTGCGCCATCGGGGGACCAGCGGCGGGGGACCGGCGGCGGGCGGTCCCGCCCGGTCCGACGCGGCCCGGCGCCGGGATGGCGGGGCCGACGCGGGTGGCGGGGCGCGGTTCGGGCGGTGCGGGAAAGGGCGCGCTCGGGACGACTTGCCACCGGTCGCCGGAGCGGGCCCCGAACGCGGCGGCCGGGGCGCCCGAACCGGCCGCAGCGACGTGCGCCACCCCGGCCCGGCGCGACCGGCGCGGGCGCCGGGAAGCGGTCCGGGCGGTGCAGGAAGGGCCGCGCCCGGGACGGCGTGCCACCGCTCGCCGGAGCGGGCCCCGAAGCGTGGCGGCCGGGGCGCCCGAACCGCGCCCCGGCCGCCGGAAGGAAAGGCTCGACTACGCCGACTCGTTCAGCAGCCGGGCCAGGTGCTCCCGGCCCGGGCCGAGGAGGTCCGGCAGGGGCGCCGCCGCCTCGTACCACCGCTTCTCGTACTCCCAGCACAGCCAGCCGTCCCAGCCGTTGCGGGAGAGGACCTCCACGCACTCGGCGAGCGGCACGGCCCCCGCGCCCAGCGGCAGCGGAGCGGGGTCCTCGCCGGTGGCGGCGTCCTTGACCTGGACGTAGCCGAGGAAGGGGCCGAGCGCCGCCCAGGTGTCCGCCGGCTGCTCGCCGCCCAGCCAGGTGTGCAGCACGTCCCACAGGGCGCCGGCCTGCCGGTGGCCGACCAGTCCGAGGACGCGGGTGACGTCCGCGCCGGTGCGGTGCGAGTCGTGGGTCTCCAGCAGGATGCGCACGCCCAGGTCGGCCGCGTGCTCGGCGGCGGTGCCCAGGCGCCGGGCGGCGACGGCGTCGGCCTCCTCCGGGCTCTGCCCGGGGCTGCCGCCGGGGAGGACGCGGACGAACGGCGCGCCCAGGTCCGCGGCCAGGCCGAGGAGTTCGCGGATCTCGGCCAGCACGGCCGCGTCGTCGCCGGGCGCGGCCAGCCGCGCGTATCCCGCGAGGCCGAGGATCTCTACGCCGGATTCCTTGAACTGGGCGGCCACGTCGGCCCGTCGGGCGCGGTCGAGGCCGGTGTGCACCGGTTCCTCAGGGTGCGCGCGCAGTTCGACACCGTGGTAGCCGTGGTCGGCCGCGAGCCGGACCACGTCCGCCACGGGCAGGCCGGGGACGCCGAGGGTGGAGAACGCCAGTTTCATACTCACGGACCCTACTCGGCATCCGTCCGGGTGACGCCCAGCGACGGCACCCCGGCGTTGCGCACGAAACGCCCCGCCTGCCACGGCACACCTCGCGCCCCCGCCGCTCAGCCCCGCGGCACCCCCGACGACCCCCGCACCATCAGCTCGCCGCGCACCGTCGCCACCCCGCCGGGCGGGGGCTCCTCCCGGCCCATGGCGACGCGGCCGGCCCGCGCTCCCGCCTCCGCGAGGGGCAGCCGGACCGTCGTCAGCGACGGCACCGCGTCGATGCTGAAGGGCAGGTCGTCGAAGCCCGCCACCGACACGTCCCGCGGGATCCGCAGCCCGGAGTCCCGCAGCGCCGCGCAGGCGCCCAGCGCCACGGAGTCGTTCGCGGCCACCACGGCGGTCAACCCGGGGTCACGGCGCAGCAGTTCCAGGGTCGCCTCGTACCCGGAGCGGCGGTCGTACCGGCCGTGCACCGTCCACCGCGGGTCCTCCTCGATCCCGGCGGCGGCCAGGGCGTCCCGGTGGCCCTCCAGCCGGTGCCGGGTCGTCGTGCGCTCCTCCGGCCCGGCGATGTAGCCGAGCCGCCGGTGGCCCAGGCCGATCAGATGCTCCGTCAGCTCCCGCGCCCCGCCGCGGTTGTCGAAGGCCAGCGCGACCGCCTCGGTGTCCGGCGCCGGCGGCCGCCCGCACAGCACCACGCGCGTCCCGGCGTCCGCCAGCTTCCGCAGCTTCGCCGCCACCGCCGCCGCGTGCGGCGCCTCCTCCACGGCCCCGCCGGTCAGCAGCACGGCGGCCGCCCGCTGCCGCTGGAGGAGCGTGAGGTAGGTCAGCTCGCGCTCCGGCGAACCGCCGGTGTTGCAGACCACGGCCAGCCGTTCCCCGCCCGCCCGGCCGCCCGGCCCGCCGATCTCGGACTGGATCGCGCCCGCCATGATCCCGAAGAACGGGTCGGCGATGTCGTTGACCAGGATGCCGACCAGGTCGGAGGTGGCGGCGGCCAGCGCGCTCGCCGGCCCGTTGAGCACGTAGTCCAGCTCGTCGACCGCCTTCAGCACCCGCTCCCGGGTGGAGGCGGCCACCGGGTAGTTGCCGTTCAGCACGCGCGACACCGTCGCGGGCGAGACCTGGGCGCGGGCCGCCACGTCCGCCAGGGTCACCGTCATCTCGTCGTCCTCCGGTCGCGCATCTCGCCAACGTCGTCCACCCGGGCCGGGTCCGTGGCGACGGACCCGCGGTCACGGTGTCGAGCCGACCCTACGGCCGTCCGCCCCCCGCTGTTCGCCCCCTCGAACAACACGTCCTGTGACGCGGTCTTGTCCGGTCGCTGCCCAGAGGCTAGCTTCTCCCGTGCAGAAAGCGCTTGCTGCCACCCCTGCCAGTACGCGTGCTGGGGCGTACGCGGCGCGTGGACCGCGTACGAAGGGACTGACGTGACACGCAGGACGGTGCGGATCGCCATGAACGGCGTGACGGGACGCATGGGCTACCGACAGCACCTCGTCCGCTCGATCCTCGCCCTGCGCGAGCAGGGCGGACTCGACCTCGGCGACGGCACCGTGCTGTGGCCGGAACCGGTCCTCGTCGGCCGGCGCGAGCACGCGCTCCGGGCGCTCGCCGAGCGGCACGGGCTCGACGACGTCTCGACCGACCTCGACGCCGTCCTCGCCGACGACACCGTCGACATCTACTTCGACGCCCAGGTCACCGCGGCCCGCGAGGAGGCGATCAGGAAGGCGATCGCGGCGGGCAAGCACATCTACACCGAGAAGCCGACCGCCACCGGCCTCGACGGCGCCCTGGAGCTGGCCCGGCTGGCCGCCGGGGCCGGCGTCAAGCACGGCGTCGTCCAGGACAAGATCTTCCTGCCGGGCCTGCGGAAGCTGAAGCGGCTCGTCGACGGCGGCTTCTTCGGCCGCATCCTGTCCGTGCGCGGCGAGTTCGGCTACTGGGTCTTCGAGGGCGACTGGCAGGAGGCCCAGCGCCCCTCGTGGAACTACCGCGCCGAGGACGGCGGCGGCATCGTCGTCGACATGTTCCCGCACTGGGAGTACGTGCTGCACGAGTTGTTCGGGCGCGTGACGTCCGTGCAGGCGCTCACCGCCACCCACATCCCGCAGCGCTGGGACGAGGACGGCAAGCCGTACGACGCGACCGCCGACGACGCCGCCTACGGCATCTTCGAGCTGGAGGGCGGCGCCGTCGCCCAGATCAACTCCTCCTGGGCCGTGCGCGTCCACCGCGACGAACTCGTCGAGTTCCAGGTGGACGGCACCGAGGGCTCGGCGGTCGCGGGCCTGCGCCACTGCCGCGTCCAGCACCGCTCGGCCACGCCCAAGCCCGTGTGGAACCCGGACATCCCCGTCACCGAGGCCTTCCGCGACCAGTGGCAGGAGGTCCCCGACAACACGGAGTTCGACAACGGCTTCAAGACCCAGTGGGAGCTGTTCCTCAAGCACGTCCACGCCGGCGCCCCCTACCACTGGGACCTGCTCGCCGGCGCCCGCGGCGTCCAGCTCGCCGAACTGGGGCTGAAGTCCTCCGCCGAGGGCCGCCGCCTCGACGTACCGGAGATCTCCCCGTGACCCTCCACCTGCCGGACTGCACGGGCCGGCTGCGGCCGTACCAGCCGCGCACCGAGCCCCTCGCCCTCACCCCGGGCGCCCCCTTCACCTCCCGGACGGTCTTCTCCGCCGCCCACGTCGTGGCCGACCCCTTCGCGGACGCCGGCCCCGACACGCCCGCCGCCGTCGACTGGGACGCCACCCTCGCCTTCCGCCGCCACCTGTGGTCCCACGGACTGGGCGTGGCCGAGGCCATGGACACCGCGCAGCGCGGCATGGGCCTGGACTGGGCCGGCGCAGCCGAGCTGATCCGCCGGTCGGCGGCCGAGGCGAAGGCCGTCGGCGGCCGGATCGCCTGCGGCGTCGGCACCGACCAGATCACCGGCGGGTCCCTCGCCGCCATCCGGGCCGCCTACGAGGAGCAGCTCGCCGTCGTGGAGGAGGCGGGCGCCCAGGCCGTCCTGATGGCCTCCCGGGCCCTCGCCGCGACCGCCGGGGGCCCCGAGGACTACCTGGAGGTCTACGGCCACCTCCTCCGGCAGGCCGCCGGACCGGTGATCCTGCACTGGCTCGGCCCCATGTTCGACCCCGCCCTGCGCGGCTACTGGGGCTCGGACGACCTGGACCGGGCCACCGAGACCTTCCTGGAGGTCATCGCCGCGCACCCCGACAAGGTCGACGGCGTCAAGATCTCCCTGCTGGACGCCCAGCGCGAGATCGACCTGCGCCGCCGCCTGCCCCGGGGCGTGCGCTGCTACACCGGCGACGACTTCCACTACCCCGGGCTGATCGCCGGGGACGAGCAGGGCTTCAGCCACGCGCTGCTCGGCATCTTCGACCCGCTGGGCCCGCTGACGGCCGAGGCGGTGCGCGTCCTGGACACCGGCGACACCGAGGGCTTCCGCGACCTGCTCGACCCCACGGTCGAACTGTCCCACCACCTCTTCCAGGCACCCACCCGCTTCTACAAGACCGGCGTGGTCCTCCTCGCCTGGCTCGCGGGCCACCAGACCCACTTCACGATGGTCGGCGGCCTCCAGTCGGCCCGCTCCCTGCCGCACCTGACCCGCGCCTACGAACTCGCCGACCGGCTCGGCCTGTTCCCCGACCCGAAACTCGCGGAGGAGCGGATGAAGAACCTGCTGTCGCTGTACGGGGTTGCCCCGTGATCGAACGCCTGAGCATCAACCAGATGACGGTCAAACAGCTGTCACTGCCCGAACTGGCCGACGCCTGCACCGACCTGGGCATCCGCAACGTGGGCCTGTGGCGTGAGCCCGTCCGGGCCCACGGCCTGGAGGCGACCGCGGAACTCGTCCGCGACGCGGGCCTGACGGTCACCACCCTGTGCCGCGGCGGCTTCCTCACCGCCATCGGCACCAAGGAGCGCGCCCGGGCGCTGGAGGACAACCGGCGGGCCGTGGACGAGGCGGCCACCCTCGGCACCGACACCCTCGTCCTGGTGTCGGGCGGCCTCCCGGCCGGCTCGAAGGACCTGCGCGGAGCCCGGGAGCGGATCGCCGACGCCCTGGCGGAACTCGGCCCCTACGCCGAGCGGCACGGGGTGCGCCTGGCGATCGAGCCCCTGCACCCCATGTTCGCCTCCGACCGCTGCGTGGTCTCCACCCTCGCCCAGGCCCTGGACATCGCCGAACGCTTCCCCGCCCACCAGGTCGGCGTCACCGTCGACACGTACCACGTCTGGTGGGACGACACGGCCCCCGCACAGATCGCCCGCGCCGGAAGCCGCATCCACACCTTCCAGCTCGCCGACTGGACCACCCCACTGCCGCACGGAGTCCTCAACGGCCGCGGCCAGATAGGCGAGGGCGCGGTCGACATGCGGGAGTGGAAGGGCTACGTCGAAGCAGCCGGCTACACCGGAGCCATCGAGGTCGAGATCTTCAACGAGGACCTGTGGGCGCGCGACGGACGAGAAGTTCTGTCCCAGACGGCGTCCCGCTTCCTGCAACACGCCATCCAACCACCCGACGCCCCCTGACCCCGTTCGCCGACCGCCTCAGAGCCGCACGTGCCGCCCGCCCGCCGCGAGGTCCTGATGACGTGCGGGGCCCGGAAGGTCCCACAGCCGCCACGATCAACGATGTGGGCCGATCGCCGAAGCGTCCACAGCCGTCGGCCGCCCACGGACGGGAGGGGGCGTGTCGGGGGGTGCCCGCCCGCAGCGGCCGGCGCGTCGACGCCGGGTGCCTTGCAGAGGAACCGAGCTCGCGCCGGTCCGAGGACGGGCACCCCCCGGCGCGCCCCCGCCCCACCACCGCCCGGCAGCGGAACGCGCCGGCACTGGAACGCGCCGGCACTGGAACGCGCCGGCACTGGAACGCGCCGACTCTGGAACGCGCCGACACCTCACCCCGCACCAGCCACCGCACGACCCCCCACCGAACCGGCCAAAAAATCCCCCGGAGCCGTGCAACCCTTCCCCCACCCCGCATGTCGTACTCAGCGTCAGGACCTCTGGTGGGGGATCCGGGGGGATTCAGAGAGGTTCTGACGAGGAGGGGAAACCGAGGGGGCCCGGTCGACGGACAGGGCCCCCTCGAAACCGCCGCACGGGCCCCCGAAACCGTCCGGGCCCCTCAGAAGAACACCCCGCACCGCAGCAGCACGTTCGCATACGGCCGAGCCTCCCCCGTCCGCACGACCAGCCGCGCCCCGCCCGACAGCGCCTTGAGCCGCTCGTGCGGGACAAGCGCCAGCCCGGGAAAGCCCCCGTCCAGCAACGCGGCCGCCGCCGGATTCGTCCGCCGCACCTCCTGCCGTGGCGCCCTCCACCACCAGCTCCGCCGGCAGCCCGTCCAGCACCTCCGCGAACGACGGCACCCCGGCCCGGAACGCCAGGTCCACCACCCGCGGCCCGTCGGGTATCGGCATACCGGCGTCGCACACCAGCACCCCGTCCCCACGCCCCAGCTCGGCCAGCGCACCGGCGAGATGCCGGTTCAGTATCCCCGCCTTCCTCACTGCGCCCCACCGGCCGCGCGACGCGACGCATCCCCCGGCCCCGCGCCCACCAGCGCGTCCACCTCCCCCGCCGTGGGGAACGCGTCCTGCGCCCCCCGCCGGGTGACGGCCACCGCCCCCACCCGGGCCGCGTACGCCGCCGCCTCCGCCGGCGACGCGCCCGTGCCCAGCCGCCAGGCCAGCGCCGCGGTGAACGCGTCGCCCGCACCCGTGGTGTCGACGGCCTCCACCTTCACGGACGGCACATGCGTCACCCCCTCGCCGGACGCCACCAGCGCGCCCGCGGCGCCCAGGGTGACCACCACCGAGCGCGGCCCCAGCGCGAGCAGGGCCCGAGCCCACTCTTCCGGACGGTCACTCCCCGCCCCTTCCCCGGAACGGTCACCCCCCGCCCCAGAACGGCCCGCCCCTTCTGCGGAACGGTCACCCCCCGCCCCAGAACGGCCCGCCCCCTCCCCGGAACGGTCACCCACGCCCGCCCCCTCCAACAGCACCCTCGCCTCGTGCTCGTTCACGATCAGCGGATCGCACGCGGCCAGCACCTCCGCCGGCAGCGCGCGCGGCGGCGACGGGTTCAGCACGAACCGGCTCCCCGGCGCCAGCCGCCGCACCAGCTCCACGACGGTCTCCAGCGGAATCTCCAGCTGCGTCGAGACCACCCGGGAGGATTCCAGCAGGGCCGACGCGTTCCGCACGTCCTCGGGCGTGAGCCGCCCGTTGGCGCCCGGCGACACCACGATGCTGTTGTCCCCGGACGGGTCCACGGTGATCAGTGCCACCCCGGTCGGCGCACCGCCGGTCAGCACGCCCGCCGTGTCCACCCCGGCCGCCCGCTGCGAGTCGAGCAGCAGCCGCCCGTGCGCGTCGTCGCCGACCCGGGCGAGCAGGGCCGTCCGGGCCCCCAGCCGGGCCGCGGCGACCGCCTGGTTCGCGCCCTTGCCGCCGGGGTGGACGGCCAGGTCGGAACCGAGCACGGTCTCCCCGGCCGCGGGCCGCCGCTCGACGCCGATCACCAGGTCGGCGTTGGCCGACCCCACGACCAGCAGGTCGTAGTCGTACATGAAATGACTCCCCTGAGAGTTCCTGCCGGTCCCCGCTGATCCCTGTGGGACGCACCACGGGGACCCCTGTGGGACGCACCACGGGCGGGCGGCCGGTGGGTCACACCGCCCGCCCGCCCACCGGCCCGTGTCAGCCGCTGAACCCGGCCACGTTCTCCTTCGTTACCACCTTGACCGGCACCTTCACCGCCGTGGAGACCTTCTTGCCCTGGACCGCCCGCAGCGCGTTGTCCACGGCCATCCGCACGCCGAGCTGCCCGGCGATCCGGGCGGCGGCCTCGCGCCGGCCCTTGAGGTCGACGAGGCCCGCGCGGGAGGAGGAGCGCAGGGTGACCAGTCCGAGGTTCTCCTCGACGGAGGCGTCCAGCACCAGGCCCTGGCCCTTGCGGTCCTCGGGCACGAGCCCGACGCCGGCCGCCATGGCCGCGGCGACGTCGTGGCGCCGCAGCTCGGTGCCCGCGACCTTCACGGCGCCGCTGTCGTAGGGGTCGGCGCCGAACACGGCCCGGACGACCTCCGTCCGGCCGGCTCCGACGAGCCCGGCGATGCCGACGACCTCACCGGCGCGCACCTCGAAGCTGACGTCGTGGAAGACGGCGTCCCGCGTCAGGCCCTCGACGGTGAGCAGCGCGGGCCCGGCCCCGGTGCGCTGGCGCGGGTACTGCTGCTCGATGGACCGTCCCACCATCAGGCGGACCAGCTCGTCCTCGGGCGTGGTGGCGGGCACCTGGCCGACGCTCCGGCCGTCGCGGAGGACGGTGACGCGGTCGCCGAGGGCGGCGATCTCCTCCAGGTGGTGCGTGATGAACACGACGCCGACGCCGTCCTCGCGCAGCTGCCGCACGATGGCGAACAGCTTCTCGACCTCCTCCGAGGTGAGCACGGCGGTCGGCTCGTCCATGACGAGCACCCGCGCGTTCAGGCTGAGCGCCTTGGCGATCTCGACCATCTGCAGGCGCGCGATGCCGAGTTCCCGCACGCGGGCGCGGGGGGACACCTCCAGGCCGACCCGGGTGAGGAGGGCGGCGGCGTCCGCCTCCATCCGCCTGCGGTCGATCATCCCGAAGCGGCGCGGCTGACGGCCCAGGAAGATGTTCTCGGCGACCGTCAGGTCGGGCACCAGGTTGAACTCCTGGTAGATCGTGGCGATGCCGAGACGCTCGGAGTCCTGGGCACCGCCGATGCGCACCTCCTCGCCGCCGACCACGATCCGCCCGGCGTCGGGGGTGTGGGCACCTGAGAGCATCTTGACCAGGGTGCTCTTGCCCGCGCCGTTCTCGCCGAGCAGCACGTGCACCTCGCCGCGGCGCAGGTCGAAGTCGACGCCGTCGAGCGCGACCACGCCGGGGAAGGTCTTGCGGATGCCTTCGATGCGCAGCAACTCGTCCGGACTGCTCACGCCTTGCTCCTTTGCATGGGGGAGTTCCGCCGCGCAGCGGGCTCCTGCGCGGGAGCCGGCTCGCCGCACGAGCGGCGTACGACGAGACGGGCGGGGAGGGTGACGGACCGGGGCGTCCGGCCCTCGATGCGGTCGACCAGGGCGCGCACGGCGGCGCGCCCCAGCGCTCCGGTGGGCTGGGCGATCGCGGTGACCGGGGGATCGGTGTGCGGGAACCAGCGGACGTCGTCGAACGCGGCCAGCGCGATGTCGTCGGGCACGCGCAGTCCGCGCGCCCGGATCGCGTCCAGCGCGCCGAGCGCCATCAGGTTGTCGGCGGCGAAGACGACCTCGGGCGGCTCGGCCAGGCCGAGGAAGCCCTCGGTGACCCGGCGGCCGCTGTCGGCCTGGAAGTCGCCCTGGCCGATGTAGGCGTCCGGCAGCGGGATCCCGTACACCGCCAGGGCCTCGCGGAACGCCTCGACGCGCTCGCGGCCGGTGGTGGTGGCCGCGGGGCCCGCGATGATCGCCAGCCGGCGGTGTCCCAGCCCGTGCAGGTGGGCCACCAGGTCCCGCACGGCCGCCCGCCCGTCCGACCGGACGACCGGCACGTCGACGCCCTCGATCCACCGGTCCACGAAGACCATCGGCGTGCCCGCCCGGGCGGCGTCGAGCATCAGCGGGGAGCCGCCGTCGGTGGGGGAGACCAGCAGTCCGTCGATGCGCCGGTCGAGCAGGGTGCGGACGTGGTGGTCCTGCAGCTCGGGCCGCTCGTCGGCGTTGCCGATGATCACGCTGTAGCCGAGGGCGCGGGCCTCCTCCTCGACGGAGCGGGCCAGTTCCGTGAAGTACGGGTTGAGCACGTCGCTGATGACCAGGCCGAGGGTGCGGGTCTGGTCGGTGCGCAGCGACCGGGCGACGGCGTTCGGGCGGTAGCCGAGCGCCCCGACGGCGGCCAGCACGCGTGCGCGAGCCTGCGCGCTGACCGACGGGTGGTCGTTCAGGACGCGCGAGACCGTGGCGACGGAGACCCCGGCCTGTGCGGCGACGTCCTTGATGCTCGCCATCGCCCGCTCCCCCTCCTCGTGGAATCGATTACACCGAGGATTGGAATCGATTACACGAGCGCGGGCAAGGGGTGTTGCCGAATCGTGATGCGCGGCCGGTGATGGGGTGGCCGTTCTTTGGGACCCGCCGAACGACATCCTCAGGCGGACCCGCCGCGCCACCCGCGGAACGGCGGGCGGCCCGGCGGGGGTTCGCTCACCTCTCGGTGAACAGTTCCTGTGCGTCGGTGGCGTTCACGGCACGCTGGGCCCAGGTCTCGAGCCGGTCGAGGTCCGTGCAGGAGGCCACCCGCTCGCGGGTGCTTTCCGGTACCGGGATGCCGCGCCACTCGAGGATGCGCAGGACCATCTCGCGGCGATCCTCGATACGGCCTTCCTCGCGGCCTTCCTCGCGCACCTGTTCGGCCAGCGGGTGGCGCCAGAAGTACTGAATCGCCGTCATTAGGTCCCTCCACATCTGCTTCGCCTGATGGTCGGCCAGGCAGGAATCGACGAACTGCACGAAGACACGCGGCGCTCGACGGGTTCGGTCTCGGTGAGATCCACGTTCAACGCGGCGATTTCCCGGGGCTCGGGAAAAGGTACGTGCAGCACCTTCTGCAGCGCTCTCGTCAGCAGCGCCGGATCCTTCTGGAAGATGCGGTGCAGCGCCTCGTGCGATGAGCCGACCATCAGCTCTCCTTTCCGTAGCCCGTGATCAACGAGCCAAGCCGCCGCAGGTTCGCACCCCACTTCCCCCGGTTCCAGAAGCGTGCCGACGGGTGGGCGGGAGTCGTCCCGCTCAGGCCCGGACGACGCCAGCAACTGCGTCGAGACCGCGAGCCCGCTCACTCAGCTGTCCGCGACTCCAAGGCCCCGCCCGGGGCGCCAGGTGCCGTCGGTCTCCTCCGACTTGATCCGCCGGACCACCTCTGGCGCGGCCGGGGGGCGAGCGGGAGACATCGCCTCCCCCGCGGGCGCACGCAACCCCAGTGCCCGTTGTCGGACCCCGCGGGTACCGTCGGGTCATGGCTCAACAGGCTGGGACTCCCACGGGCGAACGGCGGCCCGCCGTCCTGGAAGGCGTCCTTGAGCGCATCACCTACGCCAACGAGGAGAACGGCTACACGGTCGCCCGCGTCGACACCGGCAGGGGCGGCGGGGACCTGCTCACCGTGGTCGGCGCGCTGCTCGGCGCCCAGGTGGGGGAGTCGCTGCGGATGGAGGGGCGCTGGGGCTCCCACCCGCAGTACGGGCGGCAGTTCCTCGTCGAGAACTACACGACCGTCCTGCCCGCCACGGTCCAGGGGATCCGCCGCTACCTCGGCTCGGGTCTGGTCAAGGGCATCGGCCCGGTCTTCGCCGACCGCATCACGCAGCACTTCGGCGTGGACACGCTGAGGATCATCGAGGAGGAGCCGAAGCGGCTCGTCGAGGTGCCCGGGCTCGGCCCGAAGCGGACCAGGAGGATCGCCGACGCCTGGGAGGAGCAGAAGGCGATCAAGGAGGTCATGCTCTTCCTGCAGACCGTCGACGTCTCGACGTCCATCGCGGTGCGCATCTACAAGAAGTACGGCGACGCCTCGATCTCGGTGGTGCGGAACCAGCCCTACCGGCTGGCCGCCGACGTGTGGGGCATCGGCTTCCTGACCGCCGACCGGATCGCGCAGTCCGTCGGCATCCCGCACGACAGCCCGGAGCGCGTCAAGGCGGGCCTGCAGTACGCCCTGTCGCAGTCCGCCGACCAGGGCCACTGCTTCCTGCCCGAGGAGCGGCTCATCGCGGACGCCGTCAAGCTGCTCCAGGTCGACACGGGGCTCGTCATCGAATGCCTCGCCGAGCTCGCCGAGCCCCCCGAGGACGGCGCCGACCCCGGTGTCGTACGGGAGCGGGTGCCCGGCCCGGACGGCGGGGACCCGGTCACCGCGATCTACCTGGTCCCCTTCCACCGGGCCGAGCTCTCCCTGTCCTCGCAGTTGCTGCGCCTGCTGCGGGCCGAACAGGACCGGATGCCGTCCTTCCGGCAGGTCGCCTGGGACAGGGCGCTGACCTGGCTGAAGGGGCGGACGGGAGCCGACCTGGCTCCCGAGCAGGAGGCGGCCGTGCGGCTGGCGCTCACCGAGAAGGTGGCCGTCCTGACCGGCGGTCCGGGCTGCGGCAAGTCCTTCACCGTGCGATCGATCGTGGAGCTGGCCCGCGCCAGGAAGGCCAAGGTGGTGCTGGCCGCGCCCACCGGCCGCGCCGCCAAGCGGCTCGCCGAGCTGACCGGGGCCGAGGCCTCCACCGTCCACCGCCTGCTGGAGCTCAAGCCCGGCGGGGACGCCGCGTACGACAGGGACCGCCCGCTGGACGCCGACCTCGTCGTCGTGGACGAGGCGTCGATGCTGGACCTGCTGCTGGCCAACAAGCTGGTCAAGGCCGTGCCGCCGGGGGCCCACCTGCTCTTCGTGGGGGACGTCGACCAGCTGCCCAGCGTCGGCGCCGGCGAGGTCCTGCGCGACCTGCTGGCCGAGGGCAGTCCGGTCCCCGCGGTCCGCCTCACCCGCGTCTTCCGCCAGGCCCAGCAGTCGGGAGTGGTGACCAACGCGCACCGCATCAACGCCGGGCAGCACCCCCTCACCGACGGCCTGAAGGACTTCTTCCTCTTCGTCGAGGACGACACGGAGGCGGCCGGCCGGCTCACCGTGGACGTCGCCGCCCGGCGGATCCCCGCCAGGTTCGGGCTCGACCCGCGCCGGGACGTGCAGGTGCTGGCGCCGATGCACCGCGGCCCGGCGGGCGCCGGCACGCTGAACGGGCTGCTCCAGCAGGCCATCACCCCCGGGCGGCCCGATCTGCCCGAGAAACGGTTCGGCGGCCGGGTCTTCCGGGTCGGCGACAAGGTCACCCAGATCCGCAACAATTATGAGAAGGGGAAGAACGGTGTCTTCAACGGCACCGTGGGCGTGGTCACCTCGCTCGACCCGGTCGACCAGCGCCTGACGGTGCTGACGGACGAGGACGAGGAGGTTCCCTACGAGTTCGACGAGCTGGACGAACTGACGCACGCCTACGCGGTCACCATCCACCGCTCCCAGGGCAGCGAGTACCCGGCCGTGGTGATCCCGGTGACGACCGGCGCCTGGATGATGCTCCAGCGGAACCTGCTGTACACGGCGGTCACGCGGGCGCGGAAGCTCGTCGTCCTCGTCGGATCGCGCAAGGCCGTCGGCCAGGCGGTGCGCACGGTGTCGGCGGGGCGGCGCTGCACGGCCCTCGACTTCCGGCTGGGCACCTGAGCCCGCCCGGCCACCCCGCCCGTCCCGGCCCCGGGGAGAAATGATCGATCAAATGAGTCGCGAAGGTCACAGACCACTTCCCGTCGCCGGGTGGAGGGGGCAGGATGAGCAGGTTGGCGGCACTGAGTGCCGCCAGTGGGCCCAATGGTCGACCCCGAGTGCACTCTCCTGAGCCAAATGGGGGATGGTAGAGACAGTCAGGGCACCTCGAAGATGAGGCACTACGTCGGTGAGGGAAGACGTGAGCGACAACTCTGTAGTACTGCGGTACGACGGCAGCGAGTACACCTACCCGGTGATCGACAGCACCGTCGGCGACAAGGGCTTCGACATCGGGAAGCTGCGCGCCCATACCGGTCTGGTGACCCTGGACAGCGGGTACGGCAACACGGCCGCCTACAAATCCGCCATCACCTATCTCGACGGTGAGCAGGGCATTCTGCGGTACCGCGGCTACCCGATCGAGCAGCTGGCCGAGCGCTCCACGTTCCTGGAGGTGGCCTACCTGCTGATCAACGGTGAGCTGCCGACCGTCGACGAGCTCACCTCCTTCAAGAACGACGTCACGCAGCACACCCTGCTGCACGAGGACGTCAAGAACTTCTACCGGGGCTTCCCGCGCGACGCCCACCCGATGGCGATGCTGTCGTCGGTCGTCTCGGCGCTGTCGACCTTCTACCAGGACAGCCACAACCCGTTCGACGAGACGCAGCGCAATCTCTCCACCATCCGGCTGCTCGCCAAGCTGCCGACGATCGCGGCGTACGCGTACAAGAAGTCGATCGGTCACCCGTTCGTCTACCCGCGCAACGACCTCGGCTACGTCGAGAACTTCCTGCGCATGACCTTCTCGGTGCCGGCCCAGGACTACGAGCTCGACCCGATCGTGGTGTCGGCCCTCGACAAGCTGCTCATCCTGCACGCGGACCACGAGCAGAACTGCTCGACCTCCACGGTCCGCCTGGTCGGCTCCTCGCAGGCGAACATGTTCGCCTCGATCTCCGCGGGCATCAACGCCCTGTGGGGCCCGCTGCACGGCGGCGCCAACCAGTCCGTCCTGGAGATGCTCGAGGGCATCCGCGACGCCGGCGGCGACGTCGACTCCTTCATCCGCAAGGTGAAGAACAAGGAGGACGGCGTCCGGCTGATGGGCTTCGGCCACCGGGTCTACAAGAACTTCGACCCGCGCGCCAAGATCATCAAGGCCGCCGCGCACGACGTGCTGTCCGCCCTCGGCAAGTCCGACGAGCTGCTGGACATCGCCCTGAAGCTGGAGGAGCACGCGCTCTCCGACGACTACTTCGTCTCGCGCAGCCTCTACCCGAACGTCGACTTCTACACCGGCCTGATCTACCGGGCCATGGGCTTCCCGACCGAGATGTTCACGGTCCTGTTCGCCCTGGGCCGCCTGCCGGGCTGGATCGCCCAGTGGCACGAGATGATCAAGGAGCCGGGTTCCCGCATCGGCCGCCCGCGCCAGATCTACACGGGCGTCGTCGAGCGCGACTTCGTGCCGGTCGAGGAGCGCTGAGCGCACCACCGGAGTCACCGGGCCCCGTGTCCACCCAGGGATGCTGTTGGTTTATTCGGGCCTGTGCGTGACGTCGGCCTTCAAGACCCGGTTGTGGTCTTGAAGGCCGACGTTGTCGTATGGGGTGGGTGCGGATGTCGATGCAGCCGAAGGGCTCTGGGGAGATCCCGGCTGAGACGGTGCGGGTGGCGCGGGCCGCGTTCCCGAAGGGGAGCCTGGCAATCCGGGTCCGTGACGAACTGGGACCGTTGTTCAGGGACGAGGAGTTCGTGGACCTGTTCCCGTCACGAGGGCGGCCTGCCTGGTCACCGGGACGCCTTGCGCTGGTGCTGGTGCTGCAGTTCGTCGAGGGACTCACCGACCGGCAGGCCGCGGAAGCGGTCCGGGCCCGGATCGACTTCAAGTACGCCCTCGGACTCCGGCTGGACGATCCAGGCTTCGACTTCTCCGTCCTCTCGGAGTTCAGGGACCGGCTGGTCCAGGCGGACGCCGGACGGCGGATGCTGGACGGCGTCCTCGCCGCGGCCCGGGACAAGGGGCTGCTCACCGGCAGGGGCAAGGCCCGCACCGACTCCACGCACGTGCTGTCGGCAGCGCGGGAGCTGTGCTGGCTGGAGATGGTCGCCGAAACCCTGCGCTCGGCCCTGAACGCGCTCGCCGTCGCCGCTCCCGACTGGCTGTCCGAGGTCGCCGAGCCGGACTGGTTCCGGCACTACGCCACCCGCGCCGAGGACTCACGGTTCCCCAAGGCCCCGGCCAAGCGCGAGGAGGTCGGCCGGCGGATCGGAACCGACGGGATGCGACTGCTCAAGGCCGTCACCTCGCCCGATGCGCCGGCCGTGCTGCGGGCGGTGCCGGAGGTGGAGACCCTGCGGCGGATGTGGGTGCAGCACTTCCACCTGATCGAGGGCGAGGTGCGGCGGCGGGACCCAAAAGACCGGCCGCCGGGCGCGATGCGCCTGGTCACCCCCTATGACACCGAGGCGCGCGGCAGCGTCAAACGCGACACGATGTGGGACGGATACAAAGTCCATCTCACCGAGACCTGCGGTGATGACACGCCGGACCTGATCATGAACGTCGCCACCACCGATGCCACGGTCAGCGACTTCGACCTAGTCCCGGCCGTCCACGCCGCACTCGCCGAGCGCCGTCTGCTTCCCGACGAGCACCTGGTCGACACCGGCTACGTCACCGCCCGCCACATCGTCGCCGCCCGGCGCGAACACGACGTGGAGCTGACAGGGCCGATGATGCCCGGCACCGGCTGGCAGAACCGGGCCGGATCCGCAGAGACCTTTCCCGTCGGCGCGTTCAGCATCGACTGGGACCGCCAGACGGTGACCTGCCCCGGCGGGAAGAACAGCACCCGATGGGCAAGGGAACCCGTCCGGGACAAGGTCGAGATCCGAGTGCAGTTCTCGAAGACCGACTGCGGTTCCTGCCAGGTCAAGGACTCCTGCACCCGCGGACTGCGCCGCAAGCTGACCATCCAGGACCGTGACATCCACGAGGTCCTGCACCAGCGCCGGGCCGAGCAGGAGACCGACGCGTGGAAGGAGCGCTACAAGATGCGCGCCGGTGTCGAGGGCACCATCTCCCAGGCCGTGAACCGCTGCGGCTTGCGCAGAGCCCGCTACCGCGGCCTCGCCAAGACCAGCCTCCAGCACCAACTCACCGGAGCGGCGATCAACCTCGCCCGCATCGATGCCCACTTCACCGGCGCCCGCCGAGCCCGAACCCGCACCAGCCACTTCGCAGCACTTCGCCCCGCCGATCACACGATCGGCGGGGCGAAGCAGACGACCCCGAAATAACCAACAGCATCACCCAGGTGGTGCGGGGCCCCTCGCGCCGTTCACCGTCGGCTGACGGCGTACGGACACAGATGCGGAAAGCGGAAGGCGCCCCGGCGCGACGGTCCCCCCACGGGCCGACGGCCAGGGCGCCTTCCCATGTCCCGGTGCGGATTCCCCCCACGGGATCCGGCCGGGCGCCTGTGAGACCAGCGCCTGAATCGCTGTTGTGAGCAGAACGAGCAGAACTCGCCCCACTGCGTCGATGGTGCTCTGCGGTCTTTCGTCGGCTGTGCTGCGGTCTGCCGGGACGCGCACGCACGGGAGGGCCGCTCAAAGCTTCCCGGTGTACGTGCCCCGGCAACGCTCCCCGAGCTCTCACGAGCAGGGGGTACCCCCAACCGGAGAGGTCCCCCAAGACATCCCCGGAGGCCAGTAGGCGCCCCCCAAGACGCTTCCTGGCATTGCCAACTTAGACCTTCGAACCCCTCCGATGGTTACGTTCACATCACTGTGATCTGCGTCTCTTGCATATGTCCGTTAGGTACGCAAGAGCCCCGACGCGATGATCGGGGGCCCAAGCGTAAGGAAGATGCGCGAGCCGTGTGAAGAGCTTATGTGAGGCTCGCGCCGGACTCCAGGGGGACGGCTGTTTCAGATCAGCGGAATGTGCGCAGCCGGAGGCTGTTGGTGACGACGAACACGGACGAGAAGGCCATCGCGGCACCGGCGATCATCGGATTCAGCAGCCCCGCCGCGGCCAGCGGCAGCGCGGCCACGTTGTAGCCGAACGCCCATACGAGGTTCCCCTTGATCGTGCTCAGCGTCCGCCGCGACAGCCGGATGGCGTCGGCGGCCACCCGCAGGTCCCCGCGCACCAGCGTCAGGTCGCCGGCCTCGATCGCGGCGTCGGTGCCGGTGCCCATCGCCAGACCCAGATCGGCGGTGGCGAGCGCGGCGGCGTCGTTGACCCCGTCGCCGACCATCGCCACGGTCCGGCCCTCGGCCTGGAGCCGCCTGACCGCGTCGACCTTGTCCTCGGGCAGCACCTCGGCGACCACGTCGGCGGTGTCGATGCCGACGCTGCGGGCCACGGACTCGGCGACCGTGCGGTTGTCCCCGGTCAGCAGCACCGGCCTCAGGCCGAGCGCGCGAAGCTGCCGTACCGCCTCGGCGCTGCCCTCCTTGACCGCGTCCGCCACGGCGACCACACCCCGTGCCGCGCCGTCCCAGGCGACCACGACGGCCGTACGGCCCTCCCGCTCGGCCTCGCGCCGCGCCCGGGCCAGCTCCGGCGGCAGGTCGCCGGCCTCCTCCAGCCGGCCCACGGCCACGTCCCGGTCCTCCACGCGTCCGCGCACGCCCCGTCCGGGGACGTTCTCGAAGCGGCCGACCTCGGGCAGCGGCCCGACGCGCTCCGCCGCGCCGGCTGCGATCGCCCGGGCGACCGGGTGCTCGGAGGCGTGCTCCAGGGCGCCGGCCAGGCGGAGCACCTCGTTCTCGTCGACCCCCCGTGCGGCGTGGACCTCCTGGAGGGTCATCCGGCCGGTGGTGACGGTGCCCGTCTTGTCGAGGACGACGGTGTCGACGCGGCGGGTCGACTCCAGCACCTCGGGGCCCTTGATCAGGATGCCGAGCTGAGCGCCCCGGCCGGTGCCCACCATCAGCGCCGTCGGCGTGGCCAGGCCCAGCGCGCACGGGCAGGCGATGATCAGCACCGCGACGGCCGCGGTGAACGCGGCGGTGGCGTCGCCGGTGGCGAACAGCCAGGCCAGCAGCGTGCCGAGGGCGATCAGGATGACCACGGGGACGAAGACGGCCGAGATCCGGTCGGCCAGCCGCTGCACCTCGGCCTTGCCGGTCTGCGCGTCCTCGACCAGCTTCGCCATCCGCGCGAGCTGGGTGTCCGAGCCCACGCGGGTCGCCTCGACGACGAGCCGGCCGCCGGCGTTCACGGTGGCCCCGGTGACCGCGTCGCCGGCGGCGACGTCCACCGGCACCGACTCGCCGGTCAGCATCGAGGCGTCCACCGCGGAGGCGCCCTCGACGACCGTGCCGTCGGTGGCGATCTTCTCGCCGGGCCGGACGACGAACCGGTCGCCCACGGCCAGCGACGCGACCGGCACCCGCACCTCGCGCCCGTCCCGCAGGACGGAGACGTCCTTGGCGCCCAGTTCCATCAGGGCCCGCAAGGCCGCTCCGGCCCGCCGCTTGGAGCGGGCCTCCAGGTACCGGCCGAGCAGGATGAAGGCGACGACACCCGCGGCGACCTCCAGGTAGATCGTCGACGCGGCGTCCATGCGGGAGACGGTGAGGCGGAACTCGTCGTGCATGCCGGGCATGCCGGCGTCCCCGAGGAACAGTGCCCACAGCGACCAGCCGAAGGCGGCCAGGGTGCCGACCGAGACGAGGGTGTCCATGGTGGCGGCACCGTGCCGGGCGTTGGTCAGGGCTGCCCGGTGGAAGGGCAGGGCGCCCCAGACGACGACGGGCGCGGCCAGCGTCAGGCAGAGCCACTGCCAGTTGTCGAACTGCAGGGCGGGGATCATCGAGAGCAGGACGACGGGGACGGCGAGCGCCGCGGAGACGACGAGTCGCTGACGGAGGCTGTCGAGCTCCGCGTCCCGCGGTGCCCGCCGCCCGGCGTCCGGCTCGGACTCCGCCTCGGGCTCGGGCCGCGGCGGCGCGGGCTCCTCGGCGGTGTAGCCGGTCTTCACCACGGTGGCGATCAGGTCGGCGACCTGGACCCCCGGGGGGTGGCTGATCCTCGCCTTCTGCGTCGCGAAGTTGACGGTGGCGGTCACGCCGTCCATGCGGTTGAGCTTCTTCTCGACGCGGGCCGCGCAGGAGGCGCAGGTCATCCCGCCGATCAGCAGCTCCACGTCCGAGGTGGGGGGCGCCGCTGCGGGGGTCTCCGCGGTGGTGCGGGTGGTCATGTCCGGACTCCAGACGACGGACCGGGCCGTACGGAGCCAGTATGAGCTGGTCGGTAGGGCCCGGTCGGGTAACGGAAGGGGGTGCTGCCCGGCCGGTCGTGCGCGGCCGCGGGGTGTCGGTCAGGCCTTGCCGGCGAGCTCGAAGCCCGCCTCGTCCACGGCGGCGCGCACCGCCTCGTCCTCGAGCGGAGCGGCGGAGACGACGGTGACCTCTCCGGTGGAGGCCACGGCCTTCACCGAGCTGACGCCCGGGATCTCGGAGATCTCCGCGGAGACGGAGCCCTCGCAGTGTCCGCAGCTCATGCCGTTCACCTTGTAGACGGTGGTGACGGCGGTGGTCTCGGCGCTCATGGTCGTTCTCCTCGGGGAGGCGTGTGGGGCTGACGGGGCCCACGAGGGGCTCACCTACTTCAGACTATACCCCTAGGGGGTATCAATCCAAGCGGTCGGGTGCGGTGTGGCGGTCCGGGCGCCCACGAACCGGGGGAGCAGCGGACGGACACGCCGGAACCCTCCCCGCACGGGCGGCCCCGTGCGGGCCGTCCCTGCGCCGGCGCCCGTCGCTGCGCCGGTGCGGCCCCGCAGCGCGCGCCGCCGATCCCCCGGGCGCCGGCCGGGGCGCCACGCCGTCCGTCCCGCGGCCCCGCGGCGCGGACGGCCCCGGTTCGCCCGCGGGCCGCCGCAGAGCAGGGCGACCCGGCCGGTCGGGCGGCCCACCGCCGGAAGGCCGGGCCGCGGTACGTACTAGCGTTCCCCGGAAGAGCGTGAACCCGGCGCCGGGCCTCCCGGCGCCGGCAGGACCTGGACGCGGACGGAAGGCGAGGTGGCGGATGCGGGCGGTGGTGTTCGAGCGGTACGGGGAGCCGGCCGAGGTACGGGAGGTGCCGGACCCCCGGCCCGCCGAGCACGGTGTCGTGGTGCGCGTCGAGGCGACCGGCCTGTGCCGCAGCGACTGGCACGGCTGGCAGGGGCACGACCCCGACATCACCCTGCCGCACGTGCCCGGGCACGAACTCGCCGGTGTGGTCGAGGCGGTCGGCCCGGGGGTGACCCGCCGGCGGCCCGGCGACCGCGTGACCGTCCCCTTCGTCTGCGCCTGCGGGACCTGCGCCTCCTGCATGGCGGGCGATCAGCAGGTGTGCGAACGGCAGACGCAGCCGGGCTTCACCCACTGGGGCTCCTTCGCCGAGTACGTCGCGCTCGACCACGCCGACGTGAACCTGGTCCCCGTGCCCGACGGCATGTCCTTCGCGACGGCGGCCTCGCTCGGCTGCCGGTTCGCCACGGCGTTCCGGGCGGTGGTCCAGCAGGGCCGGGTCGCGCCCGGCGAGTGGGTGGCCGTGCACGGCTGCGGGGGCGTGGGCCTGTCGGCGGTGATGATCGCGGCGGCGTCCGGGGCGCGGGTCGTGGCGGTGGACGTCTCGCCGCACGCCCTGGACCTCGCCCGCAGGTTCGGAGCGGCCGCCTGCGTGGACGGGTCGCAGGCGGCGGACACGGCGGAGCGGGTCCGGGAGGTGACCGGCGGCGGCGCCCATCTCTCGCTCGACGCCCTCGGCTCGCCCGCCACCTGCGCGGCCTCCGTGAACGGCCTGCGCCGCCGGGGCCGTCACGTCCAGGTCGGCCTGCTGCCCTCCCCGTCGGGCACGACGGCCGTGCCCATGGCCCGCGCGATCGCCCTGGAACTGGAGATCCTCGGCAGCCACGGCATGGCCGCCCACGCCTACCCGCGGATGCTCGACCTGGTGGACGCCGGGGTCCTGCGGCCCGACCTGCTGGTCACCGCGACCATCCCGCTCGCCGCGGCCCCGGACGCGCTGGCGGCGATGGGGACCGCCCCGGGCGCAGGCGTCACGGTGATCGACCCCTGGAGCTGACGGGAGGTGCCCCCCGCGCCCGGGTGGGGCAGGCCGCGGCCGGAGGTCCTTGCGGGCCGGGTCAGGCGCCGCGGCCCCGGTTGCCCGGCCGGGAGGCCGCCCAGGAGCGGACTGTGTCGGCGTACCAGTAGGGCTTGCCGCTCTCGACGTGGTCGGGCGGGGGCAGCAGTCCGTGCTTGCGGTAGGAGCGCACGGTGTCCGGCTGCACACGGATGTGCGCCGCGATCTCCTTGTACGACCAGAGCCTTCGGTCGGTCATCAGTTGCACCCTCCCGCGCGCGCCGCGGCGGCGGCCGGGAAGGCCGTCGGGGGCGCCGGGCGCAGCGCTGGCGATCACCAGCCTGTGTCCCGTGAACGACGGACCCCGGGGAGGGGCAAGCCCCTGTCGTGCGGATGTGACGCAGGACCCGTGTACCCGGGACACGTGTGACACGGCGCGGGTGTTTGTGACAGACCCGAGGCAGAAGCGGTACCCGTCCGCGGGCCCGGACGCTCGCCGTGACGGCGAGGGGCGCCGGCGGCATCGGCGACGGGGGTTGCCGGCAGCCGGTCGGGTGGGCCGGTGAGTACGGCGGAGGGGGCCGGTTCGCCGGACGGACGGCGGAGGTGGCGCGAGGACCGCCGGACGGTGGAGGGGCCCGGGCGCGGGCGGTCGGCGTCCGTGCGCCGTCGCCGTACCGCGCCGGGCGGCGGGCAAACACGTTCCGGCGCCTGCGGCGGCGCGTGGAACACCTCTTCGCCACCCGGCGGTTGTACGGTGCGGACACCGGACGCCGAGCGGACGAGGAGTCCCGCACCCCGGGCGGTGCGGACGTGGTCGGCCGGGTCACGGCCCCGTCCCCGTCCACCCGCCCGCGACGCCCGGCACCGATCGCCTCCGGCGCGGGAGGCCCCTTCGCCCTGGCAGGAGCGAAGTGCGAGCGTCGACTCCCCGCCCGCCGCGGCCCGCGCCGGAGGTTCCCGGGCGACCGTGAGCGGAAGGGGCGCCGACGAGCCGGACCACGACCAGGATCACGACCAGGACCAGGACCAAAACCAGGACCAGGGCCGGGAGACGCTCGCCGGGGTGCCGGCGGCGGACACTCCCACAAGTGTCTACGGGGAGAGCGAAACCGCAGACACAGTGTCGGGCGCGCCCGCGGCACGGGCCTGGTGGGATGTATCCGGGGCCGAGACCGCGACCCGACCGCCGCCGGTCACGGCACGCGAGCCGGACGAACGGCACATCTCGGGCCGACGCCGCCATCTGTGAAGGAGTAACCGGGCATGACGAAGATCGTCAACCACTGGATCGGCGGGAAGACCGTCGAAGGCGCCTCGGGCACGTACGGGCCGGTCACGGACCCGGCGACCGGGGCGGTCACCACGAAGGTCGCCTTCGCGACGGTCGACGAGGTGGACGCCGCCGTCGCCGCCGCCAAGGACGCCTTCGTCACCTGGGGCCAGTCCTCGCTGGCCCAGCGCACCACGATCCTGTTCCGGTTCCGCGCCCTGCTCGACGCCCACCGCGACGAGATCGCCGAGCTGATCACCGCCGAGCACGGCAAGGTGCACTCCGACGCGCTCGGCGAGGTGGCCCGCGGCCTGGAGATCGTCGACCTCGCCTGCGGCATCAGCGTCCAGCTGAAGGGCGAGCTGTCCACCCAGGTGGCCAGCCGCGTCGACGTGGCCGGGATCCGGCAGCCGCTGGGCGTGGTCGCCGGCATCACGCCGTTCAACTTCCCGGCGATGGTCCCGATGTGGATGTTCCCCATCGCCATCGCCTGCGGCAACACCTTCGTGCTGAAGCCGAGCGAGAAGGACCCGTCGGCCTCGATCAGGATCGCCGAGCTGCTGGCCGAGGCCGGCCTGCCCGACGGCGTGTTCAACGTCGTGCACGGCGACAAGGTGGCCGTGGACCGCCTCCTGGAGCACCCGGACGTCAAGGCCGTGTCCTTCGTCGGCTCGACCCCCATCGCCCGGTACATCCACACCACCGCCTCCGCCCACGGCAAGCGCGTGCAGGCCCTGGGCGGCGCCAAGAACCACATGCTGGTCCTGCCGGACGCCGACCTGGACGCGGCCGCCGACGCCGCCGTCTCGGCCGCGTACGGCTCCGCCGGCGAGCGCTGCATGGCCATCTCCGCCGTCGTGGCGGTCGGCGCGATCGGCGACACGCTGGTGGAGAAGATCCGCGAGCGCGCCGAGAAGATCAAGATCGGCCCCGGCAACGACCCCGCCTCGGAGATGGGCCCGCTCATCACCGCGGCGCACCGCGACAAGGTCGCCTCCTACGTGGCGAACGCGGCCGCGGAGGGCGCCGAGGTCGTCCTCGACGGCACCGGCCACACGGTCGAGGGCTTCGAGAACGGGCACTGGATCGGCATCTCGCTGCTGGACAAGGTGCCGACCGGCGCGAAGGCGTACCAGGACGAGATCTTCGGCCCGGTGCTGTGCGTGCTGCGGGTGGACACCTACGAGGAGGGGCTGGCCCTCGTCAACGCCTCGCCGTTCGGCAACGGCACCGCGATCTTCACCCGCGACGGCGGCGCGGCCCGCCGCTTCCAGCTGGAGGTCGAGGCCGGCATGGTCGGCGTCAACGTGCCGATCCCGGTCCCCGTGGGCTACCACTCCTTCGGCGGCTGGAAGGACTCCCTCTTCGGCGACCACCACATCTACGGCAACGACGGCACGCACTTCTACACCCGCGGCAAGGTGATCACCACCCGCTGGCCCGACCCGGCGGACGCGCCCGCGGGCGTCGACCTCGGGTTCCCGCGCAACCACTGAGCGTCACGCGGTGCCACCGTCAGGCCGTCCGGATAACGGACGGCCTGACATTTTTTCGCGGCCGGTACTGCGAATGTCGTGGGCGGATGACAAAAGGGGTGACGCAGGCATCACGATTGTTCGACCTGCGAAAGTAAGGTCACGGTTCGCCAGAGCTTGGTGAATGCTTCATAGACTCGTCGCTGCCTGCGAAAACGATGTGAGCGACGCAGCTCCGCAGGTGCGGATTTCGAAGGCAGACGGGCATTGACGTGATGGTTTTCGTCGGGGTTCCATGCAGCGCCGGGAGCGGACGAGAGCACATACGACCGAAGCCGCCGGAGGCGATAGCGCTCCCTACCCCCATCTGCCGTACGCATCGATCGGAACCGCCGCATGACCGACACGCTCCGCCCTGTCGAACAAGCCGTCCCGGGGACGGCCGACAGCCCCCAGAAGCTGAAGCGCTCCATCGGGGTGGTCGGCGGCACACTCCTCACGCTCTCGTGCGTGACGCCCGCCTCCACGCTCTTCGTGGTGGTCCCCGACCTGTTCGGCTCGCTCGGCACGGCGACGGCCCTGACCATCGCCATCGGCTCCGTCCTCTGCATCGCCGTGGCGTTCTGCTACTCGGAGCTGGGCACCCTCATCCCCAGCGCGGGCGGCGAGTACGCCATGGTCTCGACGATGGCCGGACGGCTGGCGGGCTGGCTGGTCTTCGTGCTGTCCCTGCTGGTCGTCGTGATCGTCCCACCGGTGATCGCGATGGGCACGGCGGACTACCTGGCGCCGATCGTGCACCTCGACCCCGCCATGACGGGCGCGGGCGTGATGCTGCTGGCCACCCTCGCCGGTCTGCTGGACCTGCGCGCCAACGCCTGGATCACCGGCATCTTCCTGGTGCTCGAGGTGATCGCCGCCGCGGTCGTCGCGTTCCTGGGCTTCGCCCACGGCCACCGCGGCCCGGGCAGCCTGCTGTCCCTCCAGGTGGCCGGCGCGGACGGCCGCACGGACTCCGTCACGGCCATGCTGGTCGTCTCCGGCCTCGCCGTCGCCCTGTTCATCACCCAGGGCTTCTCCACCGCCGTCTACCTCTCTGAGGAACTGGAGCACCCGCGCCGCAACGTCGCCCGCACGGTGCTGGCCACCCTCGCCATCTCCTCCGTGATCATCCTGGTGCCAGTCGTCGCGATCACCCTGGGCGCCTCCGACGTCGGGGAACTGACCGGCGGTGACCTCAGCGGCATGGTGACCGCCTGGTCCAGCTCCGCCGTCGGCACCTTCGTCAGCCTCTGCGTCGCCCTGGCGATCGTCAACGCGGGCATCGTCATGGTCATCCAGAACTCCCGCGTCCTGTTCGCCTCGGCCCGCGACAAGGCCTGGCCGGAGCCGGTGAACAAGGCCTTCTCCCGGCTCGGCCGCTTCGGCTCCCCGTGGATCTCCACGCTCGCGGTGGGCGTGCCCGGCGCCGCGCTGTGCTTCGTCAACCTGGACACGCTGTACGGCGTCACGGGCGTCTCGGTGACCGGCATGTACCTGCTCGTCGCCGTCGCCGCGCTGCTGGCCCGCCGCGGTTCCCACCGGCACACGCCCGCCTGGCGCATGCCGCTGTGGCCCGCGGTGCCGCTCGCGCTGATCGTCTTCCTGGCGTACATCCTCGTCCAGCAGGAAGTGGGCTACCTGCTGTGGACCGGCGGCATCACGGCCGTCGCCACCCTCTACTGGGTCCTCTACCTGCGTCCGCGCCGCGACACCCGCTGGCTGGTGACGCTCCCGGAGGACGCCCGGGTCTGAACCCTCCGCCCGCCTCGGACGCGCACCACCCGGCCGTTCCGCCGCCCCTGCCCCCTCCCGCACCGCGGGAGGGGGCAGGGACGGCGTCGTTCCCGGCCGGCACCCGCCCGCCACAGCGGACGCCCCAGGTACTCCGCGGAATGCGGTATCGCCGGGCCCCTTCGTGTGCGGCGCGGTCCAACCGGGTGAATGTGCGCTACCAAATCGCGTGCGTCCGGTTGATGAAGCAGTAGGGCATGCGGCGCCACGAGAAAGGAACACGCAGTGCTCGAGAAGGCGATGTCGCCCGTCCGCCTTGCACCGTCACGTGTTCGCCCCTCACCCGGGCGGGAATTCCCGCTGCGCCCCGCGAAGCGGCCCTGCTCGTCCGAGTTCCGTCGCGCATTCCGGTGAGCGAGTGCGGGACACGGGCGATGTCCCCACGCGGAACCGGCGCTCGGCTGCGAGTGCGAGAACGACCGACCGCCTGACGCGCCGGCCCCTTCCGGCTGTGTCACGGCCGGCCTCGACCGTCGAGCTCCGTGCCGAGGCCGGCTCCCCCCACTCTTCGAACAGGAAGACGACTACATTGCGACAGACCCTGAGCAGGGGAGTGTTCACGGCGGCCGCCGCCACGAGCATCCTGTCTCTGTACACCGGCTCCGCCCTCGCCGACACGCACGCGGCCGGAGTCGCCGAGAAGTCCGGCGGTCTGCTGTCGGGGAACACCGTGCAGCTGCCGGTCGAGGTGCCGGTGAACCTGTGCGGCAACACCGTCAGCGTGGTCGGCGCACTGAACGACGCGCTCGGCAACGACTGCAGGAACGGCGCGGAGAAGCCCTCGGACGACCACTCCGACGACGCCTCCGACGACGAGCAGGAGGAGACGCAGGCGCCGCCCACCGACGACTGCGAGACGCCTCCGCCCTCCGGCACCCCCGCCCCGACTCCCCCCGCCGACGTCGACACGCCGCGCCCCACCCCGCCCGCCGTGCCGAGCACTCCGACGCCGCCCGCGGCCGAGCAGCCCGGCGAGCCGCCGCAGCTGGCCGAGACCGGCACCAAGTCCCTGCTGGGGGCCTCGGCCGCCGGCGCGGCCCTGATCGCCGGCGGGGCGACGATGTACCGCCGGGGCCGGGCCGCCGCCCGCCGGTAGCCGCCCCGGGTGCCGGACGGCAGCCGTCCGGCACCACGGCGAGCCGCCGCAGTCCGCCCACGTCAGTGCGACACGGGCGGGCTGCGGCGGCCGCGTGCCCGCCCGCGGACCGCGGGCGGCGCCACGGAGCCCCGCGTCAGGGGCGCACCGGCGACGGCGACTCGTGCCGGCTGCCGCTCGCCGGTACCGGCACCATCCAGCCCGCCGGAGCCGTTCTCAGCCGGCGGCGCACCCCCCGGACGAGCGTCCCCGCCGTGAAGGTCGCGCCGTGGACGAAGCGCATGGCCGGGCCGAAGCCGGAGGCGGTCACCAGGCCCGCGAAGAACAGGCCGGGGTGGGAGGACTCGAACTCGCGCCCCACCTCCGGAGACCCGTCGGGCAGAGCCGCCAGCGTCCCGCGCAGGTCGGCCGAGAGCATCCCGAGCCGGTCGCAGCGCGCCCGGAACCCCGTCGCGGCGACGACGTGCTCGGTCTCCAGGGTGCGCGGCGCACCGTCGCGGCTGACGATGTCCAGCCGCACGCCGCCCGGTACCGCGCCCGCGGCGGCGATCTCGTGACCCGGCAGCAGCTCCACCGCGCTCTCCACCCGGTCCCGCACCCACCAGGCGCCCGCCGGGCCCAGCGCGGTGGCGGCGATGCGCGCCCGCGTCGGCTCCGGCAGGCGCCGGAAGAGACTGGGCCGCTCGGAGTAGAACCAGTTCCGCCAGCCGGGGCCCAGACCGCTGTGCGGGGAGCGGACCGACTGCCACCACGGGCGCTCCCAGGGCGGCGGCACGTCGTTCCACACCAGCCGGTCCGCCCGCGCCAGCACCCGGACGCGCGTGCCCTGCTCGGCGAGCAGCGCCGCGGTCTCCAGCGCCGCCTGGCCACCGCCGACCACCGTGACGTCCTTGCCGCGGAACTGGCCGAGGTCGCTGTGGTGGCTGCTGTGCGTCACCAGCGCGGGGTGCAGCCCGCGCAGTGCCGCCGGGACCTCGACGAACGGCATCACGCCGACCGCCATCGCCACCGTCCGCGCATGCAGGGTCTCCCCGTCCTCGGTGACCGCCGCGAATCCGCCGGGGGCCGACCCCACCTCGGTCACGGTGCGCTCGTCCACCTCCGGCACGGCGTGGCGCGCGAACCACAGGCCGTACGCGGCGAACGCCTCCACCGAGATCGGGTGCGCGTGACGGGCCGGCAGCCCGTGCTGCGCGCAGTACGCGTCCAGGCGCCAGCGCCCCTGCGGGTCGGAGAGGTTCGACGCCCACGGCTCCGACTTCAGCAGCATCCCGCGGGGCATGTGGTCGCGCCACGACGCCATGGGCCGGCCGAACACGCGCAGGTTCAGCCCGGCGGCCGCGGCGTGGGACGCGATCGACAGGCCGTACGGGCCCGCGCCCACCACCAGAAGGTCGTACATCATCTACTGCTCGCTTTCTCGTTGTCGGTCAGGGAGGGGGAGGGCACCCGGGACGCGGGACGCGGCCCGGGAACCGTCGCCGCGCTCAGCCGCTCCCGCAGCCGGCGGGACACGTGCCGGCACCACAGGGCCCACATCGCCCGCCCCGGAGCGCGGTCGTCCGGGGCGTGCCAGGCCAGTTCGCGGCCGCCCGGCGCCGTCCGCAGCGCGGCCAGGGGCGCGTAGTTCTCCACGACGAAGGCCCGTCCGGCCAGCGGCGCCCCGCCGGGGAACGGACGGTCCGTCAGGTCCAGGTGGAGGGCGCGTACGACGTCCAGGCCCGCGCTGTCGGCGAAGAGCCGGAACTGGGCGCCGGGGCGCGGGTTGAAGTCGAGCAGGTGGTACCGGCCCGTCGTGCCGCAGCGGCGGAAGTCGAGGTCGAACACGCCGCGATAGCCCAGTTCGCCGGTGAGCCGCTCGGCCAGCGTCTGCACCTGCGGGTTGGGTGTCCAGCAGCCGACCGCGGTCAGCCCCGCCCCCCGCGGCCAGGACAGCTGCTTGCGGCCCGGACCGCCCGCGCGCACGGCGCCCGAACGGTCGGCGTAACCGTGGAAGAACCAGTCCCGGTCAGGTCCCGGCGCCAGGTACGCCTGCAGCAGCAGCCGGCTGCCCGCCTCCTCGGAGCGCAGGTACAGCTCCCGGGCCTGCTGCACGGAGCGCACCAGCACCGTGCTGCGCAGGCCGCTGCCGGCGGGCAGCAGCCAGGGGCGGCTCCACTTCGCCACCAGCGGCAGCCCGAGCCGGCGGGCGCCGGCGGCGGCCTCCGCGGGGCTGCCGGGGACCAGCGTCACCGGGTGGGGGACGTCCGCGGACCCGCACACGGCGGCCAGTTGCTCCTTGTCGGCGACACGTTCCGCCAGCGTGGCCGGCATCGCCGGCAGCAGGTAGGAGGGCGCGAGGTCGTCCCCCATCCGGCCCGCGGCGATCGCGGTCGCGTCGTCCATCGGGATGAGGACGGCGGGGCGCCCGATCCGGGCGGCCACGCGGCGCAGCACGGCGAGGATGTCGTCCGGGGACGCGCCCGGCAGCGGCGGGGCATGCATCTGCCGTACGTAACGCGACCTGCTGACGGGACTTTCCGCGGAATCGGCGACGACGTGCACTTCCACTCCCGCTCTGCCGAGCGAACGCACGGCCCCGAGCGTTCCGTGGTGGAAGGGATTCCGGTCGATCCGCACCAGTACGGCGGGAACACCGGTGTCGAGCAGCGACACGAATTCACTCTTCTTTCGTTTCGGCTCCCCCGTGCGGGGGAGCGGGGCACGCAAAAGCCGCAGTGACGGTGGCGCCGCCGGCTTTCGTGTGCCTGACTTCATATGACTGTCCGTCAATTGTGCAAAATTCGGCAAAAGTCCGGACGAGAGCGAAAGGAAGGAGCAGGCATGGCCCTACGGCACAAGCGGGCCCGAGTGAGCCGGCTGGCTGTGGGCGCGGTGGTCGTCGCGGCCTCCGCCACCCTGGCGTCCGGGCCCGCGGCGGGGGTGGAGGTGCTGCGGGCCACCGGTCCTGACGCTCCCGTCCCGCCCCCGGCGGTGCCCGCGGCGACCGCCCCGGCCGCTCCCGCGGCACCCACGGACACGCCCGTGTTCCCCCCGCCGCCGCCCGCGCCCCTGCTGCCGAACGCGCCCCTGCTGCCGACCCTGCCCCCGGCGCTCGTCCCGCTGCCGCAGCAGACCACGGCCATCGGTGCCTTCCTCGGCTCCGACGCCGCCGGCGTGGGGCGCATCGCGGCGCTCAGCCGCTGGCTGGGCGGCGCCGAGATCCGCGTCGGCCACACCTACCTGCCCGGCAACCGCTGGAGCGACATCGAGGGCGACGTCAGCTTCCTCGACGCCTGGGCGCGCTGGCGCAACGAGAGGCCCGAACGGATGCTCGTCCTCAACGTGCCCCTGCAGGAGCGCAACGAGGCGGGCGTCTCCGACGACGAGGTCGGGCAGCTGCTGCGGCAGGGCGCGGCCGGGGCGTTCGACCACCACTTCCGCGCCCTCGCCGAGCGGCTGGTCCGGCTGAACGTGCCGGACACGGTCCTGGTGCTCGGCTGGGAGATGAACGGCGTGACGTACACCCACCGCTGCGGACCGGACCCCGAGGCCTGGAAGCAGTACTGGAACAGGATCGTCACCACCATGCGCTCGGTGCCGGGCCAGCGGTTCCGCTTCGACTTCGCGCCGAGCCGCGGCCTGGACGCCGTCGCGTGGACGCGCTGCTACCCGGGTGACGACACGGTGGACATCATCGGCATGGACTCCTACGACCAGCCGGCCCGGCTGTCGTTCGACCGGCAGGTGACGGAGCCCTACGGGCTGCAGGCTCATGTGGACTTCGCGGCGGCCCACGGCAAACCCATCTCCTATCCCGAATGGGGGCTCTTCCGGAACGGCGACAACGCCGAGTACATGCGCCGGATGCTGGCCTGGATGGACGAGCACCGGCCGCTCTACCAGACGCTCAGCGACTACTGCCCGCACGGTGTGTGGCGGTGCGGGGACAACCCGAAGGCGTCCCGCGTCTACCGGTCCGTGCTCTTCGGCCGCACCGGCGGGACGGTGCCGGGCCTGCCGCCCGCGCCCGCCACGCCCCAGCGCCCGGAGGGCTGCTCCCCGCTGGACCTGGGCGGCTGGGTGGAGTACTGGCTCGGCGGGACGCTCTGCATCCGCTTCGACTGGTGGTCGCGCGAGCGCTAGCGCGTCCGCCGGGCCGGCCGGTGGCGGCCGGCCCGCCTCCGGGTGAGCCGCCACCGCCGCGCACCGCCCGCACCCCCGTCCCCGGTCCGCGGCCGGCCCGCCGGGCCGGCGCCCACCGGCACCGGCGCCGGCCGCGCACACCGTCGTCACCGCTTGCCCTTCGCCACGGCCACGGCCGCGGCGGCGCCGGCGGTGGCCGGGCCGGGGACCGAGGCGGCGGGCGCGGGCCCCTCGTCCCGGCCGGTGCGCCGGGGCCGCACCAGCAGGGCCAGACCGCACAGCAGCCCGCCCGCGCTCGCGCCCACCAGCGAGGTCACCACCGGCGACGCGGACGTCGGCTCGGTCGGCCGGACCGCGCGCGAGAACTGCACGAGCTGGACGTGGGTGCTGTCCTTGGCGGCGTTGGCCTGCCGGGTCAGCGCGCGGGAGACGGCGTTGGCCATGTCGGAGGCGAGGGCCGGACGCGAGGAGGTAGCCGTCACGGCCACCATCGGAGCGTCCGGCGAGGTCGCCGCCCGCACGCTCTCCCGCAGCGTGCGCACCGGCACGCCCGCCCGGTCCTGGGCCTCCGCCAGCACCGCGAGCTGGGTGGCGACCCGGCCGTACGCCTGCGCGAAACCGAGGGCGGAGTTCGCGTCGGACTTCGGGGTCGGCACGGCGACGACGTAACTGGTGGCCGTGTACGTCTCGGGTGTCAGCAGGCCGTACGCGCCGCCGAGCAGGCCGCCGGCGAGGGTGCCGGCCGCGAGCAGCGACCAGGACGGCAGCGTCCTGACACGGGCCAGGGACAGACGGCGCTGACGGGTCGGGGTGTCGGTCATGACGGGCTTGCTCCCGAAGGTGAGAGGAGGGATGACGACGAGCTGGAGACCGCTGCCGCGTACACGCCCATGAGCCGGGTCGCGCTGCGGGTGATGCTGTAGCGGTGCGCGGCCTCCGGGGACGTGCGCGGCCGGGGTCCCGCCGCGCGGACCGCGGCGATCTCGCGGGCGTACTCCTCGGGACCGCCCCGCACGCGCCGGGCGCCCGCGGCGGCCGACTGCGGCAGGTCCTCGATGGCGGGGCAGGAGGCGTAGAGGACGGGCAGGCCGCAGGCCATCGCCTCCACGGCCGCCAGGCCGAAGGCCTCGTCCGTGGACGGCGACGCGAGCAGGTCCATCGCGGCGGTGAGCGAGGGCAGGTCGGGGCCGGGGGAGCCGTCCGGGACGTACGGGCGTTCGCCGGTGAACAGCACCCGCCCGGCGACCCCGGCCTCGTGGGCGGTGCGGCGCAGGACGTGCTCCTCGGGGCCGCCGCCCACCAGCAGCAGCCAGCAGTCGTCCGGGAGCCGGGTGAGCGCCTGGACCAGGACGTCGAACCGCTTGCCGGGGGCGAGCCGGCCGACACCGCCGACGACGTACGCGCCCTCCGGCAGGCCGAGGCGCCGCCGGGTGCGCTCGCGCCGCTCCGGGTCGAAGCGGAAGCGGTCCAGGTCGATGCCGTTCGGGACGACCTCGATGCGGGGCGCGGGCACGCCCCACCGCTTCAGCCGGTCGGCCACCGCCGGGGAGACGGCGACCGTCGCCGAGCCGAGGCGCTCGCTGGCGAGGTACAGCGCCCGCACCCCCGCCGTCAGCCGGCGTCCCTCCATCTGCGAGTCGCCCAGCGAGTGCTCGGTGGCGACGACCGCGCGGACGCCGGCGACCCGCGCGGCGAGCCGCCCGTAGACGCAGGCCCGGTACAAATGCGTGTGCACCAGGTCGTAGCCGCCGGAGCGGATCACCCGGACCAGGCGCGGCAGCGCGGCCAGGTCGCGGTTGCCGCTCATGCCGAGGTGCACCACCCGCACCCCGTCGGCGGCCAGGCCCTCGGCGACCGCGCCCGGGTTGGTGAGGGTCACGACGTCGCACTCGACGGGCAGGTGCCGCAGCAGCAGACGCAGCTGCTGCTCGGCGCCGCCGACGCCGAGACCGGTGATGATGTGCAGCGCCCTCATCTCACACGCCCTCCACCGCGCGCCGGCGCAGCCGGTGCAGACGGTGCTTCAGGTGCAGGCGCCAGGCCGTGTCGTTCTGCCCGACGTGCACGCGCGGCAGGGCGTGCGTCCCGGTCAGCGGGCCGGGGTCGATGGCGCAGGCGTAGGCGTAGCCGGCGTCCCGTACGGCCTCGACGGCGCGGGCGTCGACCGTGCCGTACGGGTAGCAGAAGCCGTCGACCCGGGTGCCGGTCAGCTCCTGGAGCAGCGCGCGGCTCTCGACGGCTTCGGCCTTGAGGGTGAGGTCGTCGGCCCGGGTCAGGTCGACATGCGTCAGCCCGTGGGAGCCGATCTCCACCCCCTCGGCGGCCGCCTGCCGGATGCCGTCCGCGGTCAGCAGCGGCTTGCGCGGGCCGAGCGGGTCCCAGGCGTTGTCGCCGCCGAGCCGTCCCGGCAGCACGAACAGGGTGGCGCCGCAGCCCCTGCGGCGCAGCACCGGCAGCGCGTCGGTGAGGAAGTCGGCGTAGCCGTCGTCGAAGGTGAGCCCGACCAGGCCCCGCCCCTCGCCCCGGGCGCGCGCGGCGAGCAGCTCGGCCACGGACACGCCCCGCAGCCCGTGCCGGCGCAGCCACACCAGCTGCCGGTCGAGGCGCTCGGGCGTGACCGTGATGCGGTACGGGTCGTCCGAGCAGTCGCCCACCGAGTGGTACATCGCCACCCACGGGCACGGATCCGGGCGGGGAGCGGGGAGTCTGCCGGCGTCGACGGGACTAGCGGAAGCGGCCATGTGTGAGCTTTCGTGTGAGGGTGCGCGCGGAGCGCAGTGCGGATGCGTGGCCCTGGGCCCCCAGGGCCACGGTGAGCGGGACGAAGACGACGGTCACGGTCAGGCAGCCGGCCACCAGGCCCGCCACCGGGGAGTCCGGCCGGCCGGCCACGAACGCCCCGGCGACGGTCGCGACGACCGCGGCGCGCACGGGCCTGCTCAGCTCGGCCAGCACCTGGCGGATCCGCAGGGAGAGGCTCTGGGGGCCGGTCCGGCGGCCCGTGCCCAGTCCGGCGAGCAGCAGGGCGGCCGTGACGGTGATGCCCAGCGCGTTGGCCGCGGCGATCCCCGTCACGCCCCAGGCGCCCACGGTGGCGGCTCCCATCCAGGACGTCACGGTGATGCCCACGGTCATCGCGCCGACGGGGTACCAGCTCGGCCGGCCCGCCGAGAAGTAGGAGCGGACCAGGGCGCCCACCAGGGTCTGGCCCAGCAGCCCGAGGGCGTACACGCGCATGACGCCGGCCGTGGCCGCGGTGTCCTCGCCGGTGAACGCGCCGCGCTGGAAGAGCAGTTCGGTCAGCTGCGGGGCGCAGGAGATCACCACGCACATGCCCAGCAGGACCAGCCCCGAGGCCAGGGCCAGATCCCGCTGCACGCGGGTGCGGGCCCGTTCGGTGTCGCCGTCCGCCAGCGCCCGCGCCACCACCGGGAAGGTGACGGTGCACAGCATCAGCGACATCGTCATCGGGATCTGGGCGACCTTCTGGGCGTAGTTCAGATGCGAGATGGCCCCGGCGGGCAGGCCGGAGGCGAGGAAACGTTCGACGAGGACCTGCGACTGGCGGACCAGCGCGAACAGGAGAACGGCGGCGATCAGCGCGAGCTGCATCGGCCGCTCCTCGGTGTCGGCCCCGGTCCCGCGCGGCGCCTGCGTGCGCGACGTCAGCTGCCGCCACAGCGAGGGGACCTGGACCGCCACCATCAGGCAGCCGCCCGCCGCCACCCCGACGGCGGCGGAGCGCACGCCCCAGCTCCCGCCGAACAGGAACATGGCGGCGACGATGCCGGTGTTGTAGGCGACGTAGATCGCGGCGGGCGCGAGGAAGCGGCGGTGTGCCCGCAGGGCGGCGCTGCAGTACCCCGCCAGCCCGAAGGTCAGCACGCAGGTCGCCGTGAGCCGGGTGCAGTCGGCGGCCAGCCGCGGCTCGGGCAGGCCGGGCGCCAGGGCCCGCACGAGGTAGGGGGCCACGGCGGCGACCAGTGCGGCCACCGCGGCGAGGGCGAGGCACAGCCGGGGCAGGGTGGCGGCGACCAGGGCACGGACCGGTTCGCCCGCGGCGCCCCGGGCGCGGCGGGCCAGCGCCATGCTGAACGCCGGGATCAGCACCAGCGCCAGCCCGTCCTCGATGAGCAGGGTGGCGGCGAACTCCGGCACGGTCCACGCGACCAGGAAGGCGTCCGTGTCACTGCCGGCGCCGAACAGCCGCGCCAGGGCCTGGTCGCGCACCAGGCCGAGCACGGAGCCGGCGATGGACAGCGACGCCGTGACGAGCGTGGCCCTGGCGAGGAACTTCCGGGAGGCCGAGGCCGGATCGGCACCGTCCCCGGCCGGGGCGGCGGCGCGTGCCGCGGGGACGGTCGGGGCGCCGCCCGTCGCCGACTCGCTGCTGTGGGAGGGCTTCACCGTCATCGCGCCACGGCCTCCTCGGCGCGCCCGCGCGCCGCGGGCGCGGCGGCGGGTGCGGCGGGTGCGGCAGGTGCGGCGGCGGGCGCGGCGGCGCTCCCGGGCCGGTCGCCGGCCAGCGCCCACCACGCCGCGAGCCCCAGGAGCATGGCGGTCAGCACGGTCGAGGGGCCGCCGATGTCCCCGTACACGAAGTCGGTCAGCTGCCAGACCAGCAGCCCGCAGGCGACCAGCCCGCAGTCGAGTCCCGCGCGGCGGTCGCGGACGCGCAGCATCCTGCGCAGCCCGCACACCAGCAGCGCCAGCCAGCCACCGGCGAGCGTGACCAGGCCGATTAGGCCCTGCTCGCTCAGCACCAGCAGGTACATGTTGTGCGGCGACAGCAGGGCCTGCCGGTGGTACGCCGACCCCGCGCCCGCGATCTCACTGCCCGACGACAGCGCCAGGGTCGCGTGCCCGTCCCGGTACTCGGGGAAGCCCTTCAGGCCCACACCGGTCAGCGGGTTCTGGCGCCACATGCCGGTGGCGGACGCCCACAGCGTGTACCGGTCGACGACGGACTGGTCGGGGGCGTCGGTGACCTGCGCGATGCTGTCGATCCGCTCCTGCAGCAGTGCCGAGCCGACGCCGAACCCGCCCACCAGGATGATGCCCGCGGCGGCGGTGGCCGCGGCGACCTTCAGCGCGCGCCGCACCCCGGCCAGCACCAGCTGCAGGGCGCAGGCCAGGGCGGTCGCGATCCAGGCGCCCCGGCTGAAGGAGAGCGCGAGCGGCGCCAGCAGCGCCACGGCGCACCCGGCGGCGATCGCCCGCTGCCGCACCGGCGACCGGCCCAGCGCGATCCCGACCGCGCACACCAGGCCGAGGGCGACCGCCCCCGCCATGCCCATCACGTCCTGCGCGCCGAAGGTTCCGACCGCGCGGATGTCCTCGCCCTGGTAGGAAGCGCCGGTCCGGGTGACGTACTGGTGGACGCCCAGAGCCCCCTGGCACAGCGCGAGCCCCACGAACGACCAGGCGAGGACCCGGAAGTCGGCCCGGCCGCGGATCAGCAGGAGCACGGCCGCCGGGACGAGCACGAAGATCTGCAGGTAGCGGCCGAGACCGCCGAGCCCGGCCCCCGGCGAGGAGGCGCCCATGGCGGCGAGCGCCAGCCCCACCACCGGCAGGCCCAGCACCAGGGCCGCCGCCGGCGACAGGGAGCGCCTGCGCTCCCGCACCAGGCGGATCACGCAGTACACCACCACCAGCCCGGACACCACGTCGGCGGGCCCGGCCCCGCCCGGTGTCAGCGGCAGGGCCAGCAGGACCAGCACGGCCACCATGGGCAGGACCGGCGTCAGCGCGGCGGCCCGGTGCGGGAGCCGTGTCAGGGCGTGGCTCACGTATCTCAGCTCCCCGTCGGGCGGACCAGCGAGGCCGCGGTGCGCAGCAGGATGCAGACGTCCTGCCACAACGACCAGTCGTCGATGTAGGCGTTGTCGAAGCGGCTGCGGTCCTCGATCGAGGTATCGCCGCGCAGTCCGTTGACCTGTGCGAGGCCGGTGATGCCGGTCCGCATGCGGTGACGGGCCGCGTAACCGGCGTAGGTCTGGCTGAACTGCGAGACGAAGTAAGGGCGTTCGGGCCGCGGTCCGACCAGGCTCATGTCGCCCCGGAGCACGTTCCACAGCTGGAGCAGCTCGTCCAGCGAGGTGCGCCGCAGCATGCGGCAGAACCGCCGCATATCGTTCTCGTTCGCCACGCTCCACCGGGTCGCCGACTCGTGCTCGTCGACCGGGCGGTGGGTACGGAACTTCAGCAGCGTGAACGGCTTGCCGTCCTTGCCGATGCGCTCCTGCCGGAACACCACGCCCGGCCCGTCGCTGAGCCGCAGCGCCACCGCGAACGCCAGCAGCAAGGGGCTGATCAGCAGCAGCAGCGTCCCCGACACGAGGATGTCCAGGGCCCGCTTGGCCGCGCTGTCGGGACGCGTGGGGGACAGGTCCAGACGCCGGCAGGCGAACCCGGCGAGCCGCTCCCTGGCGGGGTACGACGGGGACTCGGCGTCCACCTCCCACACCGTGCAGCCCGACTCGGCCAGCTCCCGCAGCAGCGGCGCCTGTTCGGTGCGCACGCAGGGGTGGACGGCCAGCACCGCCCGCACCCCGTTCTGGATGACCGCGCGCTTGACCTCCTCGCCGGTGGTCAGCACCGGAAGGCCCTCGGCGCCGTCCGGCTGCTCGGCGACGACCCCCACGGGCCGCACACCGCACCCCGGGTGCCGCAGCACGGCGGCGGCCACGCGCTGCGCGGTCGTCGCCGGGCCGACCAGGAGGGCGGTGTGCGGGTGGCGCAGCAGCCTGGCGCGCCTGCGGCCGTGCACGGCGCCGCGCAGCACGCAGCCCGCCGCCGCCTGCAGCGCGAGACCCGTCAGCACGGTGCCGGTGGACAGGTCCCGCGGCGGCGGGTACACCGTGGCGAGCGCCGTCAGCAGCAGCCAGGCCGCCGTCATGCGGCCCCACAGGGCGGGCAGTTCCTCCAGCAGCCTCGGCACGGGCGACAGGCCGTCGCGCGGGCGCAGCACCAGCGAGGCGACCGGCAGCAGGGCGACGAGGAGCGGAGGGCACCCGGTCCCGGTGAGCGCCAGGGTGCCCACCACGGCGGCGGCGCCGTCCGCGACGAGCAGCGGCAGCGGCGAGACCGGCCGTGCCGCGGTCCGCTGGGCGGGGAACCTCACACCGGCCGGAGTGCCGCGCGGCGGCACGACCGAGACGGGCGAGGACTGATGGTCCCTCGGCTGCACGCCGGGGGAGTGGACGGTACGTTCGGCGGTCACGAGTGGTTCGACTCCCTGTGCTCAATGGGCTCGAAGCGCTGTTCGGTCCGGTTCGCCTCGGTGCCACGACCTGTGTCGAGCGGCCGGCCGTGCGGTGTGCTGAACGCCTGCACGCGCTCGGCCGCTGGGGGCGGGCCCGTCCTTCTGGTGGCGGGCCCGGTGCCGAGCACGTCGCGGTAGACGCCCGCGACCGCCTCGGCGGTGTGCCGCACGTCATGGGTGGAGAGCACGTGCCGGCGGACCTCGTCGCCGAGCGACGCGCGCAGCGGCGGGTCGAGCAGCAGCCCGGTCACGGTCTCGGCCAGTGCCGCCGGGTCCTCCGGCGGGACCAGGCACCGCGCGGCGCAGGAGGGCGGCAGGCTCTCGCGCGCCCCGTCGACGTCCGTGACCACCACGGGCCGCGCGCAGGCCATCGCCTCCAGCGGGGCCAGCGCCATGCCCTCCCAGCGGGACGGCAGGACGACGAGGTCGGCGGCCTGGTACCAGGGGCAGGCGTCCGCGACGGCGCCCGTGAACAGCACGGAGGCCGGCGCGTCCGCCCGCAGCCGGTCGCGGTCCGGGCCGTCGCCGACCAGGACGAGGCGGGCGCCGGGCACCTCGCGCACGACGGCCTCCCACGCCCGCAGCAGCACGTCCTGCCCCTTCTGCCGGCACAGCCGCCCCACGCACACGGCGACGGGCGCCGACGGGGAGACGCCGGCGAGGGGCGCGAGACCGGCCCGCACGGCGCCGGCGACGGCCGGGCGGAAGCGGCCCGGGTCGATACCGTTGGGGACGACCGTCCACCGGCCGGCGATCCGGGCGCGCACGCCGGTGACGCGCTCCGCCTCGCTCACGCAGACCACCCGCGCGGCCCAGCGCGCCCCCCACCGCTCCCACCTGAGCGCGAGGGCCGAGGCCGTCCCGCCGACCGCCTCGAACGACCAGGCGTGCGGCTGGAAGACCGTCGGGATCCGGCCGCGCACCGCGAGCCGCCCGGCGAGCCCGGCCTTGGCGCTGTGCGCGTGCACCAGGTCGGGCCGTACGTCGTCGATCAGCCGTGCGAGGTGCCGTACCTCCCGCACGAGCGACGGGCCCGGCGACCGCGTGGCCTCCCAGTGCCGCACCTGAGCGCCCAGCGCCCCGAGCCGGGCGCTGAGCGCGCTGTCGGGGCAGGCCGCGACGACCTCCAGGCCGTCCGCCAGCTGGGCCCGGACCAGGTCCGTCACGACGCGGGCGACCCCGCCGTCCACCGGCTGGGTCACGTGCAGGACCCGCGGCCGGGTACCCGTGGGCGTCATGTCCGCATGCGCGGTTTCCTTGTTCACGGCAGCGCTCCGGACTGGTGGTACCGCGCTCACTGCCGGGCGTCGACGGCGGCGAAGAGCACACCGGCCCACGCCGCGTCCCGCTGGGAACGGAGCCGCAGGGTCACCTGGTCGCCGGCGCGGCGCCAGCCTCCGCCGAGGTCGAGGACGTCGGAGTCGTAGCCGAGGGTGTGCGGGTACGCCGGCTCCCGCGAGGAGGACATCGACTGCGGCTCGCTGATGGTGGAGTTCAGGACGTCGCCGTGGGGATTGGCGGAGTCGGTGAGCTCGGCGGAGTCGTGCTCGGAGCCGGACTGACCGGTCGTCAGGACCAGCGAGTCGCCGGTGGTGCGGCGGTCGCCGTTGTACGCCACGACACCCGCGTGGCCGCCCACGCCGGCGGGGAAGGCCGCGTCGCGCAGCCGCAGCTCCTGCCCACCGGACTGCACCGGGGCGAAACCGTCCCAGAGGGCGAGGTGCCGCAACGGCTCCGCCGCGTTCTCGTAGGCCACCACCAGCGTCCAGCCGCCCCACGCCCCGGCCGCCGACCTGCCGCTGGCCACGTTGACCTGGGCCACGGTGTACAGGCCGGCACCGCTGTCGCGCACCAGCCCCGTCACGTCGGCCGACGCCTGGAAGGCGTCCACGTCGTCCGTCACGCGGTGTCCGACGACCGTGTCCGCGACGACCTGCTTGTACTCCCCGCCCGGTTCCGCGATCAGCACCCGCCCGTTGTCCTCCGACGGCTTCTGCTCACCCACACGCAGGTTGCCGCCCCAGTACAGGCGCGCGTAGGTCACCCGGGACCCGGAGGGCAGGCGGACCTGCGCACGGGAGGAGTTGTAGGTGTTCGGGTCGCGGTCGACGTCGACGTAGAACATGTCGAAGTCGCCGTTCACCCCCCTGCCGTCCTGGGCGGCCGAGCACCCCCCCTCGCTCGCTCGGCAGGTGATGGAGGTGTTGGCCGCGCGCACGATGCCCCCGTGCTGGAGCGCGCGGTACCGCTGGTCGAACGAGAGGCTGCTCGCCTCCGGCGCGGGCGCCGCGGCCGGCGCGGCGGCCGGGAGGCCGCCGGATGACCACATCGCTGCAATGGCGAGGACGCCCGCTGTCGCGCCGCGAACCAGCGGAACCAGAGAATGGCGCATGACCGTCGTTGCCCTTTCGGAACAGGTGGCGGTGGCAGGCGGCGGCACCCGTGCGATGCGTCCGCCCGGAGGGATGCGTGGGAGGAGCGCAACTCTAGTCAGCGAACAGACAAAGGCCGTGAAAGGAATATAAATCAGACAAATGTGTCGGAATCGTGGATGCGGTCACACGCCTGTGCCGCAACGCGCAGGGGGCGCTGGGGCTGTGCGTCAACGGTGTTGTTCCGCACGGCCGTTCGGCCCGGACGGCGGGTGCGCCGTGAGGGGCGAGCCGGCGGGCCCGGCACCGCCTTCGCGCCCGCAGTGATGAGGGCGCCGCCCGCCACCCGACGTCCGCCCCCGGGGCCGACGCCCGCGGCCGTCCCTTCGGTGGCCGACTGCCCGGATCCCGAAGAAAGGCCGCTGCCGTTCCCCCGTACGGGGCGCGAGGGCGGCCGGCCCGTCCCATCGTGGTGCAGATCTCCGCACGGCACCACGACTGATCTCATATGAGGACTTGCAATCTTCGGCGTTTCGGGTTTCCCGTCCGGTCAGGGCTCGTTAGGCACGACGACAGAGTCCCCTCCGGCAACCTTCGTTGCCGCGGAAAGGAACACGATGAAGTCCCTGAAGGCTGCCGCCGTCCTTGCCGGATCCCTGATCGCTGCCAGCGTCGGCGCGCCTGCGTTCGCCGAGGGGGCCGTCGCCCCGAGTGCTCCGGCGGCGCCGAGCATGCCCGACCTGCAGGCCGCGCCCGCGGCGCAGAGCGCCCCGGTGGCCCAGACCGCGCCGATGACCCAGACCGCTCCGGCGTACCAGGCCGCTCCGGCGTACCAGGCCGCGCCGACGGCGCAGAGCGCGCCGATGGCCCAGTCCGCTCCGGTGTACCAGTCCGCTCCGACGGCCCAGTCCGCGCCGATGACTCAGAGTGTCCCGGCGGCTCCGGTCGCCCAGGCCGCGCCCGTGGCCCCCGCGGCTCCGACGGCCGCCGCGGCTCCGACGGCGCCGAGCGCTCCGGTGTACCAGTCCGCTCCGGTGGCCCAGGCCGCGCCCGCGGCTCCGAGCGCTCCGGTGGCGCAGAGCACCCCTGTGGCGCAGAGCACCCCTGTGGCTCTGGCGGCGCAGGGCGCGCCGGCGGCCCCGAGCGCGCCCGCGGCCCCCGCTCCGGCGTCCGCGAACGTTCCCGACCTGGCGGGCACCGACTTCAGCGGCGGCGTCACGACCAAGCTCCCCGTCGGCGTGAACGGCCACAACTCGCTGATCCCCACGGCGCAGGAGACGGCGGCCGCCGTGCACCAGGCCAAGCCGGTGCACGGCAACCTGTGGCTGTAGGCCTGGGACCACAGCGCCGTACGGAGGCGGCCCCCGGCTCGGTCCGAGGGCCGTCCCTCCGTATGTACGGCCCGTGACGCCGGCCCGCGCCGCCCGCGCACCCGTGGTCGTCCGGAGCCCGTACTGCCCGGGAGGGCACCCCCCCTCGCCCGGCGGCGAGTCACGCGCGGCGGCGGCCGCCGGCTGTCACCGGCACGGCCGCGTGGCAGTGACCGAGCGGGACCTTCGCCGTTACGGCTACGGACAACCGAACCGGACGAGGAGCGCACCTTGGTCGTCAGCATCGGCGGAGCCCCGGCACCTACCGGGAAGGCGGCACGGGAACCGGCACCGCCCGGACCGAAGGGCACGACACGGCGGAACGCCACGGGCGGTCTCGCCGCCTGCGCACTGCTCGCCGTCCTGGCCCCGGTGGCCGCCGTTCCGCGGTCCTCACCTCCCCGGTCGGGAGCCGGAGACATCCCGGACCGCACCGACTTCGACGAGACCTACCAAGGCCGCCGCATCAAGGGCGTGTGGATCCCCGCCGGCGCCGCGGCCGAGGACGGGCGGTGGGACGTCACCGTGGACGGCCGCCCGCTGCACCTGATGCGCCGCGCCGACGGCACCTGGCTGAGCATGGTGGACCACTACAGGCCGTACCGGACACCGCTGGAGGCAGCCCGTGCCGCCGTCGACGAACTCGGCCCCGAACGGCGGCTGCGCGTCCCGGCCCCGGGACCGGCGGGCGCGGCACACTCACGGACGGGGCACCGGCATGGCGTACGTGCGTAGGGACGCCCGCACCCTCACGGCAGCCGAGAAACGCCGGTTCGTCAAGGCCCTGCTCGAGCTCAAACGGCGCGGCGAGTACGACGAGTTCGTGCGGACGCACATCCAGTACTTCCCCTCCGACGGCGAGCGCGGACTGCGCAGCGCCCACATGGCACCCTCCTTCCTGCCCTGGCACCGCCGCTTCCTGCTGGAACTCGAGCGCGCGCTGCGCCGCGTCGACTCCTCGGTCACCGTCCCGTACTGGGACTGGACGCGCGACCGCACGCCCACCTCCGTCCCCTGGACCGCGGACCTCCTCGGCGGCGACGGGCGCCGCTCGGACCGTCAGGTGACGACCGGTCCGTTCGCCTACCGGGAGGGGCACTGGACCATCAAGGTCGGGGTCACCGACGAGCCCTTCCTCACCAGGGACCTCGGCCGCTCGCGCCACCCGATCGACCTGCCCACGAAGAGCGAACTGGAGTGGGCGCTGAAGGACCCCGTGTACGACGTGGCGCCCTGGGACTCGACGGTCACGCGGGGCTTCCGCAACAAGCTGGAGGGCTGGGGCACCGGCCGGGGAGGCACCTCCTGGCGCAACCACAACCGGGTGCACCGCTGGGTCGGCGGCGAGATGCTCGGCGGCGCCTCCGTCAACGACCCCGTCTTCTGGCTGCACCACGCCTTCATCGATCTGCAGTGGCAGCGCTGGCAGCGTCGGCACCGCGGGGCCCGCTACCTCCCCGCGACGCCGCCGGGCCGTGACGACGAGCAGTACGACCGGGTCGTGGCCCGGCACCAGAGACTGCCCCCGTGGGACGTGACCCCGGACGAACTGGAGGATGTCGGGAGAATCTACCGGTACGGCTGAGCTGACACACCGTCACACACGGCAGGAGCCCCGGCGCTTGATCACGTCGGGGCTCCTGCGCGGGACCGGCAGAGGTCAGTGACCGTAACCGTGCTTCTTGTGGTGGCCGCCGCCGTTCTTGCAGGTGTTGCCGACGGCCGGGTTGAGGGCACCGATCACCGAGACGGTGTTCCCGCACACGTTGATCGGCGCGTGGATCGGCACCTGGATCACATTGCCGGACGCCACGCCGCGCGAGCCGATGGCCGCGCCCTGGGCGCCGGCGTCGGCCGCGGCGAGACCGGCCCCGCTGAGGACGACAGCGCCCGTGCTGAGGGTGACGATCCCCGCCTTCGCGATGAGAGACATCATCTACTCCTTAGGACTTGGTAAGGCGGCAGCGTCAGGGCCACCGCACTCCCCCCTCAACGCGACGATCCGCCGGCAGTTACGGCGTATGACCACAGATCACCCTTGAACGGGGACCCGCCGGTCGAGCCGGGCTTCGGCCTCCGACCGTTCCCGGCCGGCCCCGCTTCCCTGGGTGCGGTCCGGCTCAACTCGCCGTCGCGACGCGAGGGCGAGTGCGTCACCGTGCGCCCCGGTCCGTCACGCACGGCTTCCGAACTTTCTTCGCGAAACTTGCGTAAATGGGCGTTTCCCTCCTTGGCAGCCGTCGCGGGACGCATACAGTAACCACTGTAAGTGGCCGGTCCACAACGGACTGTGTCGGTTCGAGAACGGAGCAGTAATGCGCAAGTACCAGAAGGCCGCAGTCGTCGTGGCCATGCTCGGCAGTGTCGGCTTCCTCGGTGCGGGCGTCAGCCAGGCCTACGGTGGCGACGGCGGCCCGACGTTCAAGCTCGACAACAAGCAGAACCAGTCGTGCGAGCAGAACGACTCGACGCAGGGTCTCATCAACGTCGACGACGTCAACATCTCGGCCGGCGCCCTCCTGGGCCTGTCCAACCAGGACAACAGCGAGCGCGAGTCGCTGGTCTGCACCCAGAGCTTCAAGCTCGGCAAGTGACACTGATGCAGTGACACGCGGGACTCGGGGCCCGGGCACCTGTGCCCGGGCCCCGGGCCTGACCGGACGGCCGGGCGGCGGCCGTGCGTGCCGATGCCCGACTCGAAGCAGTGCGTGGCGGTACCAGGTGTTCCGGGTGGCTTCCCGCTGATGGACGCCGGATCGGCGGCTCGGTGCAGAAACGTTCCTCTCGCTCACGGCCCGACGGGGCCCGGGCCTTCCCGGATCGCGAGGCGATCCGCAGCGGCGGCAACGGCCACGCCGGGGCCCGTTCCGGCGCCTCTGGACGGGCCGGCTCGAGGCCGTCTGGGCGGCAGTGACGCTCCGTCAAGTCCCGGCCGTCGCACGACAAACCACACAATACGTTTTTTGGCGGTAATTACACGTCTGGGTGTTTCGTGCGCCGGAAAACCGAGGACAGCGTTTAGAGTTGGCCACTGACAGTGACCGATCCATCGCGGAACGTGTCATCTCGAGAACGGAGCAGTAATGCGCAAGTACCAGAAGGCTGCAGTCGTCGCGGCCATGCTCGGCAGCGTCAGCTTCCTCGGCGCCGGCGTCAGCCAGGCCTCTGGCGGCGACGACCCGACGTTCAAGCTGGACAACAAGCAGAACCAGTCCTGCCAGCAGAACGAGTCGAAGCAGGGTCTCGTCAACATCGACGACATCAACGTCTCGCTGGCCATCCTCGGCCTGTCCAACCAGGACAACAGCGAGCGTCAGTCGCTGACTTGCACCCAGGCCGCCGTCCTGGGCGACGACTGAGCGCTGATCGGGTGATCTGGGCAGGCCACGAGGTTCGAACCCATGGGTCCGAGCCCCGGGCCTGCCCGGTTCGTTTTCACGGCCAGGCGTCCGGTATCGCTCCGCCGGTCAGTCGCGGCGGGTCGACCATGAAGGAAAAGGCGAGATGTTCAATTCGAAGAGGATCGCAGTGGCGGCGGGCGTCGTGGGGGGCTTCGCTCTGCTCGGCGTCGGGACCGTCCAGGGCTTCGCCGCCGACGGCTCCGACCGGTGTGTCGACGACGGCAAGGGCAACGTGCGCTGCGTGCAGGTCACCGAGTACCACATGACCGTCGACAAGGGCGGCAACGTGCACGTCGTCAACGACTCGACGCAGTCCTGCCCGAGTTCGCAGAGCCAGGTCAGCTGCGTCAACGCCGTCGAGCTCAACGGCAAGAGGTCCTGAGGCCTCCTGGCGGCGGAGTCGTCCTCGTTCGGGGGACGCCCGTCGCGTGAGTACCCCGTGTCAGCGGAAAGCGGCCGGGATCCGATTCCGGATCCCGGCCTCTTGCTGTTCCGCCACGCGGTCGGCCACCGCCCCCTTCAGGCCGGCCCCGACCGGACGGCGACCGGTCCGCGGGCACGCAGAAGGGCCACCGCGCGACTTCTCACCCGGTGGCCCTCGATGGCGCTTGCGCCCGTGTCGCCGGGCCGGCCGGCCCGGCCTGGCGGGTCCTCAGCGGCAGCCCGCGGCGGAGACCGGCCCGGCCCACAGCGACTCGACGGCGTTGCAGTACGGCAGGCCGTCGATGGGCCGGTCGGTGCAGAACCGGCCGATCAGGTCCGCCACCTCCTCCATGCGCTCGACGGGAGCCAGGTGATCGGCCTCCTTGACCGTCGTGAAGCGCGCCGAGGGCATCACCGCGGCGACCTCGCGGCCCATCTGCGGGGTGCACAGGGTGTCGTACTCCCCCGTGAACACCAGATACGGCACATCGGGGACGGGAAGGTCCTCGTAGCAGCCGTGCGTCATCAGCCTCGTGTTGTGCTCGAGCGCCTTCCTCAGCTCGTCCGGGGTCTGGGTCGTGAACTGCCGGTGGAGCAGACGCGCCACCGCCGCGTGCTTGCGGACCCGGCCGGCATCGGGGTTCGACATGAACATCCGGACCAGTCCGTCGGCTGCTTCGGCGATCTCGCCGCGTTCGAGCGCGTGCGACAGACGCGGTACGGCGTCGGTGTAGCTGTCCGGCAGACTCTTCGCCGCGCCGCAGAAGACGACGCGACGGACGAACTCGGGGGACAGCTGCGCGAAACGCAGGGCGACGACCTCACCGAAGCAGCCACCGAAGAGATTCACCTGCGGCATCCCGATCTCCACCAGCATGTGCTTCACCGCGGCGGCGAGGAAGTCGATGCCGTACCGCGCCGGCAGGAAGTCGGAATCGCCGTACCCGGGAAGATCGACGGTGATCAGCGTGCACAGCGGGGCCAGCCACTTCTCGTGCCCCTGCCATGAGTACCTGTTCTGGGACGAGCCTCCGAGCAGGAGCAGCGGCGCCGTCTGCGGGACGCCCTGGCGCACGACGCGGCACCGGTATGCGAAACCCTCCAAGACGAGGCTGTGTTCCTCCACCTGCTTCGGTGCCGGGGCGACGGGCCCGGAGCGCCCTGTGTCGGGGGAGGCCTGCGGGGTGATGACGGCTGCGCGCATGAACGGCTCCGAGAAACATGAAACGACGGCGAACCATGCCATGATTACCAGAATTCGCACCGTTCGGACGGAACCACTCATATGTGGGCGATCCTAGTGAAATCGCACCTCCGTCCGGGTGGCTGCCGCAACGACAAGGTGATGATCCGCCTGTCCGATCGGAGGGGGGCGGCTGCGGCGGGATGTTCGGCCGGCCGGGTTGTCGGGGGCCGTGCGGGAACGCGCCGTGTAGAGCACGCCGCCCGGTACGCGGGCCGCGTGCGGTGGCCGCGGCAGCGCACCCTGCCGACCGGGGTGGGGCCGGCCGGTGGGCGCGAAGGCGGGGGCGTACGTGCGTTCCATGCCGTCAGCTCATCCGCCGACTCCGATCAGGCTGACGGCCATGAGCCCCGACCATCGGTCACGATCCGGCGACCGCGCCCTTCCAGTTGCCGTGTTCGGGGTTGTGGTCGGGCCACGCCTTGCCGGCACGGCGCGCAGTCGTCGCGCGCCGTCCCTCTCGATGGTCCGCACATCAGCGTCGCCTCGTCCGGTGCGGGGTGCTGCTTCGGCCTCGGCCGCCGCGGGCAAGATGACCACGGGGTGGGAAGGCGAGCCAGGGCACGGCAGGGACCGACCAGCACGGGGCAGGGCAGCCACCGAAGGCTGTTCTCAGGAAAGGCTCCTCGCCGGGTCGTGAGACTTCATATGGGGGATGGATATGAGTGAGGTTTTCCGGTGAACGCCGCACTGTCGGCCCTGGCGGCGGCAGCCACCTCGATCATCGTGACGGTGTGCTCGATCTTCCTGGGTGAGCGGCAGCAACAGCGCAAGGAAAGACGTACACAGCGGCAGGAACTGAACGCGAAGTACCTGAATCCTCTCAGGTTCCATCTGGTGGAGAACCACTTCAGGCTGTCGAGCCTCAATAACCGCACCGCGGCCCATGGACCGAACGCTACGATGCTGGTCATCGAGGACCCGGCAGAAGTGTCGTCCAAGGAGGCCGCTTGGTTCACCGGTCCCGGTTATGCGTTGATTTCGGCGGTCTATCTCACCTCCTGCCTGTACGCCCAGCTCAAGAAGGTCCGGGAGGATTTCCCCTACCTTCGCCTTTCCGCAGCGGACGACACTCGCCTCGCAGCGCTGCTCCTGCGTGTGCAACGAGGTTTCCTCGTCAACGGCGGCGTCTACTACGTGACGCAACCGAGCATCGGTGAGTCGGTGTGGATCCGCGACGACGAACGTCTTCTGACCTATCGCGAGTTCTGCGAGAAGCTCCAGGACCCCAGCTGGCGCGTCTGGATCGACCGGCTCATCATGTTCTACCTGGACATCGCGCGTGGCGAGAAGACACAGCGCACGGAGCATCTGCTCAAGGCGCTTGCGCAGCTGTCCGAGTTCCTCGACGCATGTGTCGGTGGCGGCAAATCAATCGACAGCAGAGTGCAAGCCGAGGGCTCGCTCCCTCTTTAGGGCTTGTCCCGCAATGATCACCTGGGCCGGGCGACGGTGAGGTTGTGATGGCGGGCGATGCCGAGCACGGCATGGTAAACGCCGTCACCTTTCAAGCGGCAGTCGCAAGGATCTTCCAGCGCTTCATGCGGGCGAAGACATGTTCAACGCGGGCGCGGACATGTCGGTGCGAGCGGTTGTGTTCTTCCTTCCAGCCTGGAAGTTGGTCCTGGTTGCGGCCACGGCGATGTGGGATGACCAGGCCGGTGCCCTGGTAGCCGCCGTCGGCAATCACTGTGGCGCTGCCGACGGCGGCCTTCGCGCCGGACAGCTCCCACGCTATGCAGTCGTTGCGGTTGCCAGGCACCGGCCGGCCGACCGCAACGACGAGCCGGGTGTCGGCCTCGACGACTACCTGGTGATTGGTGGAGTAACGATAGTTCTTCGACTGCTCAGCCACGGTGTGATCACGTGTGGGCACCAAGGTGCCGTCGACGATCAGCACGGTTGCGGCGCTGAAGCGCTTGCGCTGCTGCAGGGCCAGCAGAGAGCCATGTGGTCGATGATGCGATCAGCGGCAGACTTGGAGATCCCGAAGAGCGGTGCCAGCTGACGCATGGTGAGGTTGGTGCGCCAGTACGGCCACAAGGAGCACGCGGCCTTCCAATGGAAGACTCCAGGGCCGTCCCCCCCGTGCACCGTCGGCGCCGCCTCTGCGCAGTACGGCAACGAGCTGTTGAAGCTTTGCGGGGTCAGCCCCGTGAACGGGGTTATCCAGCACGGTGCCGAGGATGTGATCACGGCAGCCACATGGAGATCACGCCTCCCGGTCAAGAAGCGCCGCAACGGGAATCTTGAGATTTCGGGGCCTCGGGGTAGTGAGGGCGTTTCCGCTTGAGCTTGGCCAAGTCGCTGAGGTCGATCCCAGTAGCCTTGGAGTACTGCTTGGCCCAGTCGGCGACGGCTTGCCGGAAGAGGTAGTCGGGCCAGGGCGCCACAGGCTCCTCGCCTCGCCTCCGCAGCTTGGCCACGGCCGCCCGTTCCAGCTCATGGTCCCCGCAGTGCCGGGCGAGCAGGATCGCCTGTGCAAGCCGTCCCGGCTCGTTGTTGGTCGGTGCGAAGGACCAGACGCTGTCGCGGTGAACGTGAGTGTCTGCCAGCAGGAGCAGGCCCAGGTCGTGGCGGTCGCGGACGAACTGCAAGGAGGGACGCCCGTACTCAGTGACGGCGGCAGTTGCCTCCCTCCCCAAGGAACTTCCACTCGCCGGCCACGGATAGCAGGCCCCTGGGGGGATGTTGGTCGGGTTCGCTTCGCCGCTCGGCGTGGGGTGGTCGATCCGGATACTCATTCCGCCGAAGCCCTGCATCTGGTCACGGAGGGCGGTGTCGTAGGTGACGACCATCCAGCCGAAGACCGCCCGGTCGTAGCGGTCTTTCCAGATCGAGAGCGTGGACTGCAAGTCTCCCCGTGCGAACGTGAGGTTGCCGCCGTCCACACCGGCAGGAGCCATCCCGAGCAACTGGGCAAACTCATCCGCCATCTTGCGCATCGTCCAGGGCCGCGTCACGAAGGCATGCTAAGGGTTGGCGAACAGCCTGTGACCTGCGAGCCCTCCATCATGTGCCCCTCACAGGACAGCCACCCGTGATCGATTACGGGACTTCCCAATGCTGATGTCAAGCCGCGACTGCGACGGGGGGTGAAACTTGGTAGCACTCGCTGTCGCGGATCATTGCCCACAGGACGTTGACGCGTCGGCGGGCGAGGGCCAGAAGGGCCTGCTTGTGACCCTTCCCCTCGCTCCGCTTTCGCTGGTAGTACGCCTTGGAGGCGGGGCAGCACTTGAGGCTTGCTAGTGCAGACAAGTACATCGCCCGCAGCAGCCCGCGGTGGTAGCGGCGGGGTCTGTGCAGGTTGCCACTGACGCGGCCGGAGTCGCGGGGCTGCGGGGCCAGGCCGGCCAAGCGGTTGGCGCTGCCGAAGGCGTTCATGTCCCCGCCAGTGGCGGCGATGAACTCGGCGCCGAGCCTGGCGCCCATGCCGGGAAGGCTGCGTATCACCTCGGCGTGCGGATGTTCGCGAAACCGGGCCTCGATAAGGGCGTCGAGTTCCGCGATCTCCTCGTCGAGGGCCATCACCCCTTCGCAAGGCGGACCACCATGGCGGCGGCCAGCCTCTCGCCGGGCAGCGCGGTGTGCTGGGCTTGAGCGACGTCCACGGCAGTGCGGGCGAGTGCGGTGGCGCCTTTCACCTTTCGGTTCTTCAGCCAGGTCTCGATCCGTTTCGCACCTGTACGGCGGATCGCTGCCGGAGTCTGGTCGCCGGTCAGGAGCATGACCGGACCCTTCTCCTCGGTGAGCGACTTGGCCTTCTGCCGTAGGAGGAGCCCCTGTCGGGCAAGCGGTCGCAGGAAATCACCCGCGCATATGTGACAGCGTTCCTCGACCTTCACCTGAAGGGCGTGGGCCGGGAGCTGCTGGACGGGCCGACCGCGGAGTACCCCGAGGTGGTCGTCCACACGGAAGGTTGATCGGGCAGAGGTCGCCCTGTTCAAGAGCTTGATCGCCCTCGCCTGCTCGGCGGACGGCTTTCGCAGCCGCTTCTGCTCCTCGTCCCGTCGCCGGCGGCCTGCCCCGTCCGCCCGGCACCCGGTTCCGATCCGGCGTCCTGGGCGGCGCGGGTCTTCTTCTGCCCAAGTCAGCGGTGTTGTGTCTAGGATGGCGGCCGCGCGTAGAGGTCACATGCGGTCGTGCGTCCGTGGGCCGTTCAGCTGGCCTTGTTTCGGTAGCTGTATGTGCGGGGGAGAACGTTCGGTGTTCGGAATCATCAGGCCGTGCCGTCATCGCCTGGGCGAGGCCATGCGTACCGAGTGGATGGCGCATCTGTGTGGGCTGTGCCTGGCGCTGCGCGGCGAGTACGGGCAGTTCGCACGGGTGGCCACCAACTACGACGGCCTGATCGTCTCGGTGCTGACCGAGGCGCAGTCGGAGCGTACCGGCGACTGGCGGCGAGGCGCCGGTCCGTGCCCGCTGCGCGGGATGCGGTCGGCGGACGTGGCGCAGGGCGAGGGCGCACGGCTGGCGGCGACGGTGTCGCTGGTGCTGGCCGCAGCGAAGATACGTGACCATGTCACCGACGGCGACGGCCTGTTGGGGCGCCGCCCGGTGGCGCTGGCGGCACGCCGGATCGCCCACGGCTGGTCCGTGCGAGCGCCGCGGGCGGCGAACGGCTCGGCTTCGACACCGCGGTGCTGCTCGGCACGGTCGAACGCCAGCCGGAAATCGAGCGGTTGACCGGCCCCGGCAGCTCGCTGCTGACGGTGACGGAGCCCACGGAGACGGCAACCGCCGCCGCCTTCGCCCACACCGCGGTACTCGCCGGCCGCCCGGGCAACGCCGAACCCCTGGCGGAGGCCGGCCGCCTGTTCGGTCGGCTGGCGCATCTGCTGGACGCGGTGGAGGACCTGGACGCGGACGAGGCGTCCGACGCGTGGAACCCGATTGCCGTGACCGGCACGGACCGCGCCGAAGTGCGCCGGCTCTGTGACGACGCCGTCCACGGAATCCGACTCGCTCTGGCAGAAGCCGAGTTCGTCGACGGGCGGCTGGTACGAGCGCTCCTGGGCGCCGAGTTGGAGCGTGCCACTGATCGCGTCTTCGACCCCCGGCATCGTCACCACCAGCGTCGCCACCAGGCGCGGGGCTCACGCATGCTGCTCTGGCCGGGACGCCGTACGGCGACGGAAATACCTTCGGAGACCGGCACGGCCTGCGGCACAGGGGCGCTTGCCGGCGCGGCCCCGGAGGGCGGCTCGATGGCGTCGGGCCGGCCGCCGGAGGGGCAGTGCCGGCGGTGTGGCCAGTGGCGCCGGTTGTGCCGTGGCTGCGGGGTGTGCTCCAACTGCTGCATCTGCATCGAGGACGACGGAGAGCTCTGGCAGTTCGGTGACGGCAACCGCGATGGCGGCTCGCACCAGGGCGGTTCAGGGGGCGACGGCTGGTTCGGCGGCCGGGGCGGCGGCAACTCGGGCGGGTCAGCCGGAGGTTCGGGCGGCGGGGATCGGGGATCCGGTGGCTCTGGTGGTTCCGGCGGTGGCTCGGGTGACGGCTGCTGCGGTGGTGGTGGTTGCTGCAACCCGTGCAAGTGCTGTTGCGACTGCTGCGACTGAACGACGTATGAGCCGGGCCCTTGGGTGGGAAGGGAACTGGGAGCGGCTGCCCGAGCCCCCGGGAAGGGAACTGGGAGCGGCTGCCGTGCGCTGTCCACGGACGCCTGGTCAGGCCACGTGGCAGCGCCGATCGAGGACCTGGGCCGACGCGGGCCGGCCGTGATGTCATCGGTGAGCACGATACGGTCGGTGACGCACACGTCCGGCCCGGCGAGCACCGCCACCAGGGCGGGGAGCACTCGCGTGGATGTCTGAGCAGACCGTTACCGGGCTCAGCACGCTCCTCACTCCGCCCTGCTCCTCACGCCGGGGTGACGAGAACAGGGGGATGTCCGATGGACGAGGGGCGCCGGGAAGGGCTGGAGCGGATTCGCTCCAAGCTCGAGCTGATCACGCAGGTGGAGGCCGAGTACGGCTTCGGGGTGATCATCGAGGGGACGAGGAACCCGGAGCCCGTTCCGGAACTGCCGCAGGGGGTCACCGAGGTGTTCGGCCTCTTCTCGCGGCTGGGCGCCGACCACTTCCGCTTCTTTCAGCCCGACGAGGTCCAGGGCCCAGCCGCGTGGGCGGCCCGGGCGACCGTTCCGCACTGCCCACTGGGCAGTCCCCTGGCCATCGGCTGCGAGCGCCACCGCGCCCCGCAGGACATCGAGTGCGCCGACCGCATCTGGCTGGACCTGGACGACGGGGATGTCTACCACTACGACATCGACGACTACATCCACCTGTACAAGCACCCGGACGAAACGATCGACGTCCTGGTGTTCGCGAACGACATCGTCACGTTCTTCGACCGCTTCGTCCTCGGGCCGGCCTACCCCCAGCTTGTCGCAGCCATGATCGGACCGGGCGTTGTCACGCGCCGTGACCGGCGCGGCCGATACCGGGACAGATGGTTGCGGCTACTTGTGGAGAGCGGCCTGGCCAGGGCCGACGATGAGGAGGCGATCTGGGAGATGCCCGATGTGACCCGGTTGACTCTGAGTGATTAAGGGGCGGGTGAAGGGCCGTCTGGTGCGCACCTTGGGCGCCCTCGCACGGCCCAGGGACGCCCCAGGCGGAGCCCGCCCCAGTCCTGTGTGACCACGTAGCGGCCACAGCCAAGCAGAAGCGCTCTGCGACGCCCTCGTCAGTGCGTCGGCCGGAACCGGCACTTCTCACCCGATCCGCGAGCGGCTGGGCCTGGAGGCCCGTTTCCACGATCTCCGGCACACCCGCGTGACCCTCCTGCTCGGCCTCGGCATCCCGCCGCATGTCGTCCGAAACATCGTGGGGCGCAGCGCGCTGGAGGTGACCATGAACATCTACGCGCGCGCCGACCTGGCGGAGGAGCGGGCCGCCCTGGACAGGCTGGGCACTCTGCTGGCCGTCGAGTGACGGGGCCGTTGCCGTCAGAGCCATGCAAAACGCCCTGGAGGGGAGATCCCCTCTGGGGCGTTTCCGCTGGTAGGAGATGGCGCCCCCGGCAGGACTCGAACCTGCGGCCAAGCGCTTAGAAGGCGCCTGCTCTATCCACTGAGCTACGGGGGCCTGGTGTGGTGGCCTCTGTCGTGGTGCCCGGGTGTGGGCCGTTCCGTGACGTTGCCGGGGACAAGGATAGGGCTCCCGCGTCCTTGTCCCTGTTGCTTCGCCTCCGTGGCTCAATGTGGAGGTTCGGTGAAGCGGTCCTGATAATCGCAGGCAGGTACGAATCGTGCACGCCTTTGAGCCTCTCGCGCACCGGGTGTTGTGCACTCGTTATGCCTGGACGGCGCTGGCGTCCGGGTCGCCCCTTCTGTCCGTTGTGTCGGGTCGGCGCGCAGGCATGCGCATATGCTTCAGAATTCCCCTAAAATTGGGCATTCTTCACATGTGGTGACCTTGGACGTACGGCCTCAGCTGCTCGACGCACTCTCCGCCCTGCGCGACCGTGTCGCCGCCGCGCGCTTCCCGCTGCCCATCGAAGGGGCGCCACGCGCGCGGGCCAGCCGAGACGAACTGCTCGCCCAGCTCGACGACTATCTGCTGCCCCGGCTCAGACAGCCCGAGGCGCCCCTGCTCGCCGTGGTCGGGGGCTCCACCGGCGCCGGGAAGTCGACGCTCGTGAACTCCCTGGTCGGGCGGCGGGTCAGTGAGGCGGGCGTGCTGCGGCCGACGACGCGGACGCCGGTACTGGTGTGCCATCCGGAAGACCATCACTGGTTCAGCGGTGTGCGCGTCCTGCCCGACCTCGCGCGCGTGTGGGTGCCGCACCAGGAGGCCGGTGACGACCTGCCGCTGCCGGAGGACGAGAGCGCGCGGGTGCTGCGCGTCGAGACCGTCGACACCGTGCCCCCCGGGCTGGCCCTGCTCGACGCCCCCGACGTGGACTCCCTGCTCGCCGACAACCGCGTCCTGGCCGCGGAGCTGATCTGCGCCGCCGACATCTGGATCATGGTGACGACGGCCGCCCGGTACGCCGACGCCGTCCCCTGGCATCTGCTGCGCACCGCCAAGGAGTACGACGCCACCCTCGTCACCGTGCTGGACCGGGTGCCGCACCAGGTCGTCTCCGAGGTCTCCCGGCAGTACGGCGCCCTGCTCACCAAGGCCGGGCTCGGCGACGTTCCCCGGTTCACCGTGCCCGAGCTGCCCGAGTCGGCCTGGGGCGCCGGACTGCTGCCCGCCACCGCCGTGGCCCCGCTGCGCAGCTGGCTCGTCCAGCAGGCCCACGACCCGGCGGCCCGCCGCCAGTCGATGGCCCGCACGGCCTACGGCCTCCTGAACTCGCTGAAGTCCCGGATGCCCGAGCTGGCCGCCGCGTCGGCGGCGCAGTACGCGGCCGCGCTGCGGCTCACCGCCGCCGTCGACAGCGCGTACGACAGCGAGTACGCGCGTGTCCGGCGGCGTCTGCAGGCCGGGGCCGTGCTCGCCGGGGACGCCCTGAAGCGCTGGCGCGCCTTCCCGCTCGACTGCACCGCCGGCGAGCTGCTCGACGCGCTGGTGGAGAGCCTCGGCGCCCTCCTGCTGTGCGCCGTCACCGCCGCCGACGAGCGCATCGACGACGTCTGGCGGCGCGAACCGGCGGCGGCCGCCGCGGAGCTCGTCGGCCGCGACCCCTCGCCGGGGAGCGCCGAGCACCGCATCGGGATGGCGGTCCGGCGGTGGCGGCGCGAGCTGGAGGAGTACGCCGAGGAGGAGGTGGGCCGACTGGAGCGCAGCGTCGCGCCCGATCCCGAGACCGTCGCCGCCCTGGTCGCCACCGGGCTGCTGGGGGGTCGGCGGGCCCGGTCCGCCGGTGAGGGACTCGCCGAGCGGGTCGGCGCGCACGGCGCTCTGCGTCTGCGGGACCGCACCGGGCGGCTGCTCACGGACCACCTGGACCGGGTCATGCACGTCGAGCGCGAGCGCCGGCTGGCCCCGCTCGACGCGCTGGAGGTGCACCCGGACCCCCAGGCAGAACTCATCGCCGCGCTGTCCGTACTGCTGAAGGAGAGGTGACCGGTGTCCGCCGTCACTGACGATGACCACAGGGAGCACGCCGACCGGACGGAGGGCACGGTTCACGGGCGCGCCGCGGACGGCGGCGCCGGCTGGGGGGCCGGGAGCAACGGGGACACCGCCCGGACCTCCGGGAACCCCCGGAGGGAGGACTTCCAGAGCACCCAGGACGTGTGGGGCGCCGAGAGCCTCCGGAGCACCGGTGGCACCGGCAGCGGATCCGGCGGCGCCGGGCGCCTCCAGGTTGGAGGCGCCCGGGACGCCGGCGGTGCCGAGGATGCGCCTCCGCGTAGGCCCGCGGAGGACCGGCGACCTCCGCGTCTCGCCGACGCCGGTGGCGCGGGCCGCCCCGGTAGCGCGGGCGGCGTCGGTGGCCTCGGCAGTCCTGGCGGTTCCGGTAGTCCCGCGGGCCTTGCAGGTGCCCTCGACGTCGCCGGTTCCGCCGAGGGAGGGCCCGGCGGCGGTGGGGAGACCGTGAACGCGCGCACGGCAGGTCGCTCCTACCCCGGCCGTGCCGATACAGCTCGTGCCGGCGCAGTCCGTGCTGACGCAGTCCGTGGCGATACGGGTCGTGCCGACACAGTCCGGGCTGACGCAGTCCGGGCTGACGCAGTCCGTGCCGACACGGGCCGTCCCAGCAGACCCGACGCGGCCGGCGGGCACGTCGCTGAGGCCGCCCCCGGGCAGCGCACCGCCGAAGGCATCTCCGGACGGCACACCGCGGATGGCGTCCCCGGACGGCACACCCCGGAAGGCAACCCCACGGGTCCCGCGGCGGGTGCCGCCGGACATGGTTGCACGGGAGGCGGCGCCGCGGCGGACCACCGCCCGGCCGCACGAGCGCAGGACGAGTACGCACGAGCGAAGGACGAGCACGCACGCGTGAAGGACGACGACACCTCCGGCCGCACCGAGGCCGCGGAGGTCTGGGACGACGGGCTGATCGCCCGCCGCGTGACGGAGACCGCACACCTCGTCCCCGTCGTGGAGACCAGGCCGCTCCGCCCGCTTCCCACGACCCCCCTGGCCTACGACGCCCCCCTGCGGTCACGGCTGGACGCGCTGCGCGAGCTGGTGGGCCTGTCCCGCACCCGCCTCGACAGCGACACGCTCACCGAGGCGGGCCGCGTCCTCGACGAGGCGGCGGCGCGGCGCCGGCTGTCCGGGCAGCACACCGTCGTCGCCATCGCGGGCGCCACCGGCAGCGGCAAGTCGCAGCTGTTCAACTCACTCGCCGGCGTACCCATCTCCGAGACCGGCGTGCGGCGGCCGACCACCGCGGCGCCCATCGCGTGCAGCTGGAGCGACGGCGCGGCGAGCCTCATCGACCGGCTCGGCATCCCGGGCCGGCTGCGCCGCCGTCCGGTGCACGGGTCCGACGGGGACACGCAGCTGCGCGGGCTCGTCCTGGTCGACCTGCCCGACCACGACTCGGCCGCCGTCCAGCATCGCGAGCAGGTGGACCGCATCCTGGCCCTCGTCGACGCCGTGATCTGGGTCGTCGACCCGGAGAAGTACGCCGACGCCGTGCTGCACGAGCGCTACCTGCGGCCCATGGCGGGGCACGCGGAGGTCACGTTCGTCGTCCTCAACCAGATCGACCGGCTGCCCGGGGACGCCGCCGACCAGGTCCTCGACGATCTGCGCAGGCTGCTCGACGAGGACGGCGTCGCGCTGGGCGAGCACGGCGAGCCGGGCGCGACCGTGCTGGCGCTGTCCGCGCTCACCGGGGACGGCGTCGGCGAGCTGAGGGAGGCGCTCGGCCAGTTCGTGGCGGAACGGGGCGCGGCGGCGCGGCGGGTCTCGGCCGATGTGGACGCCGCCGCGGCGCGGCTGCGGCCCGTCTACGCCGCGAGCCGGCGTCCGGGGCTCAGTGAGGAGGCACGCGAGGAGTTCGCGGCGCGCCTCGCGGACGCGATGGGTGCCACCGCCGCCGGAGAGGCGGCCGAGCGCGCCTGGCTGCGCAATGCCAACAAGGCCTGCGGCACGCCCTGGCTGCGGCTGTGGCGGTGGGTCCACGTCCGGCGTGAATCGACCACGGGACGTCTGCCGGTGCGCGCCCAGCCGGACGAGGAGGCCACGGCGCGCCAGCGCGTCGAGCAGGCCGTGCGCACGGTGGCCGACCGGGCCTCGGCCGGCCTGCCGGCGCCGTGGGCGCAGGCGGTGCGGGAGGCCGCAGTGCGCGGGGCGCAGGGGCTGCCGGAGGCGCTGGACGAGCTGGCGGCGCGGGCCGGGCTGCCACCGGGGCGGCCGCCGCGGCCGGGCTGGTGGCCGGCGGCGGTCCTGGCGCAGGCGGCGATGACGATCCTCCAGGTCGTCGGCGGCCTGTGGCTGGTCGGCCAGATCATCGGCGTCATGGCGCCCAACGTGGCCGTGCCGGTGCTGCTGATGGTGGCCGGCATCGTCGGCGGCCCGCTGGTGGAGTGGAGCTGCCGGATCGCGGCCCGCGGACCGGCACGGAGATACGGCCTGGAGGCGGAACGGCGCCTGCGCGAGGCGGCCGCGGGCTGCGGCCGGGCACGGGTGCTGGATCCGGTGGCGGCGGAGCTGCTGCGGTACCGGGAGGTGCAGGAGCGGTACGCGCGCGTCACGGGCGCGGGGGTGCGCTGAGGCGGCCGGGGCCGGTAGGGGGAGGCTCGGCCGCGGGGCGGGTGTCCCTTACTCGGGTGAGGTCGTCCTCACTCCGGACTCCGGTGAGGTCGTCCCCCACTCGGGTGAGGGAGTTGTCCACAGGCAGGCGGTGGTCCACAGCGCTCGGCGGGCCCGGCGCCGGCGGAGGCAGTCTGGTTCCGCGGCGATCGCCGGGGACGCGGTCGTCGCGGCAGACGCAGCCGTACGGGACAGGCCCGTGCGTGTGCAGCCCGTACGGGACGGGCCCGTGCGTGTGTCCGCCCGACGTGACCAGCCGGGCGAGGGAGGGGCAGGCGATGAACGAGACGATGGTCTGCGCGGTGGGCAACGTGGCGACCCAGCCGATGTACCGCGAGCTGGCGTCGGGGGCGTCGGCGAGGTTCCGGCTGGCGGTGACCCCGCGCTACTGGGACCGCGAGAAGAACAGCTGGACGGACGGCCACACCAACTTCTTCACGGTGTGGGCCAACCGCCAGCTCGCCACGAACGTGACGGCGTCGCTGAACGTCGGCGATCCCGTGGTGGTCCAGGGCCGGCTGAAGGTGCGCACGGAGGTCCGCGACAGCCAGAGCCGGACCTCGGCGGAGATCGACGCCGTGGCGATCGGCCACGACCTGGCGCGGGGCACCTCGGCCTTCCGACGGTCCGGCCGGCCGGAGACGGTGACAGCGGGCGCGCCGGCGCCACCCGAGCCGGCCTGGGAGACACCGGTCGCGGAGACGGCGGACCAGGCTGCCGACCTCCAACCAAGCCCGCCGGCGGCCTCGGTGACGTGAGGCGAGGCCGGACGACGGGGGGCGGGCCCGGTCGAACTGCCGCACGCGCGGCCGCTGGACCGCCGCCTGCCGACAGGCCGGTTCGACCGACGGCCGCAGTGACTTGTCGACAAGTCGCCCTGAAACACGGGCTGTCGGGCACGGCGGCGATAACGATTCCGATTCGGATCACTGATCCGACCAGGTGGCGAAGAAGCGTGCTGTGCCCGGTACTTAGGATGCCGGGCATGGCTCTCGGGGCTTGAGATTCTGCTGGTGGGACCGTACCCCCACGTCAACGGGTCCTGCTCGAAGGGGAATTCTGTGTGTGCTTGGTTCTCTGTGCCGTCCACGCGCAGGCGAGGGGCGGCCCGCCTCGCCGCCGCGACGCTGATGTCCGGGCTCGCCGCGGCGGGTGTGATGACCGCCGCCGGCCCGGCCGCCGCCGACGGGACACCACGGAGTCAGGGCGGGGCGACCGCCACCATAGGCGGCCTGAAGACGTACGGCACCGCCGTCATACATGACGAGGGCGGGGACTTCGAGGTCTCCGCAGGCCTGTTCGAGATGTCCGTCGACGGGGGCGGCATGCTCCAGACGTACTGCGTCGACGTGCACACCCCCACGCAGAAGGACGCCAAGTACCACGAGACGCCGTGGAGCGGCACCTCGCTCGGCACCAACGAGCACGCCGGGAAGATCCGCTGGATCCTGCAGCACTCCTACCCGCAGGTGAACGACCTCGCGGCGCTGGCCGCCAAGGCCGGGGTCAGAAACCTCACCGAGCAGGACGCGGCGGCCGGCACCCAGGTGGCCATCTGGCGCTACTCGGACGGCCCGGACGTCGACGCCGTGAACCCCGAGGCGGAGAAGCTCGCCGACTACCTGCACGCACACGCCCGCGACCTGCCCGAGCCCCAGGCCTCGCTGACCCTCGACCCGCCCGCCGTCTCCGGCCACCCCGGCGAGAGGATCGGCCCGGTGACGGTGCGCACCGACGCGAGCAGCGTGACGGTGACACCGCCCGCGAACGCCGCCACCACCGGCGTACGGATCACCGGCGAGGACGGCAGGCCGGTCACCTCCGCCGTCAACGGCAGCCGGCTGTTCTTCGAGGTGCCCGGGGAAGACGCCAAGGGCGGCGAGGTGTCCGGCGGCGGGGGAGGGACGGCCACGCTCACCGTGCAGGCCTCCACCACCGTCCCGGTGGGCCGCGCCTTCACCTCCGACAGCCGCAGCCAGACCCAGATCCTGGCGGGCTCCAGCGAGTCGACGGTCTCCGCCACGGCCAGCGCCACCTGGGCCGCACACGGTGCGATACCGGCCCTGTCCGCGTCGAAGAACTGTGCCGACGGCGGCGTCGACATCACCGTGGACAACAAGGGCGACGAGTCGTTCACCTTCCAACTGCTCGGCACCGGGCACAGCGTCGCGGCGGGGGCGTCCGAGACGCTGACGATCCCGTTGCAGGAGGATCAGGCGTACGACTTCACGATCGAGGACCCGAACGGTGTCGGCCGGCGGTTCAGCGGCGTACTGGACTGCAGGACGCGGGGCAGCGAGACCGGCGCCGCCACGCAGACGCTCGGCGAGCCCAGCCCGGCGATCGTGGCCGCCGGCGAGGCCGGCGGCACGAACCTCGCCGCGACGGGCGGCACCAGCACGACCCCGCTGATGGCGGCGATCGGCCTGAGCCTGCTGGTGCTGGGCGCCACGGCCCTGAGCATCGTCCGCAAGAAGAAGGCACCGACCGAGCGCTGACGACGCACGGCACCTTGCCAACTCAACAGTGAGCGACCCGCCGAACCCGCTCCGGCACCGACCCGGCTCGGCCCGCTCCGGCCCCGGCCGGCCCCAGGGGCGCACCGGGGCCGCGCCGCACCCGCGGGCGGCGAGGGTGGGGATGGCCTACGGCCGGCCCTTGTCATCCGGGTTGTGTGCTGGTCCGGGTGGGGCAGGCCGTTGAACTGGTCGTTGCCGGGCGGGCGGGCACCGGGGTCAGGGGCGTGCAGACGGGTGTGGCGACTCCGATGAGTTCGACCAGACCGTTGCCGCCGGTGGGTGGGACGAGTTTCGACCAGTTGTTGGCCAGCCAGACGTTGCCGGACTGGTCGAGCTGGATGGCGGTGAGGTGCTGGATGGAGTCGCTGCGGTAGCCGCCGGGCGGCGACAGCAGGGAGCCGGTGGAGGAGCCGGGCGGGCAGGCGCTGGTGTTCACGCCGCACAGGACGGAGACGGACGGGGCCCCGAAGCCGGCGACCCATACGCGGTCGGACCCGTCGACGGCCACGGACCAGGGAGCGATGGCCGTAGGGAATTTGTATACGCCTGCGACCTTTCCGCTCGGCCCGATCTCGGTGATCGAGTTGCTGACGAAGCTGGGCACCCAGACGTTGTTCCTGGAGTCGACGGCCAGTCCGAGGGGCCAGTCGAGCGAGGTGTCCTCGATGGGGGAGAACGAAATCGGCTTGAAGTCGGGGCCGATCACGGTGACGCTCCCGCCCACGTGGCCCTCGGGTACGCGTGAGTCCAGGAGCTTCGCCCCGTTGAGGCGGGCGTTGCTCACCCAGGCCCGGCCGTAGCCGTCGATCTGGACGGAGAACGGGTGGTCGAGGCCGCCGCCCTTGATGGTGATCGCCTTCGAGGGGTCGCCGTGGGGGTAGACGACCACGTCTCCCTGGCCGCGGTTGCCCTTCAGGCCGTAGAAGTTCGCGATCCAGATGTTGCCCCTCTGGTCGACTGCGGTGCCCTGGGGATGGTTCAGGCCGCCGTTCTTGAATCCTGAACCGGGCGACAGCGGCTTTCCGGCCGACGAGTACTTCGACATGGCATCGCCGCCGTAACTGGACACCCACACGGAGTTCCCGTGGTCGACGGCGATGCCCCAGGCACCCGCCTTCATGCCGCCGCCGCTGATGGGGCTGTTCAGGGTCGGGCTGCCCACCGGGTCCTGCACGGTGACATAGGGGCTGGGGTTCCGCGTTCCGGGCAGCCAGTTGTTGGAGGCCCAGACGTTGCCCTTGGCGTCGATGGCCATACGGCCGGGGGCGTAGACGCCGGGGGCGGTGTAGTGCAGGGCCAGGACCCAGGCCGCCGGCGCCGCGGTGAGCGCGGGGGTGTAGGTGTGCGCCCGGCCGGCCAGGGCGTACAGCCCGCCGGTGGCCAGCCTCGGGTCGCGGGCGAGGTTGAGCACCGCTTGCGCCGTGTCACCAGGAGTGTTCCCGCGCCGCGGTGTGGCCAGGCGCAGCATGTCCTGGCATCGCTCGGTGTCCGCTCCCGGCGCGCAGAGGGAGACGAGATTGGCCAGGGTGCCGAGGGTGGCCAGGGTGTCGTTCCTGCTGCCGTTGTTCTGGTCGGTGACCACCTTGCCGGGTCTCCCCGAGACCGGGTCGGCGAGGTTGTAGTACGTAGCCGCGGCGTTCTCCAGGCCAGGGCTCGGCCCGCTGATGCCGCGCCGGTCGGTGAACTGGGCCAGCGCGTAGGTGGCGGCGACGGTGGTGAATTCGTTGACCGTGACAGCGGATTCGGAGCGCTGCGGCACACCGCCGCCGGGGCCGACTCCCACGACGGAGCGCAGACGCAACGACCGGTCGCCAGTGGGTGTGGCTTCGACGTACAGCACGGAGCCCGTGCGCTGCTCGGGCCGGATCCGGAAGGCTCCGTCGGCGCCGGTGGTGGCATGCCCGAGTGCCCGGGCGCCTTGCCGATCTCCGGCCAAGAGCGTGACGGTGGCGTTGGACAGCGGCTTTCCCGCGCTGGTGACCTTTCCGTGCAACGGGGGCGGATTGGCGGGAGCCGTGGTGGCGGGGACACCCGTCAGGGCCAGTGCCAGGGTGGCCGATGCGGCCAGGGCGATGCCTGCCGGGCGCCGCTGAGCCGGCTTGGCCTTTCCGACGCCGCGCGAGGTCGGGAGTGCTGATCGGCGGGGGCGAACAGTGGGGGGAGACAAGAGGCGGCCTTTCGTCGTGTCGGCACGCTGCAGGACCTCCGCCCGCGGGCCGGAGCCCGGCGCGCCGGCAGGTCTTGCCGAGTGGTCCCGGGGAGTGGCACTGCCGATGGCGGGCGCTCGTTGCGGCCGCGACGCCGGCGTCACCGTCTCGGCGCGACAGCGGCTATCCGCTGCCGTTGCCCGGTTCGCGCAGCGTGAACCACCCGATCTTGCGGCCGGACAGCCAGATCAGGCCCAGGTACAGGTGCGGACCGACCTGGCGGATCTCGTCCCGGACGCCCCCGAACACCTTGGAGGTGTTGGAGTAGTCGATGACGATGCACTCCTGGTCGTCCAGGCGGCTCGGGCCCGGCTCGACCATGGCGACGATGGACAGGATGTCCAGCGGTGCGAGCCGGTTGCTGAGGTAGCCGTCCGGGCTGAAGACCTTGCCCCGCCACCCGATCGAATGCACCAGGCCGGCGAGCAGTCGCGCCCCCGCGGGGCCGACCCCTGGGAAGATCGCCGTACCCTCCATCGGGCCTCTGGGGATCTCACCTGCCGGACTCTTGCGAAACAGTTCCTCGAGCCGCTCGTCGTCGAAGCTGAGCAACTCGGTGTCGGTAGGCATCACGATCTTCCTTCTGGCCGCCGCTCACGGTCCGCCTCCGCCGTTCCCGGACACGGTCCGACAGGGAGGCGGGACTGCCGTTCGCACAGGCCCGCGGGTCCCGCGCTCTTCCTCTCCCCTCACGGCCCGGCAACTGCTGTGGCCACGAACTGGTCCGCCCGCAGTCGGCCCTCGGCCATCCCGGTCACTGTGTGCATGCGCGCGCACTCGGCACGATGAGCCAAGGCAAGGGGGCGATTACGCGTGAAGGTGACCAGCCCAGCACTGTGATCTTTCGGGGTTCCGTCCGTCACCCCCTTCATCGTGAACCCCGTCGACGCCGCTTGCCACCGCTGGCAAGCGGTCGCGGTGGCGTCCCTCTTGCATGGCGTATTGCATGGCGTAAGCCCCAGGGAGCCGGACCGAGGTGCGGCGGCGCGGCACGGCCCACCGCAACCGACCGTGGTGCCCAGCGGCCCCGGTGACCGCACGACAGCGTCCTGGCCCGGCCGAGTCCCCAGCCGCCAGCGACGAAACCCCAGGTCAGAGCCGCCCGACCGGACGGGTTTCCGTCCAGGGGTGGCGGTCAGGCAAGATGGGGTATATCTGCCCACTGCCAGATTTCAAGCTGCCGGACGGTTTCTCTTGGCTGAGTTCATTTACACCATGCGCAAGGCGCGCAAGGCGCACGGCGACAAGGTGATCCTCGACGACGTCACCCTGAGCTTCCTTCCGGGTGCCAAGATCGGCGTCGTCGGCCCGAACGGTGCCGGTAAGTCGACCGTGCTGAAGATCATGGCGGGGCTGGAGCAGCCGTCCAACGGTGACGCCTTCCTGTCGCCCGGCTACAGCGTCGGCATCCTCCTGCAGGAGCCCCCGCTGAACGAGGAGAAGACGGTCCTGGAGAACGTCCAGGAGGGTGTCGCCGAGATCAAGGGCAAGCTCGACCGGTTCAACGAGATCGCCGAGCAGATGGCGACCGACTACTCGGACGCGCTGCTGGATGAGATGGGCAAGCTCCAGGAGGAGCTCGACCACGCCAACGCCTGGGACCTCGACGCCCAGCTCGAGCAGGCCATGGACGCTCTCGGCTGCCCGCCCGGCGACTGGCCCGTCACCAACCTCTCCGGTGGTGAGCGCCGCCGCGTCGCGCTGTGCAAGCTGCTCCTCGAGCAGCCCGACCTGCTGCTCCTCGACGAGCCGACCAACCACCTCGACGCCGAGTCCGTGAACTGGCTGGAGCAGCACCTGGCCAAGTACGACGGCACCGTCGTCGCCGTCACCCACGACCGGTACTTCCTGGACAACGTCGCCGGGTGGATCTGCGAGGTCGACCGGGGCCGCCTGCACGGCTACGAGGGCAACTACTCCAAGTACCTGGAGACCAAGGCCACCCGCCTCAAGGTCGAGGGCCAGAAGGACGCCAAGCGGCAGAAGCGCCTCAAGGACGAGCTGGAGTGGGTCCGCTCCAACGCCAAGGGACGTCAGGCGAAGTCCAAGGCCCGTCTCGCCCGCTACGAGGAGATGGCCGCCGAGGCGGACAAGATGCGGAAGCTGGACTTCGAGGAGATCCAGATCCCGCCGGGCCCGCGCCTGGGCAACGTCGTCGTCGAGGTCAACAACCTCCACAAGGCCTTCGGCGAGAAGGTCCTCATCGACGACCTCTCCTTCACGCTGCCGCGCAACGGCATCGTGGGCGTCATCGGCCCGAACGGCGCCGGCAAGACCACCCTGTTCAAGATGATCCAGGGCCTGGAGACGCCGGACTCCGGTTCGATCAAGGTCGGCGAGACCGTCAAGATCTCGTACGTCGACCAGAGCCGCGAGAACATCGACCCCAAGAAGTCGCTGTGGGCCGTCGTCTCCGACGAGCTGGACTACATCAACGTCGGCCAGGTCGAGATGCCGTCGCGCGCGTACGTCTCCGCCTTCGGCTTCAAGGGCCCGGACCAGCAGAAGCCCGCGGGCGTGCTGTCCGGCGGTGAGCGCAACCGCCTCAACCTCGCGCTCACCCTGAAGCAGGGCGGCAACCTGCTGCTCCTCGACGAGCCGACCAACGACCTCGACGTGGAGACGCTCTCCTCCCTGGAGAACGCGCTGCTGGAGTTCCCGGGCTGTGCCGTGGTCGTCTCCCACGACCGCTGGTTCCTCGACCGCGTCGCCACCCACATCCTCGCCTACGAGGGCGAGTCCAAGTGGTTCTGGTTCGAGGGCAACTTCGAGTCCTACGAGAAGAACAAGATCGAGCGGCTCGGTGCGGACGCGGCCCGTCCGCACCGCGCCACCTACAAGAAGCTGACCCGGGGCTGATCTTGCGGCACACCTACCGCTGCCCGCTGCGCTGGGCGGACATGGACGCGTACGGCCACGTCAACAACGTGGTGTTCCTCCGCTATCTGGAGGAGGCCCGTATCGACTTCCTGTTCCGCCCGGAGAAGGACTTCAAGCAGGGGTCCGTGGTGGCGCGCCACGAGATCGACTACAAGAGGCAGCTGGTCCACCGGCACGAGCCGGTGGACGTCGAGCTGTGGGTCACGGAGATCAGGGCGGCGTCCTTCACCCTCACCTACGAGGTGAAGGACGGCGACCAGGTCTACGTGCGGGCCTCGACGGTGATCGTGCCGTTCGACTTCGGCACCCAGCGGCCGCGTCGCATCACCGACGAGGAGCGGAAGTTTCTCCAGGAGTACATGGACGACGCGGACGGCGCGGCCGGCGCCGACGAGTCGGAGGCCGTCGCCGCATGACGGTGCTCCACCTCGCCGACGAGACGGAGGCGGCGGACCTCGCCGCCTTCCTCTCCCGGCTGCTCCACTACGACCGCGCGGCCGCGGTGCGCCTGCAGGCGGCGGGCACGGCACTGGCCGTGTTCGGGCGCCCGCCGTCCTTCGAGGTGCTGGCCGTGCGCGCGGTACGGCTCGCCAAGCCCTACGAGAACGGGCTCGACGTCACCCTCGACGCGACCGTCTCCGCCGGTGAGCTCCTGGAGTCGGTGGACGAGAAGGCGGCGACGGCCGCCGTGCCCCCCGCGGTCACCGGTCCGCCCTGGGCGGGCGTGCTCCCGCCGCGCGGCGGGTGGCAGCCGGAGCCGGGGCTGCCGGCCGCGGACTCCCTGCGGGACATGGTGGCGGCCGCCGTCGCCGAGTTCCGCTCCCGTACGGCACAGCTCGCGCCCGAGGCGCGGACACGCGCCGAGCTCGACCGCATCGGGCGGGAGATCTGGTCCCGGACGGTCGGAGCGACGCCGTTGCCCGTACGGGCCGTGCACGCGGCGCAGTCGCTGGGCTTCCTGCGGCCCTTCCCGGCCTCCGGCGGCGGCGAAGAGCCGGGGCTGTTCTCCTCGGGTGCCTGGCTGCGGCTGCGGACGCCGTACGGCTCGATCGCCGTGCGGCGGGCAGGGCTCGGGACGCTGGGCGTCAGGGTGCGCTGACCGGCGCGGCCGGGTTGAAGTCTCGGGACGCTTCCAGCGCTCGGCGCGAGCGGACCGGCGCGGGCAGGACCGGCGGACCGACTCGCGACGTCGGGCCTCGGGGTGCGCTGACCGGCGCACGCCAGGCGGAGAACTGGACAACTCAGGACGCGCTGAGCCCCCACGCGCGCCGAGCCGTGTGGCTGGGCCCTCGCGCGCTCAGACGGTTCCGTTCCCTCCCCGTCCGTCCTCCGCCTGCCGGCTGTCGTCGGGGCGGACGGCTATGTGGTCCGGCTGGAGGTCCAGGGCGACACGGTCGCGCATGCCGAGGGCCTCGGTGTACTCGGCGGGGAGCTGGAGCCGGCCGGCGCGGTCGAGCATGGCGTACTCGCGACTGACCATCCTCTCGTGGCCGGTCTCCGCGTCCACCTCGCTGCGGCGCAGCACCTCGGTGGAGGTGCGGCCGTCGCGGATGGCGACCGTACGGCGGACCTCCCCGGCCACCGCCTGGTCGTGCGTGACGATGACGACGGTGGTGCCCAGGCGCTCGTTCGCGGTGCGGAAGGCGGTGAAGACCTGCTCCGCGGTGTGCGAGTCGAGTTCGCCGGTGGGTTCGTCGGCGAGGACGACGGAGGGGTCGTTGGCGAGGGCCACCGCGATCGCGACGCGCTGCTGCTGGCCGCCGGACATCTGGTGCGGGCGGTGGTCCCGGCAGTCGGCGACCTGCAGCATGTCCAGGAGTTCCAGGGCGCGTGCGGCGCGGTCGCGGCGGCGGACGCGGGTGCCGGACAGCTGCATCGGCAGGGCGACGTTCTGCGCGGCGGTCAGATAGGGGAGCAGATTGCGGGAGGTCTGCTGCCAGACGAAGCCGACGACCTCGCGGCGGTAGCGCAGACGGTCCTTCGCGGTCATGGCGAGCAGGTCGTGGTCCGCGACCCGGGCCGCGCCCGCGGTGGGGGTGTCCAGGCCGGCGAGGATGTTCATGAGGGTGGACTTGCCGCTGCCCGAGGCGCCGACCAGAGCCATGAGTTCCCCCTCGCGGACGAGGAGGTCCAGGCCCTGCAGCGCCTGCACCTCCACCCCGTCGGCGGAGAAGACGCGGACCAGGCGGTCGCAGCTGATCAGGGCGTCGTGGCCGTAGGCCGGGCGGTCGCGGTGCGCGGTGGCCCTGCGGGCCAGGTCGGCCAGGGTGGGGTCGGTCGTCGGCGGGGTCATCGGGCCTCTCCTGGGCGGCGGCTGCGGCGATCGCGTCCGTACATCGGGTGTCTCCCGGCCCGCTCCGGCCGGGTGTCCGGTGTCCGCGGGCCTGTCGCGTGGCGGTCGACGTCCCCCGGCCCGGTCCGCGGAGCAGCCGGTGTCCGCAGGCCGGTGGCGTGGGGCCGGGTGCCCGGTCGGTCTCCCGCGTCGGGCCCGCGGTGTCCGCCGGCCCGCACGGATCGCGTCTCCCGCCCGCTCATCCGGCGTCTCCCGCCCGCAGTTCCCGCACCGAGCCGCGCCGTCCCGTCCACCAGGCCTGTCCGGCCGCGATGCCCACCGCCAGAACGAGCACGGCGAGCCCCGGTACCGCCAGTGACAGGGGATCCGTGCGCAGCTCGGCGGTGCCGGCCGGCGCCTGCGCGGAGGCCAGCGCGATCGCCGTCAGGTCGATGCCCGGGGACAGCAGCCGGACGGTCGCCCAGCCCGTCAGCACGCCGCCCGCCGCAGCGAGCACGGCCTGCGGCAGGGACTCCAGGACGAGCAGGCGGCGGCCCTGGGCGCGGGTCAGCCCCATGGTGCGCAGGCGGGCCAGGAGGGCGGCGCGTTCCGGGGCGGCGCGCAGGAGGGCGAGCAGCAGGGCCAGCACCGCGTAGCCGGCGCCGGCCACCACCGCCGCCGTGTAGACGCGCTCGGCACCGGACTGGAGGGGCGAGTCGGCGTACTGGGCCCGTTCCTCGGACCGGATCCGCACGGCCGCGGCGTCGCCCACCGCCCGGCGCAGGGCGTGCGCGTCCACCCCTGGCCCGGTGACGAGCAACGCGGTCGGCAGGGCGGCCTCGCGGCTCAGCCCGGCCCGGTCGACGACCAGGAAGTCGGCGCCGGACACGGCCGGGGTCCGCTCCCTGACGACGGCGATCCGCACGGTGACGAGGCTGCCGTCCCCCAGCCGGACCGGGAAGGGACGGGTTCCGTGGATCCGGGCCACCGTGGGGGAGGCCAGGGCCGGGAGCGGAGTGCCGCGGGCCGGACGTTCGAGTTCGTCGCGCGGGAAGGGCCCGAGTCCGGTGCGGGCGGCGAGGGCCGCGTAGCCGCCGGGGTCCACGCCCGCGAGCGGCACCGGCCTCTCGCCCTCTTCCGGTCTCGCCTGGTAGGCGAGGCTCAGCTCGGTGACCTGGCGCACACCCCGCGTCCGGCGGACCTCGCCGGGCAGCCCGGCCGGCAGTTCGATGATCCCCTCCACGCGGGCGTCCGCGCCGAGGGCACCTACCGCCGCCTGGTCGCGGGCCGTGTTCACCCCGGCCAGGACCGAACCGCCGAAGGCGGCGGTGGTGAGCGCGGTCAGCAGCGCCAGCAGGGGCAGCACCGCGGAGACCGACGTGCGGCCCGCCCGCGCCAGGGACAGGTGGGCCACCACTCCGCGCAACCGCCCGGCCGGGCGCGCCAGCCGGCGCAGCGGCAGCGGATACAGGCGTACCAGCACCAGCGCCGCGATCACACCGACCAGTACCGGCGCCAGGGCCACCAGCTGGTCCCCGGAGGCTCCCGAGGCGTCCGGTGCCGGCGCGACGCCCCGCCGCCGCAGCGCCTCGACGGCTCCCACCGCCAGCACGAGCAGCGTCAGCTCGGCGACCGTACGGCGCCGGGAGGGACGTACGGACACCGCGTCCTCGCGTGCACCGTGGAGGCGGGCGGTGCGGTGCGCGAGCGCCGCGCGCAGCGGAAGGGCGGCGCAGGCGACCACGGTGACCGCCGCGGCCGCCCCGGCCGCGTACGCAAGGCGGCCCTCGGGAACGGCGAGGAGCGCCGCCACGAGACCGAGCGCGCCCGCGGGGACGGCGATCACCGCGGTCTCGGCGAGCAGCCGGCCGGTGAGTCCCCGCAGGGAGGCGCCGCGGGCGCGCAGCAGCGCGAGCTCGGAGCGGCGGCGGTCCGCGGCGAGGCCGCCGAGCAACGTCAGGACGATCGCCGCGACCGTCGCGGTGCCGAGGGCGGCGACGGCGATCAGCGGGGCGATGCCACCGCGGAGGCCGCCGTAGGAGAGGAGGACGTCGTCGAGGTCCGTGCCCGCCCCCGCGTCCGAGTGGACGAGGCGGCGCAGCCGCTCCAGGCCCGGTCCGGACTCCAGCCCGGCGACGGCGGACTTCAAACCCCGCAGGTCGCGGGCGTGCAGGGTGCCGGTGTCGGGCGCCAGGTGCCAGTAGCGGATGGGGTTGCCGGCCGTGCCCAGCAGGGCGGGGGCCGCCTCGGGCGCGATCAGCAGGGCGCCGACCCAGTACTTCGGCGGATCGGGGTCCGAGGAGAGCACGCGCGCGAGGACCGGGGTGCGCAGGACGGGCTCGGTCGCCCAGTAGGAGCCCCGGGGTGCGCGCGGGGTGAGGATGCCGGTGACGTGGACGGCGAGGGAGGGGCGGGCCAGTGCGGGCACGTGGAGGACCGACCCCACCTCGATGTGCAGGCGCCTGGCAGTCTCGGCGGTGACGGCGGCCTCCACGCCGACGGCCGTCGCGGTCACCGTGCCGGCCGCCCGCGGCAGCCGGCCCGCGCGCACCGACGCGTGGCCGGCGAGGTCGCTCTGCGCGGCCAGGACCATCTGCGCGGGCAGACCGCTCGGCCGCGGGATGAACCGGTCCGGTACGGCGAGCTTCTCCCGGGTGATCACGCCGTACGCGGACTGGCCGGGGTCGACGACGAGGGGCCGGTGGACCGCGCCGAGGAGGCGGGTGTACTGCCGGCCCAGGAGGTCGGGGCGCAGGGACCGTTCGCGCTGCGGCTGCGGGAACCGGGGGTCCGGTTGCGGGGCGTACAGGCCGACCGTGGTGCGCGCCGCGCCGGCCCGCTCGACCGCCCGGACCAGGCCGGCGTCCTCGTACCGGTCGAGTGCCCGCGGGAACACGGCGGCCAGGCACGCGGTCACCGCCACCAGCAGCGCCAGGGCCACGGCGGCGCCGGGGGCGGTACGCAGGCGGACGCGGATCCAGGGGGCGACGACGGGGGGCACCTCACTCACCTCCCCGGTTGCGGAGCGAGGCCGCCGGGTCGGTGCGGCGGAACGCCGGCGCCGCCGTGACGGCGAGCGGGGCGACGGCGACGGCCGCCAGCAGGACGGCCACCCGCGCGACCGGCAGTTCCACGAGCACCGCGGGGACCGGCTTGCCGGCCTGCGCGGTGAGGACGATCAGCGGAACGACGGCCCGCGTCAGCACCGCCCCCAGGGCGACGCCCACCGCCAGTGCCAGGGTGACGAGGACCCCCTGCTCGGCGGCGATCGTGCGGGCCAGCTGACGCCGCGGGGCGCCCAGGGCGCGCAGCACGGCGAACTCGGCGTCCCGCTCCCGCAGGGACCCCGCCGCGCTCACCGCGAAGCCCACCGCGGCCAGCGCCGCGGCCACCGCGGCCGCCGCGGCGAACGCGGCCGCGGCGCCGGCGCCGAACGGGTCGTCGCGCAGCTGCGCGGCGATCTCGTCGCGCACCACCACCTGCGCCGGATCCAGGTCGGGCAGGGCGCGCAGGGCCGCCGCGACCCCCGCCGCGGCGCCCGGACCCGTGTCCAGCCACCACTCGGTGGGGGCGACGCTCTCGCCGTAGCGCGCCTGCAGTGCCCGGTTCACGGACCGCAGATCGACCAGCAGGGCCCCGCCGTCCGACCCGCCTCCGTCCGGCGCGGCGGACCCGGTGCCCGCCGGGCCGTCGGCGCCGCCCGCGGTCGGCAGTTCGCGCACGGTGCGCACGACGCGCACCGGCAGGTTCCGCCCGCCGACGACCACCTCCACACGCTGCCCGGCGCGGGCGCCCGCCGAGGCCAGGAACCGGTCGGTGGCCACGGCCGTGATCTCGGGCACGGCCGGCTGGGGCACCCGCAGCCGCACGGTCAGCGCGGCGACGACGGAGCTCTCCTCGGCCGGCACGTACCCGGTGCCGTACGCGACGGTCAGCGGGCGGGACGACGTCACGCGCGGCGGGACCGCGCGGGTGGTCAAGTCCGGCGTGGAGAGGGTGTCGCTGCTGCTGGACGTGGCCTTCCAGGCGGCGGGCAGCGCGATCTGCCGCACCGTCCCGTGGCCGTCGGCGGCGGTCAGTGCCGTGACGGCCAGGCGGTGCCGCTCCGCGCCGCCGACGGGCTGGATCATGGTCAGCTCCAGGGCGGTGAGCGTGAGCGTTCCGGCGGACGGGGGAAGGGCGACGGTCAGCGGGTGCGGGCGGCCGTCGGCGGTCAGCCGGCCGGCCGGCACGCGGTAGGGGGTGCCGTAGCGGTCCTCCAGGGTGACGGCCACGTCCGCCGTCGTTCCCGTGGCCGAGCCGTGCACCGCCGCCGTCAGCCGCAGCCGTACGGTGCCCGCCGGGACGACGGCCCCCGCGGCCGCTCCCTTCGGCGCCAGTCCCCGGCCCAGCGGACGGGCGGCCCGGGGCGCCAGGTCGGGCCGCATCAGCACGGCCTCCGCCGCGTGCGCGGTGTCCACCGCCAGCACGGTCGCCGTGCGGTCGCCGGACAGCTGGAGCGCCGTCCGCACGACCGGGGCGGCCGCGCGGACGTGCGGGACGGCCGCGTACTGCTCCGTACGGCCGAGGTCGCCCTCCCCGGAGGCCAGCACGCGCACCGGCGTACCGGCGCGGAAGTCGGCCTGGTCGGCCTGCGACCGGTCCCAGGAGGCGCCCTGGCCGATCGCCAGCATGCCCAGCGCCACGGCGAGCACGAGCAGCAGGACCGGACCGGCGCCCCGCATCGGGCGGCGGCCGAACTGCCAGCCCGCGAGCGCGGCGGGCAGCCCGCGGCCCCGGGCCGCGCGGCGCTCGGCGAGCCGGGCCACCGGCGGCAGCAGCCGCAGCGTCAGCACCGTTCCGGCCAGCAGGGCGAGCGCGGGCGCGACGACGACCAGCGGGTCGACGCCGAGGGCGCCGTCGCCGCCGGCCGCGCCGGAGGGCTGGCGGTCCAGCTGCCAGTACGCCACGGCCGCGACCGCCAGCAGTGCGAGGTCCGCGCCCGCGCGCAGCGGTGCCGGGACCGTCCGGGCGCGCCCGGCGGTGAACGACGACGTCAGCACGGGCAGCGTCACCGCCAGCGCGCAGCCGAGCGCCACGCCCACCGCCACCAGCCACACCGCGGGCCGGCCGAGCGCCGAGGCCTCCGGGCGCAGCCCGATCCGGGCCAGGGCGCCCTGCCCGGCCAGCAGCCGGGTCAGCGGCCCGGCGAGCAGCGGCGCGCAGACCACCGCGGGCCCGGCCAGCAGCAGCGCCTCCACGGCGGCGAGGCCCGCCACCCGGGCGCGGGAGCCGCCACGGGCCAGCAGCAGCCGGGTCTCCGCGGCGCGTTCGGTGCTCAGCAGCCGGGCGACGAGCAGCAGGGCGTAGCCGGCGAGCAGCGCGAGCTGGAGCGCGGCGATCAGGAGGGTCGAGCGGGAGACGAGCAGGGAGCGGTCGATGCGGTCGAGCACCTCGGGCAGCGCGGTCGTGACGGCCGGCGCGCCGCCCAGCGCGTCCGCCGAGCTCAGGGAGGTGCCGCCCGCGCGGACCGCGTCCCGCAGCGCGTCGATCCGGCCCGTGGTCAGTGCGGAGAAGTCGGCCGCCACCTGCCACGCCGACTGCCCCTCGCTCACCGTCCCGCCGGCCAGTACGCCGGGGTCGGTGAGCATCGGGCCGTACATGGTGAAATCGACCTTGCGGATCCCGCGGCCGTCCAGCGGGTCCAGCCGCCAGTACGGCGCCTCGGCGTCGACGGGCCGGTACAGACCCGTGATCCGCACCCGGGCCGGGACGCCGCCGAGCCGGTCGGTGAGGGTGAGCCGGGCGCCGGGGCGCAGCCCGAGCCGCCCGGCGGCGGTCTCCGGCAGCGCGACCTCGACGGCGCCGGTGCCCCGGCCGGGCATACGCCCGGCAGTGATCCGCACCTGGGTGCGGTCGAGGGCCGCCAGGTACGTCAGGTCCGGGTCCGCGGCGGCGCCCCCGCCCGCGGGGGAGGGACGCGGGGTGCGGGGGAGGGCGTACGGGCCGGACCGCAGCAGGGTCCGCACGGTCACCGGCAGCCCGTCGAAGGCCGCGCGGCCCTCCTTCCGCACGGCGGCGTCGGCGGCCGCACGTCCGGCGCGCGGCACGTCCGCCTTCACGACCAGGGTGGCGTCGGCCGCGTTGCCGGGATCGCGCAGGGAGTGGCGCAGTGCCGCGTCCCCGATCGCGCCGGCGTACGCGGTCAGCGTCGTCAGGACGGCCGTGGTCAGCAGGACGGAGAGCAGCACGGCGGCGAGGAGCAGGCGGTGCGCCCGCGCGCGCGACAGGACGAAACCCGCGTTCCCCGTCACTCGGCCCCCCGCCGTCGTCCAGATCTCCTGGCGATGCTGTCAGAGGGGACCGGCCCGGGGTAAGCGCCGGTGGACCGAGCTTGACCGGATTGTGATCGGCATCCGGCGCCCCGCGTCCGGAATGCGGCACCCGGCTGCCGTCCCGCCCGGTGCCGCTCTCCCCGGGCGGGCGGTTCAGCCGGCGCGGTGCCCCGGCGGCAGTGCGCCCGCGGGGAGCACTGCGGGCCAGGGTGCGGGGTCAGTCAGGCGTGTTCACCATCGACGCGGCCGCGTACGTCATGTACTTCCACAGCGTCTGCTCGTGCTCCTCCGACAGGCCGAGCTCGTCGACGGCGGCCCGCATGTGCCGCAGCCAGGCGTCGTGCGCCGCCCGGTCGACCTTGAAGGGGGCGTGCCGCATCCGCAGCCGCGGATGGCCGCGCCGCTCGCCGTAGGTGGTCGGGCCGCCCCAGTACTGGATCAGGAACAGCCGGAGCCGCTCCTCGGCCGGGCCCAGGTCCTCCTCCGGGTACATGGCCCGCAGCTCGGGATCCTCGGCGACGCCCTGGTAGAAACGGTGGACGAGCCGGCGGAAGGTCTCCTCCCCGCCGACCTGCTCGTAGAAGGTCTGCTCCTGAAGCGTGCCGCGCCGAATCTCATTCACCCGTCCATGGTCTCAGACGGCCGGACGGAGGACCCGAGGCTGGGGACCACCCCGGACGGCGGGCCCGGAGGGGCGAGGACCGGCCGGTCCCCGGCGGTGACCCGCCGCCGGGGAACCGGGGTCGGTGCTCGCCTCGGACGGCGTCCCGCAGCACAGTGGACCCATGGGTACGCAGGCTGCCGACAGGGAGCAGGCCGGCCTCGCCGCCGCGGCGCGGGCGGACCTGGTCCGGGAGATCGAGGCGAGCGGGGCCTGGGCGGCCGACCCGGGGTGGCGGGAGACGTTCGCGGCGGTGCCGCGCCACCTCTTCGTGCCGTACTACTACGTCGGCGTGCGCGGCGGCTACGAGCGGCGGTGGGGAGAGAGCCCGGACCCGCAGGCGCGCGAGCGCTGGCTGCGCGGCGCCTACGCCGACGAACCGCTGGCCACCCGGCTGCGCGACGGCGAACTGATCTCCTCCAGCAGCCAGCCGTCGCTCATGGCGAAGATGCTGGCCGCGCTGCGGGTGGAGGGCGGCAACCGGGTGCTGGAGATCGGCACGGGCACCGGCTACAACGCGGCCCTGCTCGCCCACCGGCTCGGCGACGACGGCCTCGTCACCACGGTCGACCTCGACCCGGAGATCACCGAGTCGGCACGCCGGCACCTGGCCGCCGCCGGGCACCGCCCGGCCGTCGTCACCGGCGACGGCGCCCGCGGGGTGCCCGAGCGCGCCCCCTTCGACCGTGTCGTCGCCACCTGTGCGCTGACCTCGGTCCCGCGCGCCTGGCTCGCCCAGTGCGCCCCGGGCGCCCGGATCCTGATGCCCATCGCCACCGGGCTCGCCGTGCTGACAGTCTGGGACGCCGCGCACGCCGAGGGCGGCTTCCTGGACACGCCCGCCCACTTCGTGCCCCTGCGCGGCGGGGGCAGGCCCGAGCTGCCGGTGTTCCGGCCGGCCGGGTTGCCGCAGGGCGCGCGGGAGCACGAGCTGTTCCGCTTCCTGCTGGCCCTGACCCGCGGCCGGCTCGACCCGGCGCGGGCCCACGCCCTGTGGGAGAGCGAGGGACGCCCGGCGCGCACCCGGTACGGGATCACGGTGAGCGGCGGGCGCGCGTGGGCCTGGCTGGACGACCCCGGCGGACCCCACGCTTGGCCCCTGCCGGAGTGATCGAGAGGCCGGGGGCCGGGGGCCGAGGGCGATGCCCGAGTGGCCCTGGGCCGGGCTCAGGGCCATGGGCAGTGGTAGCCCCGCGGGGCCGTCGGGACCCGGCCCCACGGTCCCCTCCGGATCGCCGACTCGCCTGGCCCGTCGCTATGCCGGCCCGCCGGGGCCTCCCCGACCGCCGAGTCACCCCGCTGTCCCGTCCGCGCCCGCGCCGACGGATCAGCCGCCCGTGTGCCGGAGCCTGTGAGTCACCTGCGGGCACCCACGCCGGCGCGGGTGGCCCTTGCGCAGCGCGCCGACGGATCAGCCGCCCGTGTGCCGGAGCCTGTGAGTCACCTGCGGGCGCCCACGCCGGCGCGGGTGGCCCTTGCGCAGCGCGCCGACGGATCAGCCGCCCGCGTGCCGGAGCCCGCGAATCATCCGCGCACCCGCGCCCGCGGTCGGCCCGCGCACCCGTGCCCGCGCGGTCGGCCCGCGGGCGCCGAGCCGCGTGAGTCGCCCCGCGCGCCCGCCCGGGTCAGCCCCCGTGGCCGCGGCGGACGGTGATCGTCGTCCAGGCGCCCACGTGTACGCGGTCGCCGTCCCGGAGGGGCACCGGCACGAACGGCTGGATCGGTTCCTCGGAGCCGTTCACCGTGGTGCCGTTCGTCGAGTTCTGGTCCACGACCGCCCAGCTGCCGTCCGGCTGCTGGACCAGGACCGCGTGCTGGTGCGAGACGCCCGGGTCCTCCGGCGGCACCGACAGGTCGATGTCGGGGGTGTCGCCGGTGGAGTGCCGGCGGCGGCCGATGGTGACCTGGTTGCCGGTGAGCGTGCGCTGCTGCTCGGGCGAGTAGGCGGGCAGGTTGAGGCCCGCCGCCTCGGGGCCGGAGCGCTGCATCATCGCCATGAAGTACTCGCGGTCCGGGCCGATCGTCGCCGTCCAGACCGCCGGCTGCTGCGGCTGCTGCGGGAAGCCGGGGCCGGACGGAGCCTGGGTGGAGCCGGGCTGCGGGTAGCCGTACCCGCCGCGGCCGCCCGGGCCGGGCGGAGCCTGGGTGGAGCCGGGCTGCGGGTAGCCGTACCCGCCGCGGCCGCCCCGGCCGGGCGGGGCCTGGGTGGAGCCGGGCTGCGGGTAGCCGTAGCCGCCACCCCGGGCGTCCGGCCCGGTGGGCGACGGCGGGGAGATCACCCAGTCGTCGTCACCGCCGAAGGGGGAGCCGCCCGGCTGCCGTCGGCCGGTCTCCTGCGGGTAGGCGGGCGGGGCAGGCGGCCCGGCCTGCTGGAACGCCTGCGGGGCGCCCCCGGTCGCACCCGGACCGCCCGGCGGGGGACCCGGCCGCAACGGGTCGGGACCGAAGCCGGAGGGGCCGGGGTTCCCGCCGAAGCCGGAAGGACCCGGCGCCCCGGTGCGGCCCGACGGCTCGCCGCCGAAGGGCGGGCCCGGCGGGATCGGCTCGGCGGGCCGGTTCACCTGAGAGGGACGGGAGCCCTGGTACTCGTAGGAGTCGCCACCGAAGGCCGGGCCGGGCGGCTGCGGGAAGCGGGGGGCCTGGCCGGACGCCGGCGGGCGCGGCGCGGCCGGGGTGTACGAGGTCGCCGTGTTGGTGAGGAAGTTCCACCGGCACTCCTCGCAGAACGGCGCTCCGCCCTCGCGGGGCGTGCGGCACTGCGGGCAGAGCTCGGGCTCCGGTCCGGCGGACAGGTGCGGGTGCCCCGCGGCACCCCCGGCCTGACCGGCGCCACCGGGCTGACCGGCGCCACCGGGCCGGCCGTGGCCTCCGGGCCGGCCGTGGCCGCCGGGCCGGCCGGGTCCGTCGGCCGGGCCGGGCGCCGGCGGGAAGCCGTAACCGCCCGCCGGGGGCGGCGGGGGAGGCGGAGGCACGGCACCGGCCATGCGGTGACCGCAGACCTCGCACCAGTCGTCGGAACCCGACTGATGTCCGTTCGGGCAGGTCGGCATGTCGGCGCTTCCCCCTTTCCTCTTCCGGCCGCTTCGACCGGATTTCTCCCACCCCAAGGGGGTCGGGCTCGCTGTGGGGCGGTGGCGTGTCGTGGTGCCACCGCGTCACTTCTTCACACGAACGGTCTTCGTCGACCGGGTTTCGAGAGTCATCTCGTCGGCCTCGGCGACCTTCGCCTTCAGTCGCACAGTACCTGCCGCGGCATCGACCACGTCCACCACCTTCGCAAGCAGTTTCGCAGTGTCCGCGTTGCCCGAGGCGCCGGCCAGCTGCACCGCCCGGCCCAGTTTGGCCGTCGCTCCGTCGATGTCTCCCGCTTTGCGCCGTTCGAGCCCCTGTCGGATGGCCTGTGCCAGTTCGGCCTGGCCGGTGTAGTGGGCGACCTGGGGGTTGATCGAGGTGGAGGCGGCCACGTCGTCGGTCCACACGGCGCGCACCAGGCCCTGTGCGCCGGGGTTCCGCACGCCGTCTCCTGTGCTGCCCGATCCGGAGGTGCCCGCGGGCTGCGGCACGACCAGGGAGACGCGGGCGGCGAGCATCTCCCGCCCGACGCCCGCGGCGGGTACCTCCACGCAGAGGTGGTAGTCGCGGGACTCGTCGCCCCACGCCCCGGTGGGGTAGTCGCCCGCGCGCGGGCCCGCCTCGGTGCGGCGGCCCGTCAGGTCCTCGACCGCCGGCGCCACCTGCTTGAGGAACCTGATGCTCGCGCCGGCCGGTGTCCACACCCGCAGCGCGACGTCCGCGACCTCCTTGCCCATCGCCGTCTCCATCATCCGCGTGAAGTCGGCGGCCAGGCCCGCCGGGTCGGCGACGATGTCGGCGGTGCCGAGCAGCGCGGAGGCGACCGCTGTGACTTCTTTCACGTCCCAGTCGGTGCCGACGCCGCGGGCGTCGCAGGTGAAGCGGCCGGCGCAGGTATCGAGGGTGGCCCTGAGGTCCTCGGGCGACTCGTGCTCGTTGCGGCCGTCGGTGAGCAGGATGCCGTGCCGGATGGCGACGTCCGCCGGGGACAGCAGCCGGTCGGCCAGCCGGAGCCAGGTGCCGATGGCCGTGCCGCCGCCCGCGCTCAGCCTGTGCAGCGCCTGCTTGGCCTGTGCGCGGGTGGTGGTGCCGGCGACCGCGAGCCGCCCGCCGCCGGGATAGACCTCCGTGGCCACGTGCGTGCCGCCGACGACCGCGAAGTGCACCCCGTCCCGCAGGGTGTCGACGGCGGCCGCCGTGGCGTCGCGCGCGTTGCGCATCTTCGCCGGCGGGTGGTCCATCGAGCCCGAGCAGTCCACCATGATCACCACGGCTGCGGACGGCCCCCGGCCGGGCTCGTACCCGTGTGGTGCGGCGGCCGCGGCGCCCCGGGTGCCGCCGCCGGTCGCGGTCACCGTGACGACGGCGTTGACCTCGCGGCCGCCCTCCGGCAGGTACTCGTTCTGGTACACGTCCACCGAGAACTGCGGCGCGTTCGACTTCGAGAAGTTGGCCATGGCCTTCTCAGATCCCCCCTCTGAGCCCCGCAAGCGGGGACGACGTGGTGAACGGACCGGTCCCCTCCGGCCCCTCGGTGCCTCCCCCCGGCTGGTTCCCCCCGGCCCCCTGCCGGGAGCCGGCCCCGTGGTGAGCGCCGGGCCGCGGCGTCCCCGTTCTGCGGCCCGGCGTACGGCTCTCAGGCCGATCCTGCCCCCTGCGGCGGGGCGGGGAACGGCAGGACGGCCACTGTTACGTTGTCGTGGCCCCCGCCGTCCAGGGCGTGACCGACCAGCACCCGGGCGCTGTGCAGGGGGCGCACGGCGGCGTCGAGGGGAAGGGCCTCGGCCATCTCCCCGGCCGTCTCCGCGTAGTTCCACAGCCCGTCCGTGCAGACCACCACGACACCCGGCCGGTCCGGCTTGAACGCGGCGGTGTGGGGCTCCAGTTCGTAGGCGTCCGCGCCGAGCCAGCCGGTGATCGCGTGGGCACGCTCGTCGGCGTACGCCTCGGCCTCGCTCATCAGGCCCGCGGCGACCATCTGGGCCGCCCACGAGTCGTCCTCGGTGAGCCGGGCCGCGGGCGCGTCGCGGTCCACCGGCACCCAGTAGGCGCGGCTGTCGCCCACCCAGCCGACCACGAGCAGGCCGGCGGTGACGACGGCGGCGACGAGCGTGCAGGCGGGCGCGTTCTGGTGCGGGGCGTGCTCACGGGCCGTCGCGGGCTCCTCGGCCAGCGCGTTCACCGCGTGCGCGGCGGCGACGATGGCGTCGTGCATCGCCTGCTGCGGGTGCGTCGCGCGCGGCAGAGCGGCCAGCAGGCTCTCGCTCGCCGCCCGGGACGCCGCGAGCGAGGCGTCGTCCGGGCGGGTCGCCGACGACACGCCGTCGCAGACGACGGCCACGGTCGCCGGGGAGCCGTCGGGCAGGGCGGTGGTGCCGACGGCGAACGCGTCCTCGTTGCGGTGGTGGCGCAGGCCCCGGTCGCTGACCGCGGCGACCGGTCCGGCCTCCTGCTCCATGTGGTCGCGCTCGCGGGGCTGGGCGTGCCCGCAGTTCTCGCAGTAGCCGTCGGTGTCGACCCGCCCCGCCCGGCAGGCCACGCACACCGGGGCGGCCGCGCCCCCCGCGACCGCGCCCTCCGCGCCCGTGCCCGCACCCTCCGCGCCGCCCGCACCCTCCGCGCCGCCCGCAGTCTCCGCGCCGGCCGCGGCGGCGGCCATGCGCGGGTCCGGGGCCTGCAGCGGGTAGTCCTCCGGCTCCGGCGGACGGTCGAACCGCACGCCCGGGGCGGCGGCCGGGCCCGGCGGGGAGCCGGGCACCGGCGGCTGCGGGGCTTCCGGCGCCGCAGGGGTCCGCGCGTCCGGCGCGGCCGGCGGAGCCGAGGGGGGCTCCGGCGGCAGCGGGGAGCCGCCCGAGTCCGTGCCCGGCAGGTCCGTCGGCAGGTGCGTCCGGCCCGGCCGCCCGGAGCTGTCGGACTGCGGCGCTACCGGCCAGGCCGGGCCCGCGGCCCCGTCGGCGGGCCCGGGCGGCGGCGCCGGGTGGGGCACCTGGCCGTCCATGGTGAGAGTCGGCGTGTCGCCGGGTGGCGCGGCGGCCGCGGACAGCTCGTGTCCGCACGCACCGCAGAAACGGTCACCCGGCTCGAGCGGCTCGCGGCAGCTCGGGCACGTCGACCAGGCGGCCTGCTGGGGCATCTGCGACATCAACTACACCCATGTCCGGGGGCGGTAACGGTTGGCACGTTCCACCAGGTGGATCCTCTCCTCACCGCCGCTCGCCAGCCGGGCGAGCGTGCGGTACGAGCGCTCCAGGCCGAAGCGGAGTCCCCGCTCGTCCAGATCGCTGCCGAGCAGTACCCGCCGGCCGGCCGGGGCGGAGTCCCGGCCCCCGGAGAGTACCCAGTCCAGGGCCGAGCCGAGGACTTCCGCAGACAACTGCTCGCGGCGCGCCGGGTCCAAACCGTGCGCCTGCAGCGCCTCGACCTGCCGGGCGGCGGCGGTCAGGTCGTTGAGGAACGGCGTGTCGGACGCGGCCGCCGTGCGGTGCCGCAGCCGCGCCCGTACGGCCGCCACGCGCGCGGCCGTGCAGTGGACGGAGGACTCCGGCACCGACTCCAGGGTCCGTACGGCCCCGCGCCGGTCGCCGGCCGCGAGCTGGACGCGGGCGAGGCCGAAGGCGGCGCCGACGTGGCTGGGGTCGGCCGACCACACCAGGCGGTAGTACTCGGCGGCGTTGTCCAGCTGCCCGAGCACCTCCGCGCAGAGCCCGAGCGCCAGCTTCGGGGCGATCTCGCCGGGGAAGGCGTCGTAGACGGCGTCGAAGGCGAGGGCCGCGTCCTCGTGGTCGCCGGTGACGAGGGCGGTCAGGCCGCGGTACCAGACGACCCGCCAGTCGCCGGGGTCGTCCTCCTCCAGGCTCCGCAGCGCCGTCAGCGCGCCGGCCGGCTCGCCGGTCTCCAGCCAGGCGCGGACCTGGCGCAGCCGGGTCTCGGCCGACGGCGACGGCACCGCCGCCAGCGCGGCCACCAGTTCGGCCGGCGAGGACGTCAGCAGCCCGGCGAGGAAGCCCGCGTTCGGGTCGGAGGGGTCGACGTGCGGCACCGGCAGGGCCAGCGCCGCGGCCGGGGCGTCGACGGTCCTGACGATGCCGGGCGTGCCGCCGCCGGCGTCCGGCGCGCCGCCCGGGAGCCCGGCCACCGCACCCGCGGCCGCTCCGGCGGCCGCGGCCCGGCGCCGGCGCCCGCGCCCGGTGCGTGCCCCCAGCCGCGACACGTCGCCGTCCAGCGCCGGGAACAACTCCGTGTCGGTCACCCTCAGTTCGGGGCCGAACAGCGTCGACAGCGCCGGCCGCGCGTGTCCCGTCTGGAGCGACACGACCTCCCGCAGCACCCCCGTCAGCTGCTCCGCCATCTCCTGCGCGGAGGCGAACCGGCGGGCCGGATCGGGGTCGGTGGCACGCACCAGGAGCCGGTAGAAGGACTCGTACCGGCGGAAGACCTCGATGGTGTCCGGGTCGGGCAGGCGGTCGGCGAAGACGTTCGTGTAGCCCTGGAAGTCGAAGCTCAGCACGGCGAGGGTACGGCCGACCGTGTACAGGTCGGAGGCCACCGACGGGCCGACCTCCGCGACCTCCGGCGCCTGGTAGCCGACCGTGCCGTAGATGGCCGACTCCTCGTCGTCGACCCGGCGCACCGCGCCCATGTCGATCAGCTTGAGCTGGTCCTCGGTCTGGATGGCGTTGTCGACCTTGAAGTCGCAGTACAGCAGGTTGCGGCTGTGCAGGTGGCCGAGGGCCTCCAGCGCCTCGATGCCGTACGCGCACGCCTGCTCCACCGGCAGCGGGTCGCGTCTGCCGTCCGGGGTGCGGCGGGAGTTGGCGATCTCCTTCAGGGACTTGCCGCCGACGTACTCCATCACGATGTAGCCGTCGAGGGAGCCGGTGCGCTGGTCGAGGTGCTCCACGAAGTTGTAGATCCGCACGATGTTCGCGTGCTCGATCTCCGCGAGGAAGCGCCGCTCGGAGATCGCGGCCGCCATCGCGTCCTGGTCGCCGGTGTCCAGCAGGCCCTTGAGCACCACCCACCGGTCGGAGACCGCGCGGTCCACGGCGAGGTAGATCCAGCCCAGCCCGCCGTGCGCCAGGCAGCCCGCCACCTCGTACTGGCCGTGGACGATGTCACCGGCCCGCAGCTTCGGCACGAACGAGTACGGGTGACCGCACTCGGTGCAGAAGCCCTCCGTGCGGCCCGGCCGGTCGCCGCGGGCGCGTCCCACCGGGGCCCCGCAGTCCGAACGCGAGCAGAACCGCTTCCGCTCGGGCACCTCCGGGTCGTCCAGCACCATCGCCCGCGGGTCGGGCCGCGGCACCTGCGGCACCGCCACCAGACCGGCGCCCAGCCGGCCGCGCCCGGAGCCGCCGGCCGAGCCGGAACCGCGCACCGACACCGAACGGCTCGTGCTGCGGCCCGGCACCGACCGCGAGAGACGGCCCGACACCGAACGGCGCGACCTCGACGACTGCGAGGACGTGCCCAGGGAGCGGGCGCTGCGCCCGCCGGAGTAGCCCGCCGGGCCCCCGCCGCCCGCCGCGACACCGGTGGGCGGCGAGCCCACCGTCCCGTCCGGGGCGACCACCGGGGCCAGCCCGCAGGTGCCGCAGTACAGCTCGCCGCCGCCCACGTCCTCGTACGACCCGTCGCAGCCGGGCCGCTGGCAGCCCTGTCCCGCCTGACTCATCACACCCGTGTCCTTCCCGGCGCTCACGAGCCCGGCCCCCCGTGGTCCCCGGACCCGCCCTGCTCCGGCACCCGCGGTGCGCCGCCGATCAGCTCGGCGGCCGTGCGCTGGTAGCGCAGCACGGCCTGCTCGGCCACCCGCAGGTCGCAGGGCGCGCTCCACAGCATCCGCCGGGCCGCGTCGTACCGCTCGACGAGCAGCGGGTCCTCCGCGAGCCCGTGCCGCGCCACCTTCGCCCGGTACGCGTCCAGCCGGCCCCGCAGCTCGGCGCGCACCGCCAGCGGCGCCGTGACCGCCGTCAACGACTCACGGGCGCGCAGCAGTTCGTCCTCCGCCTTCTGCTCCAGGGACTCCAGCAGCGGTGACAGGCGGTGCCACTGGCCCTGCCGGCGGTACTCGGCGGCCGTCGCCAGCTGCTCCATCAGCGCCGTCGGCGGACCGCTGACCACCGGCACCTCGGTGGCGGCGATCTTCGCCAGGACCTCGCCGCGCGCGGCCCGCGCCTCGGCGAGCGTGCGGTCCGCGCGCGAGAGCACGTCGCGGAGCCTGATCAGCCGCTGCTCGGCGTCCTGGCGCACGCCGAGCACGGCGTCGATCTCCCGGCGCACCTCCTCCAGCGCCCGCGCCTCGCGGTCGTACACGGTGGTGTCCGGCTTCCCGCCGCCCGGCGCCGAACTGCCCTGCGCCGGGACCCAGTGGGCGAGCGGGTCGGAGACGACCTCCTCGCGCAGCCTCGTCAGGGTGCGGGTGATCCGTTCCAGGTCGTCGCCCGCCGGATGCTCGCCGGGGCGGACGCCGACCGAGTGCGCGAGCCGGCGCGTGCGCCGCAGCTCGGCGGCGAGTAAATCGATCCGGGCGGGCAGCGCCGACCAGACGGCGTCCGCGGCGACGACCATGTCGAGGCCGGCCGCGTACAGCTCGTTCATCCGGTCCACGAGCGCCTGCAGCGAGTACCGCTCGCTGAGCCGGGCGGGAGCGCCCGGCCCGGCGGACGCGCCCGCGGCCGCCGCGGCGGCGCCCGCGACCGTGACGGACTCCCCGCGCAGCAGTTCGGTCAGCTGCTCCAGGTCCTCGCGGCTGGACCAGCGGCGGCGGGCGCGGATGTCGCGGGCGGTGCGCAGCGTGCCCGTGTAGGCGTCGAAGTACGACCACAGCAGCGTGATCGACGCCTCCGTGGCGGCCCAGCGCTCCCTGGTGACGCCCGTGAGCTCGGCTCCCTCGAGGAGTCTGCGGCCCGCGTGGTCCTGCAGGGCGAGGAGCGAGGTCTCGATCGCCTCGTGCTCCGCGCCGAGCCGCGCCAGCGCACGGTCCACCTCGTCCCGGTCCATCACCGGCCCGGTGGGGTCCGTGACGCCCATCGATCACCTCTCGCAGCTGTGTGTGGTGTGTCCGTCGCACGCATCTGACGGCAGGTCACCCGTAGTGCGCCGCCGGCGGGACCGCCGACTCCGAGTCCTTACCCAGCGTCGGGGAGAGCCACTTGTCGTACGACGTCTTCCAGCCCCCGTCCGCGCGGTAGTCCTCCAGTATCCGGTTGACCTGGCGTACCAGGTCGTCGGCGCCCAGCCGCATCGCCACGCCGTAGTACTCCGTGGTGAAGGTGGCGCCCTTGAGGGCCACCGCCGGGTCCTGCGCGGCCTGGCTGGCGGCGAGCGCGCCGTCCGTCACGACCGCGTCCACCTCGCCGAGCTGGAGCCGCACCAGGCAGTCGAGCTGGTTGGGGACGGTGGCGGTGATGTCGGTGGACGCGGGCAGCCTCCCGCTCCTGCTGTCCGCGGCGAGCCGGTCGTAGGCCGTGGAGCCCTTCGCCGAGCAGACCCGCGCGCCGGCGAGCGACCCGTCGTACCCGGTGATCGCCGATGTCTTCGGGGCCAGGACCTGCTGGCCGGTCGAGAAGTACGGCGCGGAGAAGGCCACTTGCCCCAGCCGGTCGCAGGTGATGGTCATCGTGCGCACCACCATGTCCACGCGGCCGCTCTGGATGGCGGACATGCGCTGGTTGGTGGGGATGGCCTTGAACTGGACCTTGCTCCCGTCGCCGAGGATGTCCCGGGCGATGCGGTGGACGAGGTCGATGTCGAAGCCCTCCAGCTCGCCGGAGGCGTTGTTCAGGTAGCCCCAGCGGTAGCTGTTCTGGTCGACGCCGACCGTCAGGTGGCCGCGGCTCCTGATGGCTCTGATCGTGTCGCCCTCGGCGGCCGACGGGGCAGGGCTCCGGTCCTGCGGGTCGACGCAGGCCTCCGCCCGGGCCGGCGCGGCGCGGCCCGCTCCCCGGGCACCGGCCGGGCCCGGCTCGGCGTGCGACCGGGCGAGCGGCAGCAGCAGGACGCAGACCACGGCCAGGGCGCAGACGGCGGCCATCGCCCCCACACCGCCCCAGCCCCGCAGGCCCGCCCGCAGACGTCGTGCTCGCATCCCGCCCCCTCTCACCGGTACTCCGACAGCCGGCGCCCGACGCCCAGGACGGCGCCGGCGGCGCCGAGCACCGTGAGCGCCGCGGAGCCGGCGGGCAGGCCGGCCATCGCGTCCAGGCCGTCACCCGCGGCCGTCCGGAACTCGTCCGTCTCGTGCCTGAGCGCCTTCGCCAGCGAGGAGTCGACGCTGTCGAAGCACTCGCCGGTCGACCGGTCCTGGGCGGCGGTGCCGATGACCCGGTCGCGGGCCTGCTGGTAGTCGCCCGAGTCGTCGGCCCGGCGGGCCTGCGCGTGCCGGGACTTCCACACCTTCATGGACTGGTTCGCCACCTGCACCGGCTCGCGGCCCGCCGGGTCGTCGGTGAGGTCGCGGGCCCGGGCGAGCGTCGTGCCGAGCCGGCCGATCTCCTGGTCGTACGCCCAGTCGTAGGCGTCCATGACCGTGCCGTCCTTCAGCTCCCTGGTCTCCGCGCCGCGGCTGACCAGGGTGAGGTTCTCGTCGCTGCGGGCCTTGAGGGAGGCGATGCGGGCGTCGTGCAGGACGTTCAGCGAGCTGACGCCGTGCGTGTAGGAGCCGTCGAGGCGCGCCCGGGCGACACTGTGGCCGACGACGAGCCAGAGCAGGACGACGGCGGTGGCGGCGGTGGCCGCGACCAGGCCGTGGTTCAGCACCCGGTTGGTGCGGCGGTAGGTGCGCCGCTGGGCCCAGGCGAGGGCCGCCAGGGCGAGCACTCCGAGGGCGATCGCCGCCCACGGGTACGGGGTCGCGTCCCCGTAGTCGGCACGCAGGCGCTGGTTCTCCTTCTCGTACAGGTCCTCCGCCTCGGGCAGCATCTGCCGCTGCATCGTGTCGTTCGCGGCGCGCAGGTAGGCGCCGCCGACCGGGAAGCCCTGGCGGTTGTTGGCCCGCGCCGACTCGACGAGGCCCTTGTACCGGGGCAGGAGTTCGTTGAGCCTGGCGATCGTCGCGGCGGACGGGGAGCCCGGTTCGGAGTTGGCGGCCGCGGTGACGAGTTTGGCGGCGGCCGTGCGCACGTCCTTCTCGTAGCGCTCGCGGGTGGCCCTCGTCTCCTGCGGTCCCGAGAGATAGCCGCCGGCCGCCATCGTGTTGGCGTCGGCGAGCGAGCGGTAGACGTCCGCGGCGTCCGAGGTGAGGGGCTGGCTGCTGTGCAGCACGTCGCCGGCGGCGGCGGCCCGCTCGGTGGTCTGCCAGGCGGTGACGGCACCGAAGGCGACGACGAGGAGGGCGAGGACGGCACCGATGGCGCGGAGGCGGCCGGGTTCGGTGGTCGCGGCGGCGCGCAGCCGGTCGGCGCCCTCGGCGAAGGCGGTGCGGCGCGGGGCCGGGACGGCCGGCGCGGCGGTAGGGGTGGTGAACGCGGCCGGCGGGGCGGGGGAGGCGGACCCGGGGTGTCCCGGGCGGCCGGTCTGCGACGGCACGGCCGGCGCCGTGGGCCGGCCGGGGCCCGGTGGCGCCGTGTTGCCCTTCGGCGTGTGTGTCACTGCTGACCTCCCCCGTGGTCATCCGTCGCCGCAAGTATCGCCGCCGGGACGGGCGTCCGCACCGGCCTTCGCTGCTTCTTGATCGGATCCCGGCGCGAGGCCGCACGGAACCGGCGCGCGCCACCGTGCCCCGCACCACCCCCCGCCCATGAATACGCCGGGGAGGCCGGTCCGGTTCCACGGGGTGACGACGCCGGGGTGCGCGGGGAGCGCCGGGAGCGAACCCACCCCCGGCCCGTGGCCGTCACGCCGCGCGGCCAGGCGCCGTGCGGTGGGCAAGGGGCGCCGACGACGGTGCCGCGTCGGCCGGTCGGCCGGTGGGCGGGACCGGCCGCACGGTCACCCCTCGAAGTGCGCCCGCACCCGTTCCCGCGCCGGCGCCCCCGCCCCCACCCCGTCCAGTCCCAGCAGCGCCGCACCCAGCACCGGACGCGCCGTCACCACCCGCGGCACCGCCTTCGGCGCCCGCTCCGACAGCAGGTCCGCGATGCGGTCGTTCAGCTGCGGGTGGCGTGCCGCCAGCACCCCGCCGCCCAGTACGACCGGCGTCTCCTCGTCCAGCAGGTCGAGCCGGGTCAGGGCGACCGCCGCCATCGCCACCACCTCCTCCGCCTGGCGTCCGACGATGCCCCGGGCCACCGCGTCGCCGCCCGCCGCCGTGGCGAACAGGACGGGCGCCAGCTCGTGGCGGCGGTGCCGGGCGATGCCCCCCAGGTGCAGCGCCTCGATGAGCGCGTACATCGAGTCCAGCCCGAAGTGCGCGGGCAGCGTGCGCGCCAGCGAGGTGGACGCCCCGCGGCCGTCCTCCGCCCGGGCCGCGTGCCACATCGCCTCCTCCGCCAGCCCCCAGCCGCCGCCCCAGTCGCCGGAGATGCGGCCCAGCGCGGGGAACCGGGCGGTGCGGCCGTCGGGACGCATGCCCACGCAGTTGACGCCGGCTCCGCAGACCACCGCGACGCCCCGCGGCTCGGACACCCCCGCCCGCAGGATGGCGAAGGTGTCGTTGCGGACGGCGACCGTCGTGCCCCACCCCCGCGCGTGCAGGGCCGCCGCCAGCCGCTCCTCCTCCACCGGCAGGTCCGCGTTGGCCAGGCAGGCCGAGACGTGGTCGACGCGGGTGACGCCGGACGCCGCCCAGGCGCGGGCGACCGTGTCCGCCAGCGCGTCCACCGCCGTGTCCGTCCCCACCACCGGTGGCCGGAACCCGGCGCCGCGGGCCGTGGCGAGGACGTCGCCGGCGGCCGAGACGACCGCCACGTCGGTCTTGCTGTTGCCGGCGTCGATGGCGAGGACGCTCGCCGTCACGCCCACGCGAGGTGCTCCCGGTTGTGCGCGATCAGCCGGTCGGTGAGCTGCTCGGCGACGGTGTACTGGCCGATGAGGGGGTGGGCCAGCAGGGCGCGGAAGACGCGGTCCCGGCCGCCCCGCAGCGCCGCGTCCAGGGCCAGCTCCTCGTACGCCGTCACGCTCGCCGTCAGGCCCGCGTGGAGCGGGTCCAGGGGGGCCACGGGCAGCGGCGCCGCTCCCTTCGGGCCGACCGCCGCCTGCACCTCGATCACCGCGTCGTCCGGCAGGAACGGGAGCGTGCCCCTGTTGCAGGTGTTCACGACCTGGTACGGGCTGCCCCCCGCGCCGAGCAGGGCCGCCGCCAGGTCCACCGCCGCCTCCGAGTAGTAGGCGCCGCCGCGCCGCGCGAGCAGGGCCGGCTTCTCGTCGAGCGCGGGGTCGCCGTACATCCGCAGCAACTGCCGCTCCATGGCGGCCACCTCCGCGGCCCGCGACGGCTTGGTGCGCAGTTCCCGGACGACCTCGTCGTGGGCGTAGTAGTAGCGCAGGTAGTAGGACGGCACCACGCCGAGCCGGTCCAGGAGCGCGCGGGGCAGCCGGAGGCGACCGGCGATCGTGTCGCCGTGCTCGGCCAGCAGCCCCGGCAGGACGTCCTCCCCCTCGGGTCCGCCCAGGCGCACCCCGGTCTCCCAGGTGAGGTGGTTCAGCCCCACGTGGTCCAGGTGGACGTCCTCAGGCGCGGTGCCGAGCAGTCCGGCGAACGTGCGCTGGAGGCCGATCGCCACGTTGCACAGGCCGACCGCCCGGTGACCTGCCCCGAGCAGGGCGCGGGTGACGATGCCGACCGGGTTGGTGAAGTCGACGATCCAGGCGTCGGGGTTCGCGCGGCGGACGCGTTCGGCGATGTCCAGGACCACCGGGACGGTGCGCAGCGCCTTGGCCAGGCCGCCCGCCCCGGTCGTCTCCTGGCCGACGCAGCCGCACTCCAGCGGCCAGGTCTCGTCCTGCTCGCGGGCGGCCTGGCCGCCGACGCGCAGCTGGAGCAGGACCGCGTCGGCGCCCTCGATGCCCGCCTCCAGGTCGGCGGTCGTCACGATCCGGCCGTGGTGGCCCTGGCGGGCGAGGATGCGGCGGGCCAGGCCGCCGACCGGCTCCAGGCGGTCGGCCGCCGGGTCGACGAGGACGAGTTCCTCGACGGGCAGGGTGTCGCGCAGGCGGGCGAAGCCGTCGACCAGTTCGGGGGTGTAGGTCGAGCCGCCGCCGACCACGGTGAGTTTCACGTGCGGGTTCCTCGCTCTCGGGTGCCGGGTCCGGCGGTCGCCGGCCGGTGGGCCGGGGGCCGTTCCCCGGGTGCAGCACAGCATCGGGTCAGCCCTTCACCCCGGTCAGCGTGACGCCCTCGACGAACGCCTTCTGGGCGAAGAAGAACACCAGGATCACGGGGGCCACGACCAGCACGGTCGCCGCCATGGTGAGGTGAGGGTCGTCTCCTTCGACGCGTCGTCGTCGGCGCCGGCGCCGGACTGGCCGGTGCAGGCGGTGGCGAGGAGCGCGAGGGCGGCGGAGGCGGCCAGGACGAGAGCCGCTCCACGGGACACTTCGGGCATGGCTGGGTCTCCCTGGGACGGGCGGGGCGGTGAGCGGGGGCGGGTGCGGCGGTTCAGCGCGAGGTGTCGAAGACCTCGTCGCGGGTGGCCGCGAGCGCGCTCTCCAGGGCGCCGCGCAGCACGGGGTGGTCGGTCACGTCGCCGACGACGAGACGCGGCCGGGACGCGGCCAGTTCCTCCAGTTCGCCCTGGACGAGGCCGCGCAGCACCTCGCCGCCGGCGGTGAGCGAGGTGCCGCTGAGGACCACGAGTTCGGGATCGAGGACGGACACGAGCGAGGCGAGACCGGTGGCGAGCCGGGTCGCGTACGTCCGCAGCAGCTCCCGGTAGGGGCCGCCGGCGTGGTCGGCGGCCCGCGCGACGAGTGCGGCGGCGACCTCGGCGTACGGGCCGGCCGGCAGGTCGCCGACGCCGAGTTCGCGGGCCAGCTCCGGCAGCGCCTGGGAGCCGGCCAGCTCCTGGTAGCCGCCGCTGTTCGCACGGGTCACCTTGCGGACCAGCGGGGCGCCCGGCACGGGGAGGAAGCCGACCTCGCCGGCGCCGCCGGTCCAGCCGCGGTGCAGCCGCCCGCCGAGGACGAGGGCGGCGCCGAGGCCCTCCTGGTTCCACAGCAGGACGAAGTCCCGGTGACCGCGGGCCGCGCCGAGGCCCTCCTGGTTCCACAGCAGGACGAAGTCCCGGTGACCGCGGGCCGCGCCGAGGCGCTGCTCGGCGACGGCGACGAGGTTGACGTCGTTCTCGTACTCCACCGGCATCGGCAGGGCGGCGGCGAGCTCGTCGAGCAGGGTGGGGGAGTGCCAGCCCGGCAGGTGGGAGGCGTAGCGCAGCCGGCCGGTGCCCGGGTCGAAGGCGCCGGGCGTGCCGATGACCAGCCGGTGCACGTCGTCCCGGGCCAGTCCCGCCGCCTTCACGGCGCCGTCGAGGGCGTCGGTGACCTGCCGGACGACGGGCGATGCGGCTGTCCGCGGCCCGCAGGCGGCCGCCGGCCCCGGGGAGGCGCGCCGGCCGGGGACGGGGAGTTCGTACTCGCCCACGGTGCGGCCGGTGACGTCGGCGACGGCGGCGCGGATGCGGGCGGGCGTGACGTCCAGTCCGGCGGCGTACGCGGCGGCCGGGTTGACCGAGTACAGCTGGGCGCCGGGCCCCGGCCGGCCCTCGCTGGTGCCGGTGGCCAGCACGAGGCCAGCCGCCTCCAGACGGGCGAGCAGCTGGGAGGCGGTCGGCTTGGACAGGCCGGTGAGCTTGCCGATCCGGGTCCGGGACAGCGGCCCGTGCTCCAGCAGCAGGTCGAGGGCGGCGCGGTCGTTCATGGCGCGCAGGACGCGCGGGGTGCCCGGCGTACCGGCGGTTCCTGCCATGCGGGTCGACACCTGCCTCTCGGCTGCCCGGCTTCCCGGTGTGGCCGCCCGGAGTCCATCGCGGAGGCGGCTCGGGGGTCACTGTTAGGAAGGTTTCCTGTCGGCGTGGCAGGAACCTAAGCCCGCGCCTGAGGGGGCGTCAAGACGTCACGCGAGGTGCGCCCGCAGGCGGACGAGGGGAGCGGCGCCCGGATCCGCCCGGACGCCGCTCCACGGCGGTGTTCGCGGCGACTACTTGGGCGTCGGGCGCTGCGGGACGAGCGGGGAGGCCGCCTCCGACTGCGGGGACGCCGTGTTCGCGTAGACCGAGGGAGCGGCGGCCGCCGCCGTCGGGTCGGTGGCCGGGCCGCCCTCGGCGGGGGCGGTCGCGCCGCCGACGATGCGGATGTCGGCGGCGTCGAACGCCCGCTTGATGCGCCAGCGCAGCTCGCGTTCGACGGTCAGGGACTTGCCGGGCATCGTCTTCGCGGAGACGCGCACCACCATCGAGTCCAGCAGGACGCTGTCCAGGCCGAGCACCTCGATCGGGCTCCACAGGAGCTCGTTCCAGGGCTCCTCCTTGCTCATTTTCTCGGCCACCTCGTCCAGCGTGGACTTCAGGTGGTCGAGGTCCTCGGACGCCTTCACGGTGACGTCGACGCCGGCCGTCGCCCAGCCCTGGGAGAGGTTGCCGATGCGCTTGACCTCGCCGTTGCGGACGTACCAGATCTCACCGTTGTCGCCGCGCAGCTTGGTCACCCGCAGCCCGACCTCGATCACCTCGCCGGCGGCGATGCCCGCGTCGATCGTGTCGCCGACGCCGTACTGGTCCTCCAGGATCATGAAGACGCCGGAGAGAAAGTCCGTGACCAGGTTGCGGGCGCCGAAACCGACGGCCACACCGGCGACACCGGCGGAGGCCAGCAGCGGGGACAGGTCGATCTGGAAGGTGGCCAGGACCATCAGCGCCGCGGTGCCGAGGATCAGGAAGCTCGCCACCGAGCGCAGCACCGACGCGATCGCCTGGGAGCGCTGGCGGCGCCGCTCCGCGTTGACCAGCAGGCCGCCGAGCGACGTGCCGGCGCCGCCCTGCGGGGCGCGGTTCATCCGGTCGATCAGCTGGGTGATCGCCCGCCGCACCATCACTCTCAGCACCGCCGCGATCACCAGGATCAGCAGGACCCTGAGACCGATCGCCAGCCACGTGGACCAGTTCTGCTCGACCCAGCTGGCCGCGTTCGTCGCGCTCTGCTGGGCGTCCCGGAGCGTGGGCACGGTCGGCGCCGTCCCCGAGGGGGACGGCGACGGCGACGGACCGGCGGCCAGGGGGACGGCGGGCAAGGACACGGCAGGAACCTCCAGATGCGTCCGCCCTCCGGCGCAGCGGTCGGTATCGGCTCGGTCACGGAAAGGTCACCGGACGGGCGGAACCACCACATTAACGGGGCCCGCCGTGCCGATCGGCGGGAACGTCCGCGGAAGGGCGGTGTCCGACCGTCTCTGATCAGGCCCGTGTGAACGACCGTCGTCGCGGGGGATGAATGAGGTGTGGTCGAAAACACTCCCAGCCCGTTACCAGGACATGGTGGCGCGTTCGCCGGGCCTGAGGGGAGACTGGCTGCAGATCGTCCCGGCGCGAGCCACGCGCCGCCGGCGTAGAAGGAGGCATCCGTGCCGCATGTCCTGGTCCTCAACGCGTCGTACGAGCCGCTCGGCGTCGTACCGCTCCGCCGCGCGCTCGTCCTCGTCCTCGAGAACAAGGCCGTCTGCCTCGAGGAGTCCGGCGCCTTCCTGCACAGCGCGACCGTCACAGTCCCCGCACCCAGCGTGGTCCGGCTCAAGCGATTCGTCCGGGTTCCCTATCGGGGACCCGTTCCACTGACCCGAAGGGCGCTGTTCGCGCGCGACGGGGGCCGGTGCATGTACTGCGGTGGCGTCGCAACCAGCGTCGACCACGTCGTCCCGCGCTCGCGCGGGGGCAAGCACGTCTGGGACAACGTGGTGGCTTCCTGCCGCCGCTGCAACCACGTCAAGGCGGACCGCCACCTCGTGGAGCTGGGCTGGCGGCTGCACCAGAAACCCGCTCCGCCCACCGGACTGGCCTGGCGCATCATCGGCACCGGCCATAGGGACCCGCGCTGGCTGCCCTACCTGCAGCCGTACGGCGCGGACGACGCCCTGGCCCGGATCGACGGCATCTCCGCCTGACGGTCCCGGGCCTTCGTCTTGCCCCGGCCGGGGGTCTCCCCGGCCGGGGCCCGTTCCTGCCCTTCCCCGCGCGTGCGGTCAGTCCGCGACCGCGTAGGCCTCCACCGACCACAGCGAGTAGCCGTACGCCGTGGCCCGCTTCTGGCCCTGCACCCGCACGTAGCGCACGTCCGGCTCGTCCATCCGCACGGTCTCGTGGCCGCCCCGGCCGTCGGTCACCGTGGCGGCCGTGCGCCAGCGGCGGCCGTCCGCGGAGACCTGGACGCGGTAGGCGGCGGGGTGGGCGTCCTGCCAGCGCAGGTCCACCCGGCCGAGCCGGACCGGCCGGGCCAGTTCCAGCTGCCACCAGGCGCCGTCGTCGACGGGCGAGGACCAGCGGGTGCCCGCGTCGCCGTCGTTCGCCGCGGACGCCGGGAAGTCGGGCGTCTCGTCGCCGGACGAGGTCGCGCGGCCGGTCCGGGCCAGGTCGGGCCCGCCGGTGCGGGGGAAGGCGCGGACCGTGAGCGTGCGGGTCACGCCCGCGAAGGAGACGCGGACCTCGTAGGACCGCGCCGGCGACCCCGGGGCCACGCTCACCTCGACCGGGACGTCCGTCGTCGTGCCGCGCGGCAGGGTCACCGGGGCGGCCGGCACGCGCACCCGGACCCCTTCGGGCGCCTCGGCGGTGATCCTGCCGCTCAGGTCGGCCGGACGCCGGGAGGTGAGCCGGGCCGTCAGCCGCTCGGTGCCGCCGATCTCCGCGTCCGTCGTGGCGATCCCCGCCCGGGCTCCGCCGGTGCCCGCGCCGGCGGGCGTCAACGCCAGCTCGGCGGCGGGGGAGTCCGCGAACCACGGCACCAGATGGCGCACACGGGAGGACGCGGGGCCGGTCACGCGGACGGCGTCGACCGGGTCGGCGGTCGTGAGACCGGTGCCGGGCGCGCCGGGGGACCCGGCGGACGGCCGGGCGGGAGCGGATCCGCCGGCGGCCGGTCCGGTCGCCGGGGGCGAGGGCGGGACGACCGGGCCGGGGGAGAACCACCCGGACGCGGGACCCGGCAGCAGACCGGGCGCGAGACGGAAGGAGGAGCCGGATGCCGGACCGAAGGAGGAGCCGGGTCCCGTGTAGAGGGAGCCACCGGGCGCCGGACGGGACGGGCCGGACACCGTGCCGGGGGACGCGCCGGGCGCGGGCGGCTGCCCGAGCGCGAGCTCCGTCGCCCCCGTCCCGCGCAGCGTCCCGACGGGACGCCAGCCCTGCCCGGGCACATGGGCCTCGACCGTGCCGCTCGTCCCGGGATCCGCCAGCACCGTCACCGCGGTGAGCGTCCGGGGCCGGCCGAAGCGGACCGTGTGCCCGTCCGCCGCGTCGTCCCGGTCCGCCGCCGGCTCGCGGTCCAGCCCCGCCCAGGCCGCGTACGCCGTCCGGGCCCGCTCCAGGAAGGGGTCCAGCACGCCCTGGCCGACGGTGACCCGGCCGCGCCTCAGCTCGGCCCGCAGCCCGTCCAGCGCCCGGTGCTGCGTCCAGGCGCGGTCGGTGTCGCCGGCGCGCTGGGCGCCGAGCATGTCGAGGGCCGCCGTGCCCGCCTCGCCGTACCGGGCCAGCCGGGCCGACCACGGGGCCACCTCGGCCGCCAGGCCGCCGCCGTCCGGGGCGAGGCGCCGGGGGGTCTCCCGCATCACCGTGAAGGCCGCGCGCAGCCGCTGCTCGGCGCTCTCGTACGCGGCCCGGTCCGCCGACGTGCGCGCCCGCCAGAACGCCTCCATCAGCGGACGCAGATATGCCGACTCGGTGCCGCCGAGGACCGAGGAGGCGTCGTTGCCGGCGAGCGCCGAGAGCGCCTCCGCGCGCCGCGCGTCACCCGCCGCGAGGTCGGCGATCGCGGCCCGCCAGGACTCCTGCGGCCGGTAGTCGCGCGGGTTCCAGGCGTAGTCGGCCGCCGTGAACAGCGGGATGCGGGAGGCCTCCGCCTGCTCCATGGCGTTGGCGAGCAGGGCGGCCGAGCCGCTCGCGACGGCCGGCTCGCGCCCGGTGTAGGGGCCGAGGAAGATGCGGTCCCCGGCGTAGTCGTTGACCGGGTAGTTGTCCATGGTGACCAGCGGATGCCCGAACGCGGCCCGGGCCTCGGCCAGTTCCCGCCCCGTGATGGTCCGCGGCACCACGCCCACACCGGTCCAGGCGACCTGCACGTCCTCGTCCAGCGCGGCCGACAGCGCCCGCCGGTACGGTGTCGTGCCGTCCTCGTAGTACTCGGTCGGCATCAGCGTCAGCGCCGCCGCCCCGGGGTGACGTCCCGCCAGGTGGCGGGCGACCGCGTTCGCCACGCGCGCCTGGGCCCGGGCCGCCGCCTCGGGTCCGGAGCCGAACCGCTCGGCGTCCGCGCGGCAGTGCCACTCGCTGTAGCTGACGTCCTGGAACTGGAGCTGGAACGCCCGGAAGCCCAGCGCCCACATCGCGTCCAGCTTGCGCGTCAGCGCCCGCAGGTCGCCGTCCGAGGAGAAGCACAGGGACTGGCCCGGGGCCACCGCCCAGGCGGGCGTGACGTGGTTGCGGCGGGCCCGCTCGGCCAGCTCCCGGAACGCCGCCCGCTGCCCGGCCGGGTAGGGCTCGCGCCAGCGCTCCTGCCGGTAGAGGTCGTCGCCGGGGGCGTACAGGTACCGGTTCTGCTTGGTGCGGCCCATGAAGTCCAGCTGCGCGAGCCGCTGTTCCTGCGTCCACGGGGTGCCGTAGAAGCCCTCCGTCGTGCCGCGTACGGCGGTGCCGGGCCAGTCCCGGACGGTGACGCCCGGGATCGTGCCGTCCTCGCGCACCAGTTGCCGCAGGGTCTGCACCGCGTGGAACAGGCCGTCCTCGCCGGCGCCGTCCAGGGTCACGCCGCCGGGGCCGGTGGTGAGGACGTACCCCCCGGAGGGCAGGGCGTGGCGCGGATCGCCGTGCGGCGCCTCCGTCCGGGCCCGCACCACCAGCGCGCCCGCCGGGACGGGGTCCGCCGGGCCCAGCTCCGTGACGGTGCGGGCCCCGGCCCGCCGCAGCAGCTCGCGCAGCGCGTCGAGGGCGTACGGGTCCGCCGTCGCGTCGGCGACCAGGGCCACCCGGTCCGGCACGGCGACCCCGGCGCCGGTCGTGCGCAGGGACTGCGGGCGGGGCCAGACCGCGACGTCGGCGGCGGCCGAGGGCTGCTCGGGGTGGGTGGCCGCCGCGTCGGGGGCCGGCGGCGCCGCCACCGCCGTGGGGGCGCCCCCCACGGCCGTGGCCACACAGGCGAACAGGAGCGCGGCCGCGCCCTTCCCACGCCGAAGCTGCATGCTCCCCCTCCTCGTCCTCGGCCTTCCCCGCGGCGGTTCCGAAGAGGTTCGAGCCCACCATCCGGGTGGTGAAGGTGTCAATCACAGTGGCCGTTGTGCCGTGAATGCCCCACCCTGGAAGGGCGGGCGGAGACGGCGCAGGCGTTCCGGCGGACGCCCGCCGCCGGCCGGAACGGGCGGCGAGGGGAGCGTGAACACGAGCCCCTGGTCCCTTTTCGTACGTCTGCCGTCCCGCGCAGTGGGTAGGGCTGCGGTCATCCGCTGGATGCCGTACTCGACAAGGAGGCCCCTGTGGCCGCACCGGCACACCTTCTCCTCTCGGCCCTGTCCAAACCCGTGGCGGACCTCTCCGCCGGCGAACCCGCGCCGCCCACCGGCCGCCACGCCGAGGCCCCCCTGTGCTGCCCCGCCGCGGAGGGCGGCCACGCCGACCTCCCGCTGACCAGCGAGCCGCCGCTGCCCGACGCCGAGCCGCTGACCAGCGAGCCGCCGCTCGCCGAGGCCGCGCACCTGACCAGCGAGTGCTTCTCCGCGTCCGCCGCCCCGGCCGGGGAGGAGACCCACGCGTCCGATCCGGGTTCCCGCGGCGCGGAGTCGTAGATGACGGAGGAACAGCCGGAGGAACCCCCCGCGGAGGAGCTGACCCGCCTCGCCGGACTGCACGGCGTCGCCACCTCCTACAGTCCCTCGCCGGGCCGCACGGTCCCGGCCTCCGCCGCGGCGGTCGTCGCCGCCCTCGCCGCCCTCGACGTCGACGCGAGCACTCCCGAAGCGACCGGGGCCGCGCTGACCGCCCGCGAACGGGAACTGGACGAACGCCTGCTGCCGCCCACGGTGGTGTGGTGGGGCGCCGCGGAAGAGGCCTCGGCGGAACCTGACGGGCCGGAAGCGCAGGCCGGGCCGGAAACGCCGGAGGTCCCGGTCGCGGAGGCCTCGGCGGCGCTGGCCGCCCGGCTGCCCGCGGGAACCCGCCTGGTCGTCGAGACCGAGCAGGGCGAGACCCGCCCGTCCCCCGACCGGCTCCCGCCCGGCGTCCACCGGCTCACCGCCACCGCGCCCGACGGCCGGAGCGGCTGGGCCCACCTGGTGGTCGCCCCGGCCCGGCTGCCCACATCCCCCGAACGCTCGTACGGCCTGCTCGTCCAGCTCTACTCCCTGCTGTCGCAGCGGTCCTGGGGCATGGGCGACCTCGGTGACCTCGGCGAGCTGACCGCCTGGGCCGGACGCGCGCTGGGCGCCGGGTTCGTCCAGGTCAACCCCCTGCACGCGGCCGTGCCCGGCGCGCCCACCGACCCGTCCCCCTACCGCCCCTCCTCCCGCCGTTTCCCCGATCCGGTGCACCTGCGCGTCGAGGACGTGCCGGAGTTCGCGTACGTCGAGGACCGCGAGCGGGTGCGGGCCCTGCTCGAACGGGCCGCGCGGCTGCGCGCCGCCGTCCTGGAGGAGGACGCGCTCATCGACCGGGACGCGGTGTGGGAGCTCAAGCGGGAGGCCCTGGAGCTGGTGCGGCAGGTGCCGCTCGGCCCGGGCCGCCGCGCCGCCTACGCCGACTTCCTCGCCGAGGAGGGCGAGGCCCTGGAGGACCACGCCACCTGGTACGCCCTGGCCGAGGTGCACGGCTCCGACTGGCACACCTGGCCCGCCGGCCTGCGCGACCCCCGCTCCCCGGAGACCGCCCGCGCCCGCGTCGAGCTGATGGACCGCGTCGACTTCCACTCCTGGCTCGCCTGGCTCACCGACGTCCAGCTCACCGCCGCCCAGCGCGGCGCCCGCGAGGCGGGCATGCCGGTCGGCGTGGTGCACGACCTCGCGGTCGGCGTGCACCCGGGCGGTGCCGACGCCTGGGCCCAGCAGGACCACTTCGCGGCCGGCATGTCGGTGGGCGCCCCGCCGGACGCCTTCAACGCGCGCGGCCAGGACTGGGGCCTGCCGCCCTGGCGTCCCGACCGTCTGGCCGAGTCCGGCTACGCGCCGTTCCGCCGCCTGCTGCGCGCGCTGTTCCGCTACGCCGGCGCCCTGCGCATCGACCACGTCATGGGGCTGTTCCGGCTCTGGTGGGTGCCGCAGGGCCGGCCGCCGACCGAGGGCACCTACGTCCGCTACGACGCCGAGGCCATGCTCGCCGTCCTGGTGCTGGAGGCGTCGCGGGCGGGGGCCGTGGTGATCGGCGAGGACCTGGGGACCGTCGAGCCCGGGGTGCGCGAGACACTCGACCGGCGCGGGGTGCTCGGCACGTCCGTCCTGTGGTTCGAGCGGGACTGGGAGGGCGACGGCCGCCCCCTGCCCCCCGAACGCTGGCGCGCCGACTGCCTGGCCACCGCCACCACCCACGACCTGCCGTCCACCGCGGCCCGCCTCACCGGCGAGCACGTCGAACTGCGCCACCGCCTCGGGCTGCTCACCCGGCCGCTGGAGGCGGAGCGCGCGGAGGCCGCCGCGGACACCGCCGAGTGGCTGTCGGTGCTGACGGAACTGGGCCTGCTCAAGGGCGCGGGCGGAGGCCGCTGCGTCTCCTCGGAGGAGGCCGAGATCCAGGCCGTCCACCGCTTCCTGCTGAGCACCCCGGCCCGCATGGTCGGCCTCTGGCTCCCGGACACGGTCGGCGACCGCCGCCCGCAGAACCTGCCCGGCACATGGGACCAGTACCCCAACTGGCGCCTGCCCGTCGCCGACGCGGAGGGCCGCCCGGTCACCCTGGAGCAGCTGGCCGCGTCACCGAGGCTGCACGCGCTGACGGACGTCCTGCGGGAAGGAGTGCACGGGCGGCCCGGCGGGGCGGAACCGGCTGACGGGACGGCGGGCGGACCGGGGGACGGGCCGGCCGACGGGTGATCGTCCGGGAGAGGCGGCTGACCCGGCCCGGCGGACCGGCGGAGCGCGGCGGATCGGCGACCCGGCGTGCTCCGGCGTGCCGGCCGCGTCGCGCCGGGTCACCGGGGCGCGCCTGCCGGCCCGCCGGCCGGGGCACGCCGGGCGCGCGGCCTGCGGCGCCTCCTGCGGCACCCCGAGCGCGCGGCCGGTTCGGGCGTTCGCTACTTTTGCACCGTGGACAAGAAGAACGCCCTGCGCGCCGGCGCCCTGGCCGCCGGTACGACGCTGATGATGCTGCTCATGTCGTCCCCCGCGCTCGCGCTGACCCGCGACGACGGCGACGACCCCGGTCCGGGCCTGAGCGTCATCCAGACGCTGGGTCTGTACGTCGCCCTCCCGGTCGTCCTGTTCGGGGTCATCGCGGGCCTGGTCATGGTGCTGGACAAGTCCCACACCAAGCGCGACGACACCACCAGCAACATCAGCGTCGAGGCCAAGGCCTGACGGAGTTCTTCCGCCGCGGGCGGGCCCCGGCCGGGCCGCCCGCCGCCCGCCGCACGCTGAGCCGACGCCGTCGAGGGCGCCGGTCCCGCCCGATACGGACGCGCACCGCCGTCCGCGGGCGGGGCCGGCGCTTCGTCGTGCCGTCGTCCGGGCGTGCAGACGGCCCTCCCGCGTGCGGCCGCGCCGCGTAGCCGAGTCGCCGAGTCGCGTGCGCCGAGCCCCGCGACCGCCTCGTCCCGGGGTTGCCCGCGCGCTTATCGGGGCGTGCTCCGGGTCAGGCACCGGCGTTTCGTCGTGTTGTCGTACCGCGTGCGGCCGCGCCGCGTCGTAGCCGAGCCGCGTACGCCGAGCCCCGCGACCGCCCCGTCCGGAAGTTGCCCGCGGCGCCCGGCGGGGCGTGCTCCGCGTCAGGCGTGTCGCCGTCTGTGGACGCGCTGCCGGGCCCGCGTCCGCGTCCCTCGTCCAGGACTCCCGCGAACCGCTGTCCCGAGGCCCGGCGCGGTGTGGTCCGCACGGCGCCGAGCCCGGCGGGCGCGCCTACGGGCCGGGGGCGGCCGGACACCGCTGCACCGCGGGCGCCGGCCACCCGACGGTCTCCTCGCGCGGCGGCGCGAACCGCGGCACATGGCGTTACGTTGCCACCATGCGTCGACCGACGCCCGTTGGCCATCGGGAGGTTCCCATGTCCGGCACCCCTGGCGACACCGCTCCGCGCGCTCCCGCCACAAGCGCCTCCACCGACCCGCGCCCCGCCACTCCGGCCGCCGCCGCCCCGGTCCCCGGCCGTGTCGTCGTCGTCGGTGCCGGACCCACGGGTCTGCTGCTCGCCGGCGACCTCGCCACCGCCGGCGTCCCCGTCACCCTGCTGGAGAGGCGGCCCCGCGGGATCAGCAATCTGTCGCGCGCGTTCGTCCTGCACGCCCGCGCGCTGGAGCAGCTCGACGCCCGCGGTCTGGCCGACGGCCTCGAAGCGGCCGGGACCGCGCTGGACCGGCTCCGGCTCTTCGCCGGGCTCGCCCTCTCCCTGCGCGACCTGCCCTCCCGGTTCCGCCACGTCCTCGTGCTCCCGCAGTACGAGGTGGAGAAGGCCCTGGAGCGGCGGGCGGCCGAGGCCGGCGCGGACCTCCGGTACGAGACCGAGGTGGCCGGGCTCGCCCAGGACGCGGACGGCGTCACCGTCGAGGCTCGCGGGCCCGGCGGGCGGCGGGAGGCGCTGCGGGCCGTGTACGCGGTCGGCACCGACGGACTGCACAGCACCGTCCGGAAGGCCGTCGGACTGCCCTTCCCGGGCCGTTCGGTGATCCGTTCCCTCCTCCTCGCGGACGTCCGGCTCGCCGAGGAGCCGGAGGAGGTGCTCACCGCCAACGCCGTCGGCGACGTCTTCGCCCTGATCGCACCCTTCGGCGACGGCTACTACCGCGTCATGGGCTGGCACCGAGGCCGCGACCTGCCCGACGGCGCGTCCCTCGACCTCGACGAGCTCAGGGAGATCACCCGGCAGGCCCTCGGCCGTGACTACGGCATGCACGACCCCCGCTGGATGTCCCGCTTCCACAGCGACGAGCGGCAGGCGCCCGCCTACCGGGTCGGCCGGGTGTTCCTCGCGGGCGACGCCGCGCACATCCACAGCCCGGCCGGCGGCCAGGGGATGAACACCGGGCTGCAGGACGCGGCCAACCTCGGGTGGAAGCTCGCCCAGGTCCTCGGCGGCCACGCGCCCGAGGCGCTCCTCGGCACCTACGAGAGCGAACGCCACCCCGTGGGCAGGTCGGTGCTGCGCAGCAGCGGCGGCCTCGTCCGGCTCGCCATGGCGAAGCGTCCCTGGACCCGCGCCCTGCGCGCCGCCGTCGCCGCCTCGCTGAATGCGGTGCCACCGGTCCGCCGCAGGGCGGTCGGCCAGGTCACCGGCATCGGCTACCGGTATGCCGCGCCGCGCGGATCGCACCGCCTGGTCGGCACGCGCGTCCCGGACGTCGCCCTCGCGGGCGGGGGCCGGCTGTACGAGGCCCTGCGCGGCGGGCGGTTCGTGCTCATCACCCCGGAGGCGTACGAGGTGCGGCGGGACCGCGCCGCCCGGCTGACCGGGGTGCGCTGGGCGAGCGGCCGCCGCACGGCCGTCCTGGTCCGCCCCGACGGGTACGTGGCCTGGGCGGCGGACTCGGCGGGCCCCGCCGCGCTCGAGGCCGCGGTCGCCGCCCACGTCGGCTGAGACGCCCCGAGGAGGCCGTCGGCGGGAGCGCGGCCGGAACACGCCGGTGGGCCGCCCCGGCCGCCACCGCCCGGCCGCGTCACCCGGCAGGGCGGGACCAGGGCGCCTGCGTCACGCGGTGCCGGCCCGCCTTCCAGGGTGCCCGACGGCGTGCGGGCCGCGCCGTTCTCGCGCCGCCATCGCCCGGCCGCGCCACCCGGCAGGGCGGGACCAGGGCGCCTGCGTCACGCGGTGCCGGGCCGGTGACCGGGTGCCAGGGCACCCTCGCGCAGCCCGAGGCGGGCACCCGTCCCGCCAGGGCACCCTCGCGCAGCCCGAGGCGGGCACCCGCCCCTACGGTGTGCCGTCCTGCGCCCCCGCCAGCAGTTGCCGGAGCAGCCCCGCGAGCTGGTCGGCCTGGTCGGCGCCGAGCGCGGACAGGGCCTCCGTCTGCGCGGCGAGACCGGCCGCGACCGCCTCGTCGACCAGGCGCAGCCCCTTGCCGGTGAGCGTCACCTGCAGGCCCCGGCGGTCGTGCGGGTCGGGGGAGCGGCGCAGCAGGCCGGCGCGTTCCAGCTTGTCCAGGCGGCCGGTCATGCCGCCGGTGGTGAGCATGAGCGTCGCCGACAGCTGCCGGGGCGAGAGGGTGTGGGGGTCGCCGGCGCGGCGGAGGGCGGCGAGCACGTCGAACTCGCCGCGCGAGATGCCGAAGGGGGCGTACACCTTCTCGATCCGGTCGCCCATCGCCCGCGCGAGGCGGAAGATCCGCCCGAAGACCTGCATCGCGGCGGTGTCGAGGTCGGGCCGTACGGCCGTCCACTGGTCGATGACGGCGTCGACCGCGTCCCTGCGCTGCTGTGGCCCTGCACTCATGGGACGAGTATCCGGGCCCGCTGATCTCCGCCGCAAGGAACCCCCACCAGGGGCGGAGAGTCCTGGCCGGGCCGCGCGCCGTCCGGATCGCCCGCGGCCGGCGCCGGCCCGCCGCCCGGGCGCCCCCCGCTCCGGCGCCCACCGCGCCCGCGCCGACGCAGAGGGGGCGCCCGGCCGGTCGCCGGGCGCCCCCGTCCGGGCGGCCGCTGTGCCTACAGCCCGGCCGCCGCGGCGTCCGCGGACTGGGCCTTCAGCGCGCGCTCGACGCCCGCGCGGGACTCCGAGACCAGCCGGCGCAGGGCCGCGCTCGGCTCGGCGGAGGCCAGCCACTCGTCCGTCGTGCGCAGGGTGTCCTCGGACACCTGGATCGACGGGTACAGGCCGACCACGATCTGCTGGGCCATCTCGTGGGACCGCGAGTCCCAGATGTCCTTCAGCACCTCGAAGTACTTCTGCGTGTACGGGGCCAGCAGCTCCCGCTGGTCGGTCTGGACGAAGCCCGCGATGACCGCCTCCTGGACGGCGTTCGGGAGCTTGTCGGACTCCACGACCGAGGCCCAGGCCTCCGCCTTGGCCTCCGGGGTCGGGCGGGCGGCGCGGGCCGTGGCCGCGTGCCGCTCGCCGGCCGCCGTCCGGTCCCGGTCGTACTCGCCCGCGATCTCCGTCTCGTCGTAGCGGCCCACGGCCGCCAGCCGCTCCACGAACGCCCAGCGAAGTTCCGTGTCGACGGCCAGGCCCTCGATCGTCTGGGAACCCTCCAGCAGGCCGTTCAGCAGGTCGAGCTGTTCCGGGGTGCGGGCGGTCGCCGCGAACGCCCGCGCCCAGGCCAGCTGGTGGTCGCTGCCGGCCTCGGCGGCGCGCAGATGGGCCAGGGTGGCGTCCGTCCAGCGGGTGAGCAGGGTCTCGCGGACGGCCGGGTCGGAGTACAGGTCGATCGCCAGCTTCACCTGGCGGTGCAGCGACTGCACGACACCGATGTCCGACTCCTTGCCGATGCCGGACAGCACCAGGGACAGGTAGTCGCGGGTGGCGAGCTCGCCGTCGCGGGTCATGTCCCACGCCGACGCCCAGCACAGGGCCCGCGGCAGCGACGACTCGAAGTCGCCGAGGTGCTCGGTGACGAAGGCGAGCGACCGCTCGTCCAGCCGCACCTTCGCGTACGACAGGTCGTCGTCGTTGAGCAGGACCACGTCCGGGCGGCGCCGGCCCGCCAGCTGCGGCACGGCGGTCAGCTCGCCGTCCACGTCCAGCTCGATCCGCTCGGTGCGCACCAGCCTGCCGCTCGCCTCGTCGCGGTCGTACAGGCCGATCGCGATGCGGTGCGGGCGCAGCGTCGGCTCGCCCTTCGCGCCGGCCGGGAGCGCCGGGGCCTCCTGGCGGACGGCGAAGGAGGTGACGACGCCGGACCCGTCCTCCTGGTCCGTCTCGATCTCCGGGCGCAGGACGTTGATGCCCGCCGTCTCCAGCCACTTCCCCGACCAGGTCTTCAGGTCGCGGCCGGAGGTCTTCTCCAGGGCGCTCAGCAGGTCGGACAGGCGCGTGTTGCCGAACGCGTGCCGCTTGAAGTACGCCTGCACGCCCCGGAAGAACTCGTCCTCGCCGACGTAGGCGACGAGCTGCTTCAGCACGGAGGCGCCCTTGGCGTACGTGATGCCGTCGAAGTTGACGAGCACGTCGTCCAGGTCGCGGATGTCCGCCATGATCGGGTGCGTGGAGGGCAGCTGGTCCTGCCGGTACGCCCAGGTCTTCATCGAGTTGGCGAACGTGGTCCACGAGTGCGGCCAGCGCGAGCCGGGCGCGGCGGCCTGGCAGGCGATGGAGGTGTAGGTGGCGAACGACTCGTTCAGCCACAGGTCGTTCCACCACTCCATGGTGACGAGGTCGCCGAACCACATGTGGGCCAGCTCGTGCAGGATGGTCTCCGCGCGCATCTCGTACGCCGCGTCGGTCACCTTGGACCGGAAGACGTACTGGTCGCGGAAGGTCACCGCACCGGCGTTCTCCATCGCGCCCGCGTTGAACTCCGGCACGAAGAGCTGGTCGTACTTCTCGAACGGGTAGGCGTAGTCGAACTTCTCCTGGAACCAGTCGAAGCCCTGCCGGGTGACCTCGAAGATGGCGTCGGAGTCGAGGTACTCCGCCAGCGAGGGCCGGCAGTAGATGCCGAGCGGCACGCTCTGCCCGTCCCTCTCGTACACGCTGTGGACCGAGTGGTACGGGCCGACGATCAGCGCCGTGACGTACGTCGACATCCGCGGCGTCGGCGCGAACGTCCAGACGTCGCCCTCGGGCTCGGGGGTCGGCGAGTTGGACACGACCGTCCAGCCCTCGGGCGCGCGCACGGTGAACTGGAACGTGGCCTTCAGGTCGGGCTGCTCGAAGGCGGCGAAGACCCGGCGGGCGTCCGGCACCTCGAACTGGGTGTACAGGTACACCTGGTCGTCGACGGGGTCGACGAAGCGGTGCAGGCCCTCGCCGGTGTTCGTGTACGCGCAGTCGGCGACGACCCGGAGGATGTTGCGGCCCCGCAGCAGACCGGGAAGGGCGATCCGCGAGTCCTGGAAGACCTCGGCCGGGTCCAGGGAGTCGCCGTTGAGGGTGACCTCGTGGACGGTGGGGGCCACCAGGTCGATGAAGGACTCCGCGCCGTCCTCGGCGACGTCGAAGCGCACCGTGGTCACGGACCGGTAGGTGCCTCCGCCGCTGCCGGCCTCGGCCGAAGGGGAGGCACCCCCTCCCTGCGCGCCGGAGAGGTCGAGATCGATCTCGTACGAGTCAACGGTGAGCAGCTTCGCCCGCTGCTGCGCCTCTTCGCGAGTCAGGTTTGTGCCAGGCACGCGGTCATCTCCTCGTGAATGTGTGGGTTGCGTCATCTTTCCACGAGTGCGCCCGGGGCGTGCGGTGGCCGCTACCGGCCGAAGGGTCGACAGCCCGGCGCCGCGCCGGGGGCGGCGCACGGCACCGGGATGCGGCCGTGTCGGGGTGCGGCGGGCGTGGTCGGCGGGGACGCCGAGGGGCGGTCACCGGCCCGGTGACCGCCCCTCGGCCCGTGTCGCGCCGGAGCCGCTACGCGCGCAGCTCCGCCGCCACCAGCTCGGCGATCTGCACGGCGTTCAGGGCCGCGCCCTTGCGGAGGTTGTCGCTGGAGACGAACAGGGAGAGGCCGTTGTCCACGGTCTCGTCGCGGCGGATGCGGCCCACGAAGGACGGGTCCTGGCCGGCCGCCTGCAGCGGGGTCGGGATGTCGGTGAGGACGACGCCGGGAGCGCCGGCCAGCAGCTCCGTCGCGCGCTCCGGGGACAGCGGACGGGCGAAGCGGGCGTTGACCTGGAGGGAGTGGCCGGAGAAGACCGGGACGCGCACGCAGGTGCCCGAGACCTTGAGGTCGGGGATCTCGAGGATCTTGCGGGACTCGTTGCGGAGCTTCTGCTCCTCGTCGGTCTCGTTCAGGCCGTCGTCGACGAGGTTGCCGGCGAAGGGCAGCACGTTGAAGGCGATGGGGCGCTTGTAGACGGCCGGCTCCGGGAACTCGACCGCCGAGCCGTCGTGGGTCAGCCGGTCGGCCTCGGCGACGACCTTCTGGGTCTGGCCGTGCAGTTCCGCCACGCCCGCGAGGCCCGAGCCGGACACCGCCTGGTAGGTCGCCACGACCAGCGCCTCGAGGCCCGCCTCCGCGTGCAGCGGCCTGAGCACCGGCATCGCCGCCATCGTGGTGCAGTTCGGGTTGGCGATGATGCCCTTCGGGCGGTTCATGATCGCGTGCGGGTTCACCTCGGAGACCACCAGCGGCACGTCCGGGTCCTTGCGCCAGGCCGACGAGTTGTCGATCACGACCGCGCCCTGCGCGGCGACCTTCTCGGCCAGCGCCTTGGAGGTCGCGCCGCCCGCGGAGAACAGCACGATGTCCAGGCCGGTGTAGTCGGCGGCCGCCGCGTCCTCCACCGTCACGCCGTCGACGACCGACCCGGCGGAGCGGGCCGAGGCGAACAGCCGCAGCTCGGTGACCGGGAAGCCGCGCTCCGCGAGGATCCTGCGCATGACCGTGCCGACCTGACCGGTGGCTCCGACGATTCCGACCCTCACGGTGACTCCCTCTGCGTGTTCGAACCTGCTGTGGCCGAGGCCTTCCCATCATGCGGCCGACCCCGGCCCACCTGTCCAATCCTTTGCGCCGCGCGCCCGGGTGGGGGGACGTCCCGGCGCCGGGCGCGGTTGCGGTCGTTCCGTGACAACACGCGATGAGCTGCAGATATTCGCCCCCGGCGGCCCCGGCGCCGCAAGCTGTGCTGTGCCGCGGGCCGGCCCGCGGGGTCGCGGCGCATACGCGATGTGACGTACGCCTCTGCCCGCGCCGGCGCGCGAGCCCCCGCCCGCCCATGACGAGGGGCGGGCGCCCCGTACGGACGCCCGCCCCCGTGCCGTGCCCGGTGCGTCTAGCGCGTGACCTTCTCGATCTTCACGCTGCCGGTGCCCGCGACCGTCCCGCGCGCGTTGAGCAGCTGCACGCGCCCGAAGAACTCTCGTCCCTCGGGTGCCTCGGCGGCTGCCGTGACCTGGCCGGTCAGGGTCGCCGAGTCGCCGGTGCCCAGCTTCACCGCGGGCGCGTCGCCGACCGTGACGGTGCCGAGCGCGGCGGAGAAGAACACGTCCCGGTAGTCGTAGGCGGTCGAGCCGGACGGCACCGAGTAGCCCACGACCTTGACGGTGTACGTGCCGGCGGCGGGCCTGGCGATGGAGACCGCCTCCTCCGAGTCGCCGTCGGCGGCCTGCGCGACCTGCGCGCCGCTCGCGTCGTAGACCGTGAGGTCCAGGTCGGCGGCCGGGTCCGTGACGTTGCCGATGGCCACGTCCAGCGACTCGGCGCCCTCGGGGACGACCACGGTCGTGGTCCGGGTCTCGCCGCCCGCGATGGCCGGACGGTCCGTCTTCGACGAGCCGAGCGGGCCGCCGGCGAGCCTGCCGTCCAGGGCGGCGTACTGGTTCGTCACCTTCCAGGAGGCGGTGACCGGCGTGCCGGCCTTGGCCTCGGCCAGGGTGACGGTCTCCGGGTCGAAGACGGCGCCGAGGACGGAGACGTCCAGCCGGTAGGGGTTGTCGAGCAGCGGCGAGGTGCGGCGCGCCTCGACCTCGATCTCCCAGACGCCGGCCTGCGGGTCCGCGTAGGAGCGCACGTCGGGCCGGCAGCCGTTGCCGTCGAGGTAGTTGTTGTAGCAGTACGGCGTGGAGGTGCTGTCGACCGGAGTGCCGTACGGGTGGATCGCGATGAACCGGGTCTGGCTCTTGTCCTTCAGGCCGCCGATCGCGACCTCCAGGGCCTTGGCGCCCTCGGGGACGGTCACGAAGTACGACCGGGTGCTGTTGCGCTGCACCGAACCGGAGGCCGCGTACGTGTACGCCACCGGCGACGAGACCACGACCGTGGTGAGGACCTGCTGGTCGACGCCCACGGTCAGCGGGTCGTCCACCTCGAGGATCGCGCTCTTGATGCCCGCCGACGACGGCGCGGCCTGGACGCGGACGGTCACCGGCTGGTTCAGCCCCAGCCTCACCAGCGGGGAGCCGACGACGCGGAAGGTGCCGCCCGCGTTGTTGACCAGCCGCAGCGTGTGCCAGACGGCCCGGTCGGGGCCGGAGGTGCGGGTGACGGTGATGTCGTAGGTCTTGTGCTGACCAGCCTTCAGGCCGCCCTCGCGGTCGTACAGGCCGGTGCCGAAGCCCGGGGTCTTCAGGGCGTAGTCGATCGCGGTGTCGACCGGGGCCTTGACCGTGTAGGTGTGGGCGCCCGCACCGCGGCGGATCGCGTTCCAGGCGTCCACGACGTCGATGCGGCCCGCGCCCTCCTCGTAGGCCTGGACGCCCGGGATGTGGTGGGCGGTCGAGGTCAGCGCGGTGCGCAGCACGGCCGGGGTGAGGTCGATGCCCTGCTGCCCGGCGGCCGACAGCAGCAGCGCCGAGGCGCCCGCCGCCTGCGGGGACGCCATCGAGGTGCCCTGGAGCATCGAGTAGCCCGCCGGCAGGGCGTAGCCGGCCTCGGCGACCGGGGAGCCCGGCAGCCAGGTCTGGGTGGTGTTGATCGCCGCGCCGGGCGCGGTCAGGGTCGGCGTGAAGCCGCCGTCCTCACGCGGACCGCGCGAGGAGAAGGGCATCATCGCGTACTTTTTCTCCACGGCCGAGCCGTAGTTGGCGGCCCAGGTCTCCTTGGAGACGGCCGCGCCGACCGAGATGACCTTGTCGGCGAGGCCGGGGTCGCCGATCGTGTTGGCGCCGGGGCCGGAGTTGCCGGCGGATATCACCAGCTGCACGCCGTAGGTGTCTATCAGGCGCGTGTACAGCTCGGCGCGCGCGTTGTTGCCGTCGTTCAGCGCCGGCAGGCCGCCGATCGACATGTTGACGATGTCGACGCCGCGGTTGGCGACGAGGTCGATCATGCCCTCGGTGAGCGCGACGTTGGTGCAGCCGCCGGTCCAGGTGCAGGCCCGCGAGGAGACGATCTTCGCGCCGGGAGCGGCGCCGTTCATCTTCCCGCCGAACAGGCCGTTGGCGGCGGTGATGCCGGCGACGTGGGTGCCGTGCTCGGACTCGATGACGCCGATGTTGACGAAGTCGGCCTTCTTGCCGGTCCAGGACCCGCCGTAGGGGTCCATCGGCACGTCCTTGCGGATCTGCACGACGAACGGCTGGCGCTCGACGACGTCCGACTTCGGGTCGTCGGTGCCGAAGTACCCGATCTGGTGGTCGTCCTTGTACGGCTTCATCGGCTGGTCGTCAGTGAAGTCGGCGTTGTTGTTCAGGTCGACGCGGACCGTGCCGGCCGCCGCGTCGTACAGCACGCCCCAGGAGTCGGTGGTGTCGCCGTCGCGGTTCGCGTCGCCCTTGGCGTCGCCGCCCGCGGTGACGGACTCCTTGAAGGTGCTGACCTGGTAGGAGCCCGCCGGGGCCGTCCAGCTCCGGCCGCCGTAGGTGAAGGCGGGCCCGGACACCGACGTCACCATCGGGCGCCAGGTGGCGTCGGAGTCGAGGATCGGGTCGGTCGCGGTCACCCAGTCGACGATCTTGCGCTCGCCGGTGGTGGTCTTCTGCAGCGCCGGGTGGCCGAGGTCCACGCCGGAGTCGAGGATGCCGATGGTGACGCCCCGGCCGTCCGCCTTCGGGTGCTGGGCGACGAAGTCGACGGCGCCCGTCTCGAACGACGGGTTGTACGGGTTCTTCGCGGGGGTGTCCCGGCCGGGCGCCGGGTACGTGCTGCCGCCCGTGCCCGCCGCGCCCTTGGCGGTGTCCGCGCTCGGCGCCGGGTCGTCGAGCGCGATCTCCTGCCGCAGGTCGATGGCGTGCACCGTGGACAGCTTGGCGGCGGAGGCGATGGCCGAGTCCGCCTCGGCCGTCGGGACGGTGGCGCGGACGTAGCCGAGCCCGTCGTAGGTGAGGCCGACGGAGCCGCCCTTGACCGCGTCCAGCTGCTCGGCGACCTGCTCGGTGCGGCCTGGCGCGGTCGCGATCATCATCGTGACGTTCTTGGCGCCGTCGGCCTTGGCCTCGGCGAGCAGGTCCGCGTCGTCGGAACCGAGCTTGGCGGTCGCGGACTTGACGGGCGCGTCGCCCGGGGAGGGGTTGTCCTGGGCGGCGGCCAGGGGTATCGGCCCGGTCGCGCAGAGCGCGGCCACCACGCCGGCGGCCGCGGTGATGCGGGCCAGACGTCTCGCGCCCGTGAGCGGGGCGCGGGAGGGGTCGGAGGTCATCGGCATCCCTGTAGGTGAAGGAACGAGCGAGGCGCGATCGGGGTCGACCGCTGCGGTCCGGATTTCTGGACCGGACGATCGCTCAGCTTTACTCACGGGCAAGTTTTTGGGGAGAGTTGGCCGTTGCGGGGCGGGACGCATGGCGTACTTCCGCCATGCGCCACGGGGGAGATAGACCGTCAAAAGGTGATGTGTCCCTCGATGGCGGCCCGTTCGGCGAGCGCGGGGGACGGGCGATTCAGCCGCGTGATCGCGCGTAGTGGCGGGATGCTTTCGCGCGGTTGCCGCGCACCGCCATGGAGCACCGGCGGCGGGTGCCGTTCCGCGAGGTCTTGAAGAAGTGCAGGACGCGCTCCGCGTGGGCGCGGCGGCGGATCCGGTCCGGGGCGGTGGCGGGCAGGCGGAGGTAGTCACGGGCGGCGAGCCAGGCCGGTCCCCACGCCGGGTCGCCGGACTCGGCCCGCTCGCCCGGTCCGCCGGCGGTGAGCGCGGGCCGGATCCGCCCGTGCTCCAGGACGGCGTCGACGAGCGCCGCGCCCCTCGACGGGTCCCCGTCGACGGCCTCCCTCAGCGCCTCGCGGGCCTGGAGGGTGGGGTCCAGCATGGCGGCGTCGGCGGTGAGGCGTTCGCCGAGCCCGCCCGTGGCGAGCCACACCGCCGGCCCCCTCGGTGCCGTCGAGCAGGTCCTGCACCGCCCCGTCGTTCCTTCTTCGCCGCGCCGGTGCACGGGCGCGGAGCCGGCGCCGGCCACCGCGGGGGCAACCCCGCTTTCGTCGAGGTCCGTTCGCCCGGTGAGCTGCGATGGTGCGACTACCCGGGCATCTCCATGCTCGTCATCCTCGGCAACCTCGCCGTCGACCCGCGGGCGGGCCTGCTGTTCCTGGACTGGACGCACGGCACGGCCCTGCACCTGACGGGCGAGGCCGTGACGGAGTTCGGCGCGGACGGGGAGCGGCGGCTCCGCTTCACGGTCGCGGAGGTGATCGAGACGCCGGCCGCGGTGCGCTGCGCTGGGCGCCGCCCGCGTACTCGCCCGCCCACCCCGAGCCGGCGCGGTGGCTGTCGTCCAGGCCGGGCCGGCTGTGCGGTGCGGCGCCTTCCGGCCGGCGCCGGGCCGATCCGCGCCGCAGGGCCTAAAGTCGCCGTGTGCGCCAGACGTTGAGGGTGGCGGCCTACGCCGTGTGCGTCCGTGACGGCCGGCTCCTGCTCGCCCGCGGCCGCGGCCGCGACGGCCGCCCGGAGTGGACTCTGCCCGGCGGCGGCCTGGAGCACGGAGAGGACCCGTACGACGCCGTGGTGCGTGAGGTGGCGGAGGAGACCGGCTACCGCGTCGAGGTCGCCCGCCTGCTCGGCGTCGACTCCCTGCGCCAGGCCCTCCCGCGCCGGGGCACGCGCTCCGCCAGGGACCACCACGCCGTACGGCTCGTCTACGAGGGCCGGATCGCCGGGGGAGAGCTGCGCCACGAGACCGGCGGCTCCACGGACATGGCCGCCTGGCACCCCCTCGACGCGGTACCCGCCCTGGCCCGCGTCGGCCTGGTCGACGCCGCCCTGACGCTGTGGCGGCTCGGGCCCGCCGCAGGGCGCGCCTGAGCGCTTTTGGTGCCGGACCGTCCGCAGGGGGCCGCCGATGCCCCCGGCGGCCCCCTGCCTCCCCCCTGCTGTCCGTTCTCGCGTCGTCACTACCGGGGCAGCACCACGACCTGTGCGGCGGGCTCGCGGTCGCCCGCCGCCATCAGGGCCGTGCGGACCACGGTGGCCTGCTGCCGCATCGCGTCCCGCAGCTTCCTGGGCGTGATGTGGACGACCGTGATGCCCAGCCGCTCCAGGTGCTCCCGCTTGCGGGCGTACGGGGACCGGAGGGCGTCCTCGTCGGGGCGCGGGGCGCGGGTGTCCAGCTCCACCGCGACCGCCTCCTCGGGCCAGTAGGCGTCCAGGCCGCCCAGGTGCGGGCCGCCCGGCAGCCGCAGGTCCACGTTCCACACCGGGTCGGGCAGGCCGCACTCGCGCACCATCCGGTACAGCCGGTCCTCCGCGACGGCCCGCCCCTCGGCCAGCAGCGCGTCCACCGCGTCCACCACGTGCGGCCGGCCCAGCAGCCGGGCCCGGGTCAGCTCGGCCACCAGCGCGGCCGGTTCGCAGTGGCCGCCGCGCACCGCCTCCGTCAGCAGCCGCCGCACCGGGGTCGCGTCCGTCAGTCCGGCCACCGCGTCGGCGAGGGCGCGCGGCACGGGGGCCACCGGAAGGCCCGTGACCGTCTCGGGGGCGGGCAGGTCGGCGGTGCGGACCAGCCGCGCGCAGCCCACCGAGCGCAGCCGGCGCCTGCGCGGCACCAGGACGTCGATCCGCTCCAGCGACGGCAGGGGAGGGGCGGAGGCGAAACCGTGCAGGGTGAGGGCCGCCAGGCCCGTGATCAGCGCCTCGGCGTACACCGGGTGGTGCGGGTCCTGGGCGGTCGGCTGGACCGGCACCCCGGCCGCCGCCTGCGGGGCGCGCGCCGCGTACGCCAGGACCGCGCGCAGCCGGTCCTCGCTGGTCGGCGGGCCCGGGTGGAGCAGGAAGACGCCGGGCAGGAGCTCCTGCCAGCCGCCGCCCGGACGGCAACGGCCGGCCGCCTCCCCGGCCGGGACGCCGTGGGCACGCAGCTGATCGGCCGTCAGGACCCGCCGGCCGGCCCGGTCGAGGTGGGACAGGGGGCGGGGCGAGAGGGGGGTGTTGTGGTTCATGACCCGGAGATTTCCGCAGCGGACGCGCCCCGTAACCGCTGTTACACGTCCGTCGACAAATCTGGACGAGCTCGCCCTAAAGGACGGGTGTTCGGATGCCGAAAACGCCTGGTCCCTCCGGGGAGGGGCCAGGGGTTACGGGCTGCATGACTGAATTTCGTAACGGTTACCGAGCGCCTGAGCCTTGGCCAGGGATCGGGCCCAGGTCCTGTCTGACCATACGCGTCGTCGCCCGGAGGGCGGCCGCGCGGCGTCGGGTGCGTGCTCTCGGCGTGCCGGCCCCAGGCCCTCGTACGGGACGTACTCGGGTCCGGGGCCGGTGCGGCGCGTGGGGGTAGCCCCTGCTCGAGCGAGCCGAGAGCTCGGGGGAGCGTGCAGGGCGTCGCGCGGTGGACGCGCAGGGTCAGACAGGGCCTAGCGGTCGGCGTCCGCGGCCGCCGCGTCGCACGCCTGTCCGCGCAGCGCCCGCGCCAGGTCGTCGCGCGCCTCCAGCACCAGGCGGCGCAGCGCGGGCGCGGCCTGCTCGTGCGCGGCCAGCCAGGCGTCGGTGGCCTCCAGCGTCTCCGGCGAGTCCTGCCACGACGGGAACAGGCCCCGGACGATGTCCATCCCGATCTGGATGGACCGCTCGGTCCACACCCGCTCGATCACCGCGAAGTACTTCGCGGTGTACGGCGCGAGCAGCTCCCGCTGCGACGGCTGGGCGAAGCCCGCGATCGTCGCCTCGACCAGCGCGTTGGACAGCGCGTCCGACTCCACCACCTGCGCCCACGCCTGCGCCTTCACGGCGGCCGAGGGGCGCGCGGCCAGGCAGCGGACCTGGTGGCGCTTGCCGGAGGCGGTGTCGTCCCGGGCCAGCTCCTCCGCGAGCGCCTTCTCGTCGGCGACCCCGTGCGCGGCCAGCGGCGTCAGGAACGCCCAGCGCAGCTCCTGGTCCACCTCCAGGCCGTCGATCCGCGCCGTGCCCGCCAGCAGCTCCCGCAGCAGGTCCAGGTCGTCCGGGGCCGACGCCACCGCGGCGAAGAACCGCGCCCACGCGAGCTGGTGCTCGCTGCCCGGCTCGGCCTGCCGCAGCTCGCGCAGCGCGCCCTCGGCGACCAGCCGCTCGCCGGCCGCCCGCCAGCCGGGCGCCACGTAGTGCTCCAGCGCCGCACCCGCCCACGCGTGCAGCATCTGCAGCACGCCGATGTCGGACTCGCGGCCGGCGAAGCGCAGCACCAGGGCGATGAACTCCCGGGCCGGCAGCAGCGCGTCCCGCGTCAGGTTCCACAGCGCCGACCAGCACAGCGCCCGGGCCAGCGGGTCGGTGAGGTCGCCCAGGTGCGCGCGCAGCGACGCCAGCGAGGTGTCGTCGAAGCGGATCTTGCAGTACGTCAGGTCGTCGTCGTTGACCAGCACCAGCTCGGGAGCGCCCGCCCCGGCCAGCTCCGCCACCACGGTCCGCGGGCCGTCCACGTCGGCCTCCGCCCGCGCGTACCGCTCCAGCGCGCCGCCGTCCGTGCGCCGGTACAGGCCCACCGCCACCCGGTGCGGCCGCAGCTGCGGATGGGTCTCCGCCGCCTCCTGGAGCACCGCGAGCTCGTCGATCCGGCCCTCGGTGTCCAGCAGCACCTGCGGCGTCAGCGCGTTCACCCCGGCCGTCTGCAGCCAGGCCCGCGCCCACGCGCCCATGTCCCGGCCGCTCGTCTCCTCGAGGACCGCCAGCAGGTCCCCCAGGCGCGTGTTGCCGTACGCGTGCCGCTTGAAGTAGCGCCGTGCCCCCTCCAGGAACGCGTCCTGGCCGACGTAGGCGACGAGCTGCTTGAGGACGGACGCGCCCTTGGCGTACGTGATGCCGTCGAAGTTGAGCTTGGCGTCCTGCAGGTCGCGGATGTCCGCGGTGACCGGGTGCGTGGAGGGCAGCTGGTCGGCGCGGTAGGCCCACGCCTTGCGGCGGTTGGCGAAGGTGATCCAGCCGTCCGTGAAACGGGTCGCGCCGACCAGCGAGAAGGCGCCCATGAAGTCGGCGAAGGACTCCTTCAGCCACAGGTCGTCCCACCACTCCATGGTGACCAGGTCGCCGAACCACATGTGCGCCATCTCGTGCAGGACGACGTTCGCCCGGGCCTCGTAGGACGCCTGCGTCACCTTGCCGCGGAAGATGTACTCCTCGCGGAAGGTCACCAGGCCCGGGTTCTCCATGGCGCCCAGGTTGTACTCCGGCACGAACGCCTGGTCGTACTTGCCGAACGGGTACGGGTAGTCGAAGTGGTCGTGGAAGAAGTCCAGGCCCTGTTTGGTGACCAGGAAGACGTCGTCGGCGTCGAAGTGCTTCGCCAGGCCCTTGCGGCACAGCGCGCCGAGCGGGATCTCCAGCCGGGTGCCGTCGGCGAACGTGCGCGTGTAGGTGTCCGTCACGTAGTGGTACGGGCCTGCCACCACACAGGTGATGTACGTCGAGATCGGCTTGGTCTCCGCGAAGCGCCAGACGTCGTCGTGCCGCTCCCCGGCCCCGTTGCTCCACACCGTCCAGCCCTCCGGCGCCCGCACCTCGAAGCGGAACGGGGCCTTGAGGTCGGGCTGCTCGAAGCACGCGAGGACGCGGCGGGAGTCGGCCGGCTCGTACTGCGTGTAGAGGTAGACCTCGCCGTCCTCGGGGTCGACGAAGCGGTGCAGTCCCTCGCCGGTGCGCGAGTAGGCGCACTGGGCGTCGACGACGAGCTCGTTGTCGGCGGCCAGGTCCTCCAGGCGGATGCGGGCGCCGTCGAACACCTCGCCGGGGTCGAGGTCCCTGCCGTTGAGCGAGACGGCGGTGACCGCCGGCGCGATCAGGTCGGCGAAGGTCGACGCGCCGGGCTCGGCACAGCGGAAGCGGAGCGTGGTCACGGACCGGAAGGTGCGCGGCCCGTCCCCCGTCTCCTCGCCCACCGCGGAGCGCAGGTCGAGGGACACGTCGTAGCTCTCGACCGACAGCAGGGCGGCCCGCTCCCGGGCCTCGTCGCGGGACAGGTTCTCACCGGGCACGGGCGGCACTCCTCAGGACGTCTCGACTACGTGGGCGGACCCGTCGGACACCGACGGAACAGGACCGATCCTGCCACGTGCCCCTGACGAGGGGCAGCCGGGAATGGGACCGGGCGGGGCGGCGTTGTGCGGTCCAGCAGGCACACAGCCCCGTCGCCGTTTCCCGAGGAGAGCGATGTCCGAGTCCGCGACCGCGTCCGGCAAGACCCCCGTCGACTTCTGGTTCGACCCGCTGTGCCCCTGGGCCTGGATGACGTCCCGGTGGGTGCTGGAGGTGGAGAAGGTGCGCGACATCGAGGTCCGCTGGCACGTCATGAGCCTGGCGGTGCTCAACGAGCCCAAGCTCGACGAACTGCCCGAGGAGTACCGGGAGATGCTGAGCACCAAGGCGTGGGCGCCGGTGCGGGTGGTCACCGCGGCCTGGCAGAAGCACGGCGAGGACGTCCTCGGCCCCCTCTACACCGCGCTCGGCACCCGTTTCCACAACCGGGGCGAGGGCCCGACCCGCGAGGCCATCGCCGGGGCGCTCGAGGACGCGGGCCTGCCCGCCGACCTCATCGAGTACGCCGACCAGGAGGACTTCGCCTTCGACGCCGAGCTGCGCGCCTCCCACAAGGAGGGCATCGACAAGGTCGGCCAGGACGTCGGCACCCCGGTCATCGCGGTGCCCGGCCCCGACGGCGAGCAGATCGCCTTCTTCGGCCCCGTCGTCACCCCGGCCCCCAAGGGCGAGGAGGCCGCCCGCCTGTGGGACGGCACCCTCGCGGTCGCCTCGGTTCCCGGCTTCTACGAGATCAAGCGGACGCGGACGGCCGGGCCGGACTTCAGCAACCTCTGAGCCCCGCGCCCGGCCCGCACGCCCGCACGGCTCACTCGCAGCCGGACCGCGGCCACGCGCACGGCCCGCCGGTTCCCGGACGCGGCGGGCCTACTCGTCGGGGAAGTCGCCGCCGTCGTCCCAGGCGAACCGGCGCTGGTAGCGCCTGCAGCCCGGGCGGGTGCAGCGGATGTAGGCCTCCGGCGGGAAGGCGCGCTTCTCCTTGCGGACGTGTGCCTTCTCGCCGGCGTCGAGGGCACGGAACCTCTGCAGGGGGCCACCGCAGTTCGGGCACCGCTTGAACACCATGCCGCGAGCGTAGGGTGCGGGGGTCCGCACGGCACGCCGACGAGCGCCCTCACCGCCCGAACGGGCAGCCCCCGCGCGCGTGCTCAGCGACAACCAGGCGGCTGAGAGCAACAGAAAGGCCCCACGTGTCCTCCACGTGGGGCCTTCGGGTGCCCGCTCCCGGTGCGCGCACCGGGCCGCGGGGTGTCCGCGGGGCGTCAGGTCCGGGCGCGTGCGCGCTGCCGGAGATAGCCGGCCAGCGCGAGGAACAGCGTCATCCCGCCCGTCGAGTACAGCTGCACCCGGGTGCCGGGCTCCCGGGCCATCAGGACGAAGACCGTCGCCATGCCGGCCAGCGCGGCCCAGGTGAGCCACGGGAACGCCCACATCCGTACGACCGGCCGCTCCGGCGCCTCACGCTCCAGCCTGCGCCGCAGCCGCAGCTGCGAGACCGCGATGAAGATCCACACGACCAGGATCACCGCGCCGATCATGTTCAGCAGCCAGGGGAACACGTCGTCCGGCCGCCAGTAGCTGAGCAGCACGCACGCGAAACCGAAGACGCAGGACGTCAGCACGGCGGCCCGCGGCACGCCCCCGGAGACCCGGGCCAGCGCCTTCGGGCCCTGGCCGCGCCGCACCAGCGAGTAGGCGATGCGGGAGGAGCCGTAGATGTTGGCGTTCATGGCGCTCAGCAGCGCCACCAGGACGACCACGTTCATCAGCTGGCCGGCGCCCGGGATGCCCAGGCGGTCGAGGGCGGCGACGTACGGGCCCTTCGCGACCACCTCCGGGGAGTCCCAGGGCACCAGGGTGACGATGACCGCCATGGAGCCGATGTAGAACAGCGCGATGCGCCACATCGCCGTGCGGACGGCGCTCGCCACGCCGCGGACCGGGTCCTCCGACTCGGCCGCCGCGATCGTCACCGTCTCCAGGCCGCCGTAGGCGAACACCGAGGCGAGCAGGCCGACCACCAGGCCCTCGCCGCCGTTGGGCAGGAAGTCGGTCAGATGGCCCGCACCCGGCGTGTCCGTGCCGGGCAGCACACCGGCGATGGCGAGCACCCCGAGGACGAGGAACAGGGTGATCGCCCCGACCTTCAGCGCCGCGAACCAGAACTCGAACTCGCCGAAGTTCTTCACCGCGGCGAGGTTCGCGCCGCAGAAGACGACCATGAACAGCGCCACCCAGGCCCACTCGGGCGTGCCCGGCAGCCAGCCGGTGACGATCTTCGCGGCGCCGATGCCCTCCAGGCCGACTGCCGTGCACAGCAGCACCCAGAACGACCAGCCGGCGGTGAACCCGGCCCACGGCCCGAACGCCCGCTCGGCGTGCGCGGAGAACGAGCCCGACGACGGGTACGCGGCGGACATCTCGCCGAGCATCCGCATCACCAGCATCACCAGGAGGCCGGAGAGGGCGTACGCCACGACGATCGAGGGACCGGCGGCGGCGATGCCCGCGCCGGAGCCGACGAAGAGGCCCGCGCCGATGACGCCGCCGAGCGCGATCATCGAGAGGTGGCGCTGCTTCAGGCCGTGGGACAGGGAGGCGCCGTCCGCCTCGGGAGGCGTGACGACGGTGGTGCTGCTGTTGGGCATGGGCGCGGCTCGTCCGTCCGGGGATGGGTGCAAACGCCCACAGTCTGGACGCGGCGTCCGCTCCGGCGAATCGGCTGCCCACTATCCGGACGCTCGCCGTACGCGACGTGACCCGCCGGTCACACCCGGGGCGGCGTCCGGCCCCGTCCGGCGCTCCCGGCGCCCGAAGGCCCCGGCGCGACGTTCCGCGGCCATGGCGCGGCCCGCCCCGATGAGATCCATTTGGTAGAACCCTACAGACGCCGTGTTCCGCGTCGGCGTCGGCGAAACCACATCACCTCAGTGACCGGTGTCACGCCGCCCGCGGTGTGGCCGGCCTTCTTTGTGCGGAGCTCACCAACCCCCGCTTCCACCCTTTGTCGAGCGCTGACGGTGATCATCGCAGGGACGCTGGGATAGCGTCGCCGTGTCCCGAACCGTCCACGACCCCGCGGAGCCCCCATGAGCACAGCTGCCGCCACCGCCCGTCCCGGCGAGGTTCTCGCCGACCTGCTGCCCGCGTCCCGCGTGCGCGACGCCGCTCTCGTCGTCGGTGGCGCCGCCCTCACCGGTCTCGCCGCCCAGCTCTCCGTCCCCGTGCCCGGCTCCCCGGTGCCGGTGACCGGACAGACGTTCGCCGCGCTGCTCGTCGGCACCGCGCTCGGCACCCGCCGCGGCTTCCTCTCCCTCGCCCTGTACGCGCTCGCGGGCGCTGCGGGCGTGCCGTGGTTCGCGGGCGGCGCCTCCGGCGCGGCCGCTCCGTCCTTCGGCTACGTCCTCGGCATGCTGCTGGCCGCCACGGTCGTCGGCACCCTGGCCCGCCGCGGTGGCGACCGGTCGGCGCTGCGCATGGCCGGCACCATGCTGCTGGGCGAGGCGGTCGTCTACGCCGTCGGCGTGCCGTACCTGGCCCTGGCCACCGGCATGTCGGCGTCCGCGGCGATCGCGGCCGGCCTGACCCCGTTCCTGATCGGCGACGCCCTGAAGGCCGCCCTGGCCATGGGCGTGCTGCCGACCGCCTGGCGGCTGCTGGAGAAGTGACCGGCGGGAGCCGTCCCGCCCCACGGTGCGGGCGGCCGGGACGGCACGTGCCGTCCCGCCCGCATCCGGAAACGCCAGAGGGAGTCCCTTCGCGAAGGGACTCCCTCTGGCGTTTCACGGCCCAGCGGGCGCGGCGGGCCCGCCGTGTCGCGGGTGCGGGCCGGTCAGCCCGCCGAGACCTTCTCCGCCTCGGCCGGCGCCCCGGCGGCGCTCCGGCCGCGGCCGGCCTTCTGCTTGACGAAGGCGATCACCAGCACGATCGCCGCGACCAGCAGCGACAGCAGCACCGTCTCCCGCCCGTCGTGCTCGGTGTCGGTCAGCATGTAGCCGAGGACGAACACGATGACCGCGGTCGTCGCCCAGGTCAGGTACGGGTACAGCCACATCTTCACGACGAGCTTCTCCGGCGCCTCCCGCTGGATGATCCTGCGCATGCGCAGCTGCGAGAAGCAGATGACCAGCCAGACGAACAGCGCGACCGCGCCGGAGGAGTTGACCAGGAAGAGGAAGACGGAGTCCGGGAACTTGTAGTTGAAGAACACGGCGACGAAGCCGAAGACCACCGACACGATGATCGCCGCCATCGGCACGCCACGGCTGTTGGTCCGCGCGAACGCCTTGGGCGCGTCACCGCGCTGCCCGAGCGAGAAGGCCATGCGGGAGGCGGTGTAGAGCCCGGAGTTGAGGCAGGACAGCACCGAGGTCAGCACGATGAAGTTCATGATCTGACCGGCGTGCGCGATGCCGAGGGAGTCCAGCGCGGCGACGTAGGAGCCCTTTTCGGCGATCGACTTGTCGTCCCAGGGGAGCAGGCAGACGACCACGAAGATCGAGCCGAGGTAGAAGACGGCGATACGCCAGATGATGCTGTTGGTCGACTTGGTGACGGCGCGCTGCGGGTCCTCCGACTCGCCTGCCGCCAGGGTCGCGATCTCGCTGCCCATGAAGGAGAAGACGACGAGCAGCACACCGGTGAGGATGGCGCCGGGGCCGTTGGGCAGGAAGCCGCCGTGCCCGGTCAGGTTGGAGAGGCCGGCCTTGTCGCTGTCGACGCCGGGCAGGACGCCGAAGACGGCCAGCGCGCCGACGACGATGAACGCGCCGATGGCCACGACCTTGATGCCGGCGAACCAGAACTCGAACTCGCCGTAGGAGCCGACGGAGACGAGGTTGGTGGCGGTCAGCACCACCATGACGATCAGCGCCCAGCCCCACTGGGGCACGGCGGGGATCCAGCCCTCGAGGATCTTGGCGCCCGCGGTGGCCTCCACGGCCAGGACGACGACCCAGAAGAACCAGTACAGCCAGCCGATCGAGAACCCGGCCCAGTTGCCGAGCGCGCGGTCGGCGTGGGCGCTGAAGGAGCCCGAGGTCGGGTTGGCGGCGGACATCTCGCCGAGCATGCGCATGACGAGGACGACGAGTGTGCCGACGAGGGCGTACGACAGGAGGATGCCGGGGCCGGCGGTGGCGATGCCGGAGCTGGAACCCACGAACAGGCCCGCGCCGATGACACCACCGATGGCGATCATCGACAGATGGCGGTTCTTGAGTCCGGCCTGGAGCCCGGATCCGTGATGGCCGGGGCTTGTCTGGCCGCTTCCACCCTTCGACAGGGTCGGCTGCGAGGTCATGGAGGGTCTTTCCTTTACGCCGGGTGAGCGGTTTCCCGTACGAGCGGTGTACGAGTCGGTCCAGTGAATCCGAGGCTTTGGAATTCGTGAACCTTCGAAACCCAATTGTTACTTGAGGTTTCCTTGAGGTCTGTAACACGGCTCACATGATGCGGTCATATGTGATATGAGGCACCCCCGAAAAGCGGTGCGGGGAACCGCCGTGCCACACTCGGACCATGCGCGTGTATCTCGGCTCGGACCATGCGGGCTTCGAACTCAAGAACCACCTCGTCGAATGGCTGAAGGCGGCGGGTCACGAGCCCGTCGACTGCGGGCCGCACATCTACGACGCCCAGGACGACTACCCGCCCTTCTGCCTGCGTGCGGCAGAGCGCACGGCCGCGGACCCCGACGCCCTCGGCATCGTGATCGGCGGCTCCGGCAACGGCGAGCAGATCGCGGCGAACAAGGTGAAGGGCGTGCGGGCGGCCCTGGCCTGGAGCGAGGAGACCGCGTCGCTCGGCCGGCAGCACAACAACGCCAACGTCGTCGCGGTGGGCGCGCGCATGCACACGCAGGAGGAGGCGACGAAGTTCGTCGAGACCTTCCTCAACACCCCGTTCTCCGGCGACGAGCGCCACATCCGCCGCATCGACATGCTCGCCGCCTACGAGACGACGGGCGACCTCCCCCCGATCCCGGCCCACCACCCGCAGCAGTAGCACCGCGGTCCCGGGCCGGGGGCGACCCGCCCCTGCCCCCGCCGCGGGACCGTCCCGGCCGGACCGGGCGCCGGCTGCCCCGGCCCCGCGCCGCGCGGCCGGCGCGGGAAGAGGACCGGGCGGCAGGGGGAAGGAAGAGACCGACGAGGTCGAAGAGGGGCGCACGACACCCGCGCCCCGGTCGACGGACGGTGGGGAAAGGAACACGGCCCGTGCCAGAGGGGCACACGATTCACCGACTCGCGCAGGACTACGCCGCCCGCCTCACCGGCGAGGTGGCCGTCTCCAGCCCCCAGGGCAAGTTCTCCGACGCCGCCGCCCTCCTCGACGGCAGCGCCCTCAGGACCGCCGACGCCCACGGCAAGCACCTCTTCCTCGGCTTCGGCGCCCTCACCGACCCGGACCCCGAACCCACCTCCTGGGTCCACGTCCACCTCGGCCTCTTCGGCAAGGTCGCCCTCGGTGACGCCCCCGCGCCCCCGCCCACGGACACCGTCCGGCTCCGCCTCGCCAACGCCACGTCGTACGCCGACCTGCGCGGCCCCACGACGTGCGCGCTGATCACCGACGCCGAGAAGGCGGCCCTGCACGCCCGCCTCGGCCCCGACCCGCTGCGCCCGGACGCCGACCCGGCCGCCGCCTACGCCCGCGTCCGGCGCAGCCGCACGACCATCGCCGCCCTCCTGATGGACCAGAAGGTGATCGCGGGCGTCGGCAACGTCTACCGGGCCGAGGTGCTCTTCCGGCACCGCATCGACCCCTACCGCGCCGGCCGGGACGTCACCCCGGGCGAATGGGACGCGATCTGGGCCGACCTGGCCGCCCTCATGCGCGAGGGCGTCCGCAACAACCGCATCGACACCGTCCGCCCCGAGCACACCCCCGAGGCGATGGGCCGCCCGCCGCGCGTCGACGACCACGGCGGCGAGGTCTACGTCTACCGCCGCGCCGGCCAGGCCTGCCACCTGTGTGGCGGCGCCGTCCGCACGGCCGGACTCGCCGCCCGCAACCTCTTCTGGTGCCCCGCCTGCCAGACGCACTGACAGGGCCGGCCCGGCACACCGCCCGTGCTCAGAAGCCGTGCGGCAGCCACGGCGCCACCGCCGATCCGAAGCCCACCGACGCCTCCGCCAGCGCGCCGGGCCGCAGTTCCCGCACCCGCCCGGCGGCCGCCAGTGCGGCCGGCGGCACACCACCGAGGTAGGCCGCCCCCAGGTCCCGTACGGACACGGCGAGGTCCGCCGCGTCCGTCGTCCGGTCGCAGGACGCCCCCTTCGCGTCCCCGCTCAGCCGCCAACGCCCGCTGTTCCAGGGGCAGAAGGCGTCCTCCACGTCGAACACCACGTCCACCGGCGCCTGGTACGTCCGCGCCCGCAGCGCCGCCCCGACGTCGACGAGCCGCACGTACAGCCCGTCCCGCAGCCGCGGCCGGCACCGCCGGATGTCGGACACCAGGTACTGCCAGGCGTCGTCCACCGGCCGCCCCCGCACCGTCAGCGTCGTCGTCAGGTCGATGCCGCACAGGAAACGCCACAGCGCCGCCTCGGCCGCCGGATCCAGCGCGGCCAGGTCGTCCAGGAGCACCGTGCCCTCGGCCCCGGCGACGTCCCAGCCCGGCTTGACGCGGTAGCGGGCGTACCCGACGACCTCTCCCGCCCGCTCGGCGAGCACGCACTGCAGCGGCGACGCCCCGTTCCGCTCGCTCTCCGGGTCCAGCAGCGGCACCCGTTCCCAGCCGGGCCGCCGCGCCAGCATCCCCGGCCGGCGGGGGACCGTGCGCGCGTACACCGCCTCGCACGCCTCGGACACCCCGGTGGGTACGGCGTACCGCAGCCGTACGTCGTCGGTGCCGCCCGGGACCGACAGCCCGGCCCGGACCGTGTCGATCTCGGCGTGCAGCTGGAACGTGGCGGCCGCGTACCCGAAGCGGCCGTAGATCGCGGGCTCGGAGGCGGTCAGCACCGCCAGCGACTCGCCCCGGGATCGCACGTCGTCCAGCTGCCGCCGCATCATCGACGTCAGCACCCCGCGCCGCCGGTGGGTCGCGGCCACCCCGACCATGGTGACCCCGGCCGCGGGCACCAGGGCGCCGCCGGGCACCGTCATCCGGAAGCTGAACGCACTCGTCGTGCCCACGCACGCGTCCCCGTCCCAGACCCCGAGGGACCGGTCGAACTCGGTGAGCGCGTGCCAGGCCTCCCGTTCCTCCGGGGCCTCCGGGACACCGCCGAAGGCGCGGAGCAAGGTGTCGTACCACGGGTCCCACTCGTCCCGCCGCAGCAGCCTCGGCTCCGTCGCAGGGTCACTCGCCATGCGCCATGCCTATCAGGGCGGTACGGGACGGACCAACGAATTTCCCCTAGCCGGCAGCGCGTCGGCGTTCCGTGGCGTTCACTGTGAAGTCGAGCCCCGGTTCGCTGTGCGGCCGGGGCTCGGACGGGGGACAAGCGGGACCTCCCGTGCCAAGCGGCAGGTCCGATGGATAGGGTCCCGGACTAATGGCAGCAGGACGAGAGCGGCGCGCGGAAGCCGAGACGTTCACGGCCCGGTTGAAGAAGCAGTGGCACCGGGCCCGCGTCGGCGTGCGCAGATCCGCCGTCGACTACTTCCGCGGCAACGGCTCGGACTGGGTCGCGTTCGGCGGCCTGTTGCTGACCGTCCCGCTGATCGCCTCCCTGACCCTGGCCGACTCCGTCTGGTTCTCGCCGGCCGCGCTCGTCCTGCCGATCGTCGCGGGCGGGCTGCTGCTGCGCCCGGCGAGTCTGCTCGGCCTGTACGCGGCGGCGGCCACGGCCCTCATCGTGGAGTCGGTGAAGCTCGGCCCGTACACCGGCGGCCCGTCCCGGGTGACCCCGGGCGTGGTGCTGGTGGTCGCGGCCTGCGGGCTCTTCGGGCTGCTGATCGCGCAGTTCCGCAGCCGGGTCGGCGTGCCCTGGCGGCGCGGCGGCACCATGCTGTTCGACCTGCGCGAACGCATCCGCGTGCAGAGCAAGCTGCCCCATCTGCCGGAGGGCTGGCACCGCGAGATGGCGCTGCGCCCGGCCGGCGGGCAGTCCTTCTCCGGCGACTTCGTCGTCGCGGCCCGCACGAACGGCGGCCGCACCCTGGAGGTCGTCCTCACGGACGTCTCGGGCAAGGGCATGGACGCCGGCTCGCGGGCGCTGCTGCTGTCGGGCGCGTTCGGCGGCCTGCTGGGCTCGCTGCCCCCGCACGCGTTCCTGCCCGCCGCGAACGGCTACCTGCTCCGCCAGGACTGGGACGAGGGCTTCGCCACGTCGATCCACCTGGTCCTCGATCTGGACTCCGGCGACTACGAGTTGTACTCCGCCGGGCACCCGCCGGGCCTGCAACTGAGCGCGGGCAGCGGCCGCTGGGAGGAGAAGGCCGCCGAGGGACCGCTCCTCGGTGTGTACGACGGTGCCCAGTTCGACCCGGTCAAGGGCTGCCTGCGCCCCGGCGACGTGCTGATGCTGTTCACCGACGGCCTGGTGGAGACGGCCGACCGCGACATCGTCGAGGGCATCGACCGCCTCACCGGCGAGGCCGACCGCTATGTCGCGGGCGGCTTCCACGGGGCCGCCTGGCACCTGATCGAGGCGGTCGCCAAGGATGTCAACGACGACCGGGCGCTGCTGCTGATCTGCCGCGAGGGGCCGACCGCGCAGGCGCTGCGCTAGCGATCCGCGCCTCACGCCGGCCGCCGCGACGGCACCGCGCGGCCCCGGTCCCGGCCGCCCGGGCGTACCCGGCGCTCGTCCCGGGGACACTGGGGCCATGACCGAGACGCACGACACCGGGGCCGTGACCGGGACGCACGCTCCGCTCACCCTGGCCGAGGTCGAGGCCGTCGCCCGCGCCGCCCACGCCGGCCGGACGGACAAGGCGGGCCGGCCCTACGCCGAGCACCTGCGCGCCGTCGCGGAAGGCGTCCGCGCCCGCGGCGGCGACGCCGACCAGATCGCCGCAGCGTGGCTGCACGACGCCGTCGAGGACGACGTCCTGCCCGGGGCGTGGCTGCGCGAGGCCGCGCTGAGCCGCCGTACGAAGGACATCGTGCGGGCGGTCACCCGAGGAGCGGGCGAGCCCCTGGAGGCGTACGCGCGGCGGGTCCTCGCCACGCCGGGCGCGCTGCTGGTGAAGGAGGCGGACCTGGCGCACAACGCGGACCCGGCCCGCCTCGCGGTCCTCGAGGAGGCCACCCGGGCCCGGCTGACGGAGAAGTACGCCCGTATGCGCGCGCTTCTGGGTCTCACCGCGGCCTCCTAGGCGCGGCCGCCCGCCTTCAGACCGGCCCGCGCGCCCTTTCCGGCGCCGGCCCGCCCACACCTCTCGTCGGCGTGCGAGCCCTGGTGCTCGCCGCCGCCCTGGCCGTCTAGGCGGCGCCCGATCCGGCCTTCTCGCGCTGCGGGGTCCGGCCCTGCGACCTCTCGCGCTCCCGCGCCAGTTGGGCCGCGTCCTGCCGGAAGGCCCACTTCATCTCCGGCTCCATCGCGAACCGGAGGACGCGCCGGACCGGCGGTGTGCACAGCGCGGTGACGACCGCGGCCGCGAGCACGGTCACGGCCGTCACACCGAGCGGGCGGTGCAGCCACGGGTGGTCGAACCAGCCGCCGTAGGTGCCCGCCTTCACCAGGAAGCCGTGCAGCAGATAGCCGTACAGCGTGCCCGCGCCGAGCGCCGTGAACCACATCCTCCGGCCCGGCACCCAGGCGTAGAAGCAGGCGGTCAGCAGCAGCGAGCAGCCGAACATCGCGAGGGTCATGACCGGGCCGGCCCACCAGGGAGCGCCCAGCTCCTGGGCGGAGTCGCGGTGGTAGAACCAGGCGGTGTTCATGCGCGGCACGGCCCACCAGCCGAAGGCCAGCGCCACCGCGAGGACCGGCACCGACAGGATCCGCACCGAACGGCGGCGCACCAGCCGGAAGTGCTCCGGCCGCAGCGTCAGGCCCAGCACGAAGTAGGGCAGGAACTGCAGCACGCGCTGGAGGTCGAGGTCGTCGCCGATGGCCGGGCTGACGGACGCCAGCATGGCGATCCCGAGCGCGACGGGGAGGGGCCGGCGCACCAGCTTCCACAGCGGAGTGGTCAGCCGCCAGACGAACAGGGCGCACAGGAACCAGGTCAGGTACCAGGGGTCGAGGAGGCTGATCTCCTGGTCGGCGGCGTGACCGACGACGCGGGCGAAGACGGAGTAGGCGGTCTCGAAAAGGACGTACGGCACGACCACGCCGGTGACCAGCCGCTTCAGCCGGTCGGGACGGGTGTCGAAACTCCGTGAGAAGAATCCGGAGATGATGATGAACGCCGGCATGTGGAAGGAGTACACGACCGTGTAGGCGGCTTCCAGTATTCGGCTGTCGCCCTTGAGCGGCTCCCAGGAATGCCCCATCGCCACCAGCACGATCGCCAGGTACTTGGCGTTGTCGAAGAACGCGTCGCGCTGCTTGCCGGGTCTGCCGCCCGGCTCGGCCGGCGGCCGCGGGCTCGGCACTCCGGGCGCCGACGGACGGGCCTGGGTGAGCGGTGTTCTGTTCTGGCCGGGGGACGAGGCAGCGTGGAACATCTGAGGCACCCTAGCGTCGGCCGCGGGAATCCGTAAAACTCCCGGCGTCGTTCTGCGTATTCGCTGCGCATGCCCGGGATTTGACGGTCCAGACGGGGCGGAGCGGTGACGGCCGACACATCGGCCGCACCGTCAGAACCGCTCCGGGGCACCCTGGATATGCCGATTCTTCCCGACTGATGGGCTCATCGAGGCGTGTCCGCGGTAACCATGCGAGTCACCTGCGAACGCCGTGTGTGGACATGGAAACGAAGCCTGGAAATTTCCTGTGAGAATGCTCTGCGAATTGGCGTGAGGGGCACTACAGGAGGGGTGCGCCGGCCCCTTGGGCGAGGACGGCCGGCCACGCCCGGGGCCGATGATGCGTCACTCGCCGCATAAGCGGGCCGCCTTGGTGGCACGATGGTTCTGGCGGGGGTGCGGGCTGGCGTCCCCGGGCCGGAGAGCGGACCGACCGAGGGTGTGATCAGTTGTGGCCATTTCACTGTCTGTGGTGCTGCTGTTGGCGATCATCCTGGTGGTGTTGCTCCGAGGCGGGTCGATCAAGGCGGGGCCGGCCATCGTCGCCGTGCTCTTCGGCTTCTTCCTCGCGTCGACCGGCATGGCGCCGTCCATCAACCGGTTCATGGACTCGATAGCCGACACGATCAACTCGATCAGCTTCTGACCGTCCTCGGTCACCCTGCGATCAGTTCCGGGCCGACCCTGGTCACGCAGGTGCCCGGCCGTCCGCTCCGGCGGGCGGCGGGCCCCCGGCCGAAGAAGCCGCCGCAGGCGCGAACGCCCGCCTGCCGGATCGCCGTGGCCGCCCTATTCCGCTGCTCCGGAGAACCGCAGCCGATCCGAGGACGGCCTTGGGCCCCCGGCCCTGCGGCCGGGAACTTCGGTCCGGCGTGAGCGAGGCCCCGCTGATTCATGCCGGCATTGACGCAGTCGTCGGCCGAGGGAAGTGATCGGCATCACGGGGTACGACGGCCGAGGGGGCTGGAGCGGGTGGTTCGTCGTCATGCCGCTCTTCGTGGTGCTGTTCCCGGCCGCCCTGCTTGTCGGCCTCATCGCCCTGGTGCGCCACCTCACCGGTTCGGCGCACCAGCGACAGCCGGCGCGCCGCCACCGTCCGGCGAAGGCGGGTGGCAGGGCCGGCGAGCCGAGAACCTGCTCGCCGAGCGATTCGCGCGCGGGGAGATCGACGATGACGAGTACAGACGTCGGCTTGCGCTGTTACGGGAGCACCGGTGACCCCTGCGGGCCGGGGCCGGCGGGGGTCACCGGGTCCGGATGAGCCCCTGACCTCCGGCTTGAGCCGCTGCGCCTCTCACCTGCCGATGGTCCGACCTGTAGGCGTGCAAGCGCGGCCCGCGGTCCCTTCGGCCGCACGCCGCGCTCTGTCGATGTCGGGTCGGATCAGTCTCCGTGGCCGCCGCCGTGGCCGCCGCCGTCTCCGTGGCCGTCGCCGCCGTGGTCGCCGCCGTGGTCACCGCCGTCGCCGTGGCCGCCGCCACCGCCGCCGTCGCCGTCGCTGTGGTAGCCGGCGGAGATCTCGGGAGCGTGAGCCGGAGCGGAAGCGACCGCAGTTCCGGCCGCGCCGATCGCGGCACCGCCGGCCACGAGGACGCCCGCCGCCGAAGCAGCGAGGAGGTGCTTGAGGTGTCGTGCCCGCATGATTCAGTACCCTTCCTTCTCTTTCATGGCGACCCGCGCGCTGTCGGACACGTGCGGGACGGTCGCGGCCGCCAGAAAGGTGTGCGGCGCCGTCTTGGATTCGCCGCGTATGTGCCAGGTATCCGCTTTTCGCGGCCCCGCAGGGCCACAGCGCGGGCTTCGCCGACTTGCGCTGCGGCGGGCGGCCTGAAGAGAACCTGCCGGATCGGGTGTGTGCCCGTGTCAGACCTCTTCGTTCACCCACGCTAGTCGCCGCATGAGCGATCGCATCTTGAGGCCGGCCCTCCCGGACAGCCGAACAACCACCGACGCTTTTCAGCCCAGGACGACGGTGATCTCGCTGGTGGGCATGTCCCTGGGCTGAAGCGGCAGACCTCGACAGCAGCCCATGCTCGGAGAAGGGCTCAGGCCCAGGGAGGGGGAAACACCCTCTCGCCTGGGCCTGAGCCGTCTGGAGCGGGCGACGGGAATCGAACCCGCGTAGCCAGTTTGGAAGACTGGGGCTCTACCATTGAGCTACGCCCGCACACAAGGCGCCGCGAGTCGGTGACCGCGGCACACCAGGCATCGTAGCGGGTCGCACGCCGTCGCCGCACACCCCTTCGTGCGTCGGAGTGCCCCCGGTGAACGCGGAGGCCGTACCGCTCCCGGCCATGTACCCTACGTGTCGCACCAGACGGGGTGTGGCGCAGCTTGGTAGCGCGTCCGCTTTGGGAGCGGAAGGCCGTGGGTTCAAATCCCGCCACCCCGACCACCCGCCGGTCCCGGCCGGCCCCCACCCGTGTGATCGCCTTTTGGGGCGCCGAGCGGCTGCGGCTACTATGCAAACTGCGCGCCCGTATGTCCGGCCCACCGGCCTACGAACCCCTCCGGGCGGCGAATCCGCCGGACCTGTCTGGCTCCGGCGAAAACCAAGAAGTCAGCCACAAGGAGACCGAACCGTGAAGAGCGCCGTGGAGACCCTGAACCCGACCCGGGTTCGGCTCACTGTCGAGGTGCCCTTCGAGGAGCTCAAGGACAGCCTCGACGCGGCGTACAAGAAGATCAACCAGCAGGTCACGGTGAAGGGCTTCCGCAAGGGCAAGATCCCGGCCCGCGTCATCGACCAGCGGTTCGGCCGCGGTGCGGTCCTGGAGGAGGCGGTCAACGACGCGCTTCCGAAGTTCTACACCGAGGCGGTCAACGGCGCCGAGCTCAACGTGCTCGGCCAGCCCGAGGTCGACATCACGGAGCTGAAGGACGGCGAGACGCTGAACTTCACCGCCGAGGTCGACATCCGCCCGGCCATCGAGATCCCGGACTTCTCCGGCATCGAGGTCGAGGTCGACGCCGTCGAGGTGACCGAGGAGGACGTCGAGAAGGCGGTCGAGCAGCTGCGCGAGCGCTTCGCGTCGACGACCCCGGTCGAGCGCGCCGCCGAGGACGGCGACGTCGTGACGGTCGACCTGGAGGCCAAGGTCGACGGCGAAGTCCTCGAGGACGGCGTCGCCAGCGACGTCTCGTACACCATCGGCTCGGGCGAGCTGCTGGACGGCATCGACGACGCCGTGAAGGGCCTGTCCGCCGGCGAGGAGGCCACCTTCACCTCCGAGCTCAAGGGCGGCTCGGCGGCCGGCAGGGAGGCCGAGGTCACCGTCAGGGTCACCCAGGTCGCCAAGCGTGAACTGCCCGAGCTGGACGACGAGTTCGCGCAGCTCGCCTCCGAGTTCGACACCCTCGAGGAGCTGCGCGCGGACAGCCGCAAGCGCCTGGAGAACATGAAGGAGTACGACCAGGCCACGCAGGCCCAGGAGCGCGTCCTGGACAAGCTGCTCGAGCTGGTCGAGGTCCCGGTCCCCGAGAAGCTGCTCGAGGACGAGATCAACACCCGCAAGCACAACCTGGAGCACCACCAGCTCGGGCAGATGGGCCTCACCCTCGACAAGTACCTGGAGATCCAGGGCAAGACCGCCGAGGAGTTCGAGACCGAGACCCGCGAGGCCGCGGTCAAGGGCATCAAGACCCAGTTCGTGCTGGACGAGCTCGTCAGCAAGGAGCAGGTGAACGTCAACCAGGAGGAGCTCACCGAGCACCTCATGCGGCGCGCCGCCTCCTCCGGCATGTCCCCCGACCAGTTCGCCCAGGCGGTCGTCCAGCAGAACCAGGTTCCGCTCCTGGTCGGCGAGGTCGCCCGCGGCAAGGCCCTGGCCGTCGTGGTCGAGGCGGCCACGGTCAAGGACACCAACGGCGAGATCGTCGACCTGAGCGACGAGGAGGAGTCCGAGGAGTCCGCCGAGGCCGCCGAGTCCGAGGCCGCCGCCGGCACCGAGGGCGAGGAGAAGTCCGAGGGCTGATCCCCGCGGATCGTCCCCGACGCAGCGACGACGGGCCCCGGGCGTGCGACGCCCGGGGCCCGTCGGCACACCGCCCGCCGGGGACGCGGGAAGCCGTGTGACCGGCCGCTCACGGCCCGTGGCCGCCCTCCTGCCCCTGGTCGGTGCCGCGCCCCGTGCCGGGGCGCGGTGTCACGGGCGCCGCGGCGCGCGCGGCAGCGCCGGAAATCCACCAACCTGCGCTGACAGCGAACAGCCCCGTCTGCGGGATTCCCCGGAGGGACCCGCGCGTTAGGGTCCATGAATACGAGGGCAGGGGAGTCCCCGAAGCCGCCCCGCACGGTGGCGCACCGGGGTCCCACGCCCCGGCAGAACACGTGAGACGGCCCGGCGCCGTCGTAAGACGAGCAGGTGGATACGTGACGAATCTGATGCCCTCCGCCGCCGGCGAGCCTTCCATCGGTGGTGGCCTCGGCGACCAGGTCTACAACCGGCTGCTCAACGAGCGGATCATCTTCCTCGGCCAGCCGGTCGACGACGACATCGCGAACAAGATCACCGCACAGCTGCTGCTCCTTGCCGCCGACCCCGACAAGGACATCTACCTGTACATCAACAGCCCCGGCGGTTCGATCACGGCGGGCATGGCGATCTACGACACCATGCAGTTCATCAAGAACGACGTGGTGACCATCGCCATGGGCCTCGCGGCCTCGATGGGCCAGTTCCTGCTCAGCGCGGGCACCCGCGGCAAGCGTTTCGCGCTGCCCAACGCCGAGATCCTGATCCACCAGCCCTCCGCCGGCCTGGCCGGCTCGGCCTCGGACATCAAGATCCACGCCGAGCGGCTGCTGCACACCAAGAAGCGCATGGCAGAGCTCACCGCCTTCCACACCGGTCAGTCGGTCGAGCAGATCACCCGGGACTCGGACCGCGACCGCTGGTTCGACGCCCACGAGGCCAAGGAGTACGGCCTCATCGACGACGTGATCCCGACGGCCGCCGGCATGCCGGGCGGTGGCGGCACCGGGGCCTGAGCCGCTCCCGGGGCCCACACGGCCCCGTGCGCTCGCACGAGGCCCCCTGCGCCCCGGTGAGCCCCGCCGGGCCTCCGTGGGCCGCCCCAAGCCCCGCAGAGGCGCCAGACGGCCCCTGCGGGCGGCCGGGACCCCCGCGGTGGGGCCGGCGCAGCCCAGCAAGCCCCCAGCCGACCGCCCAGCCTTTTTCCAGGAGACACCGTGAACGACTTCCCCGGCAGCGGCCTCTACGACCGCACGCGCGCCGAGTACACCGGCCCCTCCGCCGAGTCCCGCTACGTGATCCCGCGCTTCGTGGAGCGCACCTCCCAGGGCATCCGCGAGTACGACCCGTACGCGAAGCTCTTCGAGGAACGCGTGATCTTCCTCGGCGTCCAGATCGACGACGCCTCCGCCAACGACGTCATGGCGCAGCTGCTGTGCCTGGAGTCGATGGACCCCGACCGTGACATCTCGGTCTACATCAACAGCCCCGGCGGCTCCTTCACCGCGCTGACGGCGATCTACGACACGATGCAGTTCGTCAAGCCGGACATCCAGACGGTGTGCATGGGCCAGGCCGCCTCGGCCGCGGCCGTGCTGCTGGCCGCCGGCACCAAGGGCAAGCGCATGGCCCTGCCGAACGCCCGTGTGCTGATCCACCAGCCCTACAGCGAGACGGGCCGCGGCCAGGTCTCCGACCTGGAGATCGCCGCCAACGAGATCCTGCGGATGCGCTCGCAGCTGGAGGAGATGCTGGCCAGGCACTCCAACACGCCGATCGACAAGATCCGCGAGGACATCGAGCGCGACAAGATCCTCACCGCGGAGGAGTCGCTCGAGTACGGCCTCATCGACCAGATCATCTCGACCCGGAAGATGAACAACGCCGACGTCCGCTGACGCGGGTGGGGCGCCCCCGGCTCGCGGGAAACCGGGAGCCTGGGGGTATCGTCTGCCGCTCCTTGGCACGGTGCGTCGGCAGCACGTCGCAGTGAACCGCGCCAAGGGGGGCCCGAACGAGGGTCCCGGCAAGGTACCGTCGGACATAAGGCAGCACCAGGAGCCGCTGGACCTAGGCGTCTCCCAGGCGAAGGGGAAGCACACCGTGGCACGCATCGGTGACGGCGGCGATCTGCTCAAGTGCTCGTTCTGCGGCAAGAGCCAGAAGCAGGTCAAGAAGCTCATCGCAGGGCCCGGTGTGTACATCTGCGACGAGTGCATCGATCTCTGCAACGAGATCATCGAGGAGGAGCTCGCGGAGACCAGCGAGGTGCGCTGGGAGGAGCTTCCCAAGCCCCGCGAGATCTACGAGTTCCTCGACGGGTACGTCGTCGGCCAGGAGGCCGCGAAGAAGGCCCTGTCCGTCGCGGTGTACAACCACTACAAGCGGGTCCAGGCCGGTGAGAACGGCGGAGCCCAGGGCCGCGACGACGGCATCGAGCTCGCCAAGTCCAACATCCTGCTGCTCGGGCCCACCGGCTCGGGCAAGACACTGCTCGCCCAGACTCTCGCCCGCATGCTGAACGTCCCGTTCGCCATCGCCGACGCCACGGCGCTGACGGAGGCGGGCTACGTCGGCGAGGACGTCGAGAACATCCTGCTGAAGCTGATCCAGGCAGCCGACTACGACGTCAAGAAGGCCGAGACGGGGATCATCTACATCGACGAGATCGACAAGGTCGCGCGCAAGAGCGAGAACCCGTCGATCACGCGCGACGTCAGCGGCGAGGGCGTCCAGCAGGCCCTGCTGAAGATCCTCGAGGGCACCACGGCGTCCGTCCCGCCGCAGGGCGGCCGCAAGCACCCGCACCAGGAGTTCATCCAGATCGACACGACGAACGTGCTGTTCATCGTGGGCGGTGCCTTCGCCGGCCTGGAGAAGATCATCGAGGGCCGCGCGGGCGCCAAGGGCATCGGCTTCGGCGCGACGATCCGCTCCAAGCGGGAGCTGGAGGCCAAGGACCAGTTCGAGGACGTCATGCCCGAGGACCTGGTCAAGTTCGGCATGATCCCCGAGTTCATCGGCCGTCTGCCGGTCATCACCTCGGTCCACAACCTCGACCGCGAGGCCCTGCTGAAGATCCTCGTCGAGCCGCGCAACGCCCTGGTCAAGCAGTACCAGCGGCTGTTCGAACTCGACGGCGTGGAGCTTGACTTCGAGCGCGAGGCCCTCGAGGCCATCGCCGACCAGGCCATCCTCCGCCAGACCGGCGCCCGCGGCCTGCGCGCCATCATGGAGGAAGTCCTCCAGGGGGTCATGTACGAGGTCCCGTCCCGCAAGGACGTCGCCCGCGTCGTCATCACGGCCGACGTGGTCCTCTCCAACGTCAACCCGACCCTGATCCCGCGTGACGCGCGCGGCCGCGGCGCGGGCGAGCAGAAGTCGGCGTAACCGCCCACCCCGTACGGACGAAGGGCCCCGGTCGAGCGACCGGGGCCCTTCCGTGTCCCTGCGGACCCGCGTCAGGCCTTGACGCGGACGTCCTTGCGGAACTTGGCGGTCAGGTCGGCCGCGGCCTTCAGGTCGGGGCTCTTGCCGGACATCGCGTCGGCCAGGTCCACGTTCAGGATGACGCCGAGCGTGCTGTGGTCGCCCCAGATGCACACGGGCATGTGGATCTCGCTCGGGCCCGTGGAGGAGCCGCTGCCGGGCGAGCTGTCCTTGACCATCATCTCCTGGCACTTGAGGACCGCGCCGTCGAGACCGGCCGGCTCGAACTTCTTCGGGCTGCCGACCATCTCGCCCTCGTCGTCCTTGGCCGCGTTCTTGTTCGTCTCGGCGAACATCGCGTCGACCACGGCCTCGGGGTCGTCGATCTCGCCGTACACGCCCATGAAGTTGACCATCTTCATGGCCAGCGGGTTGTCCTTGTCGCCGGCCTGGTATCCGGCGTGCACGTCCTTGGCGTTCTTCACGCCGTGCTTCTCGGCGTCCTTGACGTCGTTCTCGTCGAAGCCGCCGCTGTCGACGTCGTTCGCCTTCTTGTACTGGCCGTCGAGGACCGTCGCCGGCGTCGTCAGCTTGTGCGGGCCGTCGTCCGCCACGTCCGAGCCGCCGCCACCGCCGATCACGAAGTACGCGCCGACGGCGATCGCCGCCACGACCGCCACGGCGCCGATGATCAGGCCCGTCTTCTTGCCCCCGCCGCCCGGGGCCGGCGGCTGCGGCACGCCGTAGGGCTGCTGGCCGTAGGGCGGCTGCTGGCCGTACGGGTTCGGCTGGGGCGGGACGCCCTGCGGCTGCTGCGGGTAGCCGTAGCCGGGCTGCGGCGGGGCGGGCGGGGCCTGCTGGGGGTAGCCGTAGCCGGGCTGGGGAGCCTGCGGCGGCTGACCGTACGGACCGGGCTGCCCCGGCTGGCCGTGCGGTCCCGGCTGCTGGGGCTGCCCGCCGTACGGGCCCGGCTGGTTGTGACTCATTCCTGGATTCCCCTCCAGATGCTTATGCGTACCTGACATCCTGGCCCAGGTACCGGGTGCGGAGGCCGTCGGGGTGCGCACCGTTACACAACAAACGCGTTTCGGGACGGGGCCGTGACACCTCTAAACTGAGCCCGTGACCGAGAACGCTCAGCAGCAGCCACCAGCGCCCCCCACCGAACTGCCGACCCAGTACGCGCCGGCCGACGTAGAGGGGCCGCTGTACGAGCGCTGGGTGGAGCGCGGTTACTTCGAGGCGGACGAGAAGAGCGACAAGCCGCCCTACACGGTCGTCATCCCCCCGCCGAACGTCACCGGCTCGCTCCACCTGGGGCACGCCTTCGAGCACACCCTCATCGACGCCCTCACGCGCCGGAAGCGCATGCAGGGGTACGAGACGCTGTGGCAGCCCGGCATGGACCACGCCGGCATCGCCACGCAGAACGTCGTCGAGCGGGAGCTGGCCAAGGAGGGCAAGTCCCGGCACGACCTCGGCCGTGAGGCGTTCGTCGAGCGCGTCTGGCGGTGGAAGTCGGAGTCCGGCGGCCAGATCAGCGGCCAGATGCGCCGCCTCGGCGACGGCGTCGCCTGGTCGCGCGAGCGCTTCACCATGGACGAGGGCCTCTCCAGGGCCGTCCAGACCATCTTCAAGCGGCTCTACGACGACGAACTGATCTATCGCGCCGAACGCATCATCAACTGGTGCCCCCGGTGCCTGACCGCCATCTCGGACATCGAGGTGGAGTACCAGGACGACGACGGCGAGCTCGTCTCCATGAAGTACGGCGACGGGGACGACACCGTCGTCGTCGCCACCACCCGCGCCGAGACGATGCTCGGTGACACGGCCGTGGCCGTCCACCCGGAGGACGAGCGGTACAAGCACCTGGTCGGCAAGCTGATCCGGCTGCCGCTGACCGACCGTTCCATCCCGGTCGTCGCGGACGAGCACGTCGATCCGGAGTTCGGCACCGGCGCCGTCAAGGTCACCCCGGCGCACGACCCGAACGACTTCGAGATCGGCCAGCGCCACGACCTGCCGTCCATCACCGTCCTGGACGAGCACGCCGTGATCACCGCGCACGGCCCCTTCCAGGGGCTCGACCGGTTCGAGGCCCGCTCCGCGATCGTCGCCGCGCTGCGCGCCGAGGGCCGGATCGTCGCCGAGAAGCGGCCGTACACCCACTCCGTCGGCCACTGCTCGCGCTGCAAGACCACCATCGAACCGCGCCTGTCCATGCAGTGGTGGGTCAGGGTCGGCCCGCTCGCCAAGGCCGCCGGTGACGCGGTCCGCGAGGGCCAGGTCAGGATCCACCCGCAGGAGATGGAGAAGCGGTACTTCGACTGGGTCGACAACCTCCACGACTGGTGCATCTCGCGGCAGTTGTGGTGGGGCCACCGGATCCCCGTCTGGTACGGGCCGGGTGGCGAGGTCGTGTGCGTCGGCCCGGACGAGGAGCCCCCGGCCGGCGAGGGCTGGCGCCAGGACTCCGACGTCCTCGACACCTGGTTCTCCTCCGGCCTGTGGCCGTTCTCCACGTTGGGGTGGCCCGAGCAGACCGAGAGCCTCGCGAAGTTCTACCCGAACTCCGTCCTGGTCACCGGCTACGACATCCTCTTCTTCTGGGTCGCCCGGATGATGATGTTCGGCCTGTACGCGATGGACGGCACCCCGCCGTTCCACACCATCGCCCTGCACGGCATGGTCCGCGACCAGTTCGGCAAGAAGATGTCGAAGTCCTTCGGCAACGCGGTCAACCCGCTGGACTGGATGGACAAGTACGGCTCGGACGCGCTGCGGTTCACCCTGGCGCGCGGCGCCAACCCCGGCGTCGACGTCCCGATCGGCGAGGACTGGGTCCAGGGCTCGCGCAACTTCGCCAACAAGATCTGGAACGCGACCCGCTTCGCGCTGATGAACGGCGCGACGGTCGAGGGGCCGCTGCCGGACGCCGCGAGGATGTCGGCGACGGACCGCTGGATCCTGTCCCGGCTGAACGCGGTCGTCGCCGAAGTCGACGCGTACTACGACGACTTCCAGTTCGCCAAGCTGTCCGACGCCCTGTTCCACTTCGCGTGGGACGAGGTGTTCGACTGGTACGTCGAGCTGTCCAAGACGACGTTCCAGGCGGGCGGCGAGGCGGCCGAGGTCAGCAAGCGGGTCCTGGGCGAGGTCCTCGACGTCACCCTGAAGCTGCTGCACCCGGTGGTCCCCTTCGTCACGGAGACGCTGTGGACCACCCTCACGGGCGGCGAGTCGCTCGTCGTCGCCGAGTGGCCGACGGCCGTCTCCGTCCCCGGGGCCGACGCCCCGGGCGGCTTCCGGGACGCCGACGCCGAGCGGGAGATCGAGACGCTCCAGTCGCTCGTCACGGAGGTCCGCCGCTTCCGCGCCGACCAGGGCCTGCAGCCCGGCCAGCGGGTGCCGGCCCGGCTGGCCCTCGCGGACACGGCGCTGGCGCCGCACGAGGCGGCCATCCGCCAGCTGCTGCGGCTGCAGCCGGAGGGCGACGCCTTCACGGCGACGGCGACCCTGCCGGTCGCGGGCGTCGAGGTGGCGCTCGACCTGTCCGGCGCGATCGACGTGGCGGCGGAGCGCAAGCGGCTCGCGAAGGACCTGGCGGCGGCGGAGAAGGAGAAGGCGCAGGCCACGGCGAAGCTCGGCAACGAGGCCTTCCTGGCCAAGGCGCCGGACCAGGTGGTGGACAAGATCCGCACCCGCCTCGCCAAGGCGGAGGAGGACATCACCCGCATCACGGCCCAGCTCGGCCGCCTGCCGCAGGCGTGAGCGACACCGCCTGACCGCTTACGCGACGGCGGCGCAGGCCCCGGAGCCGTTCTGGCTCCGGGGCCTGCGCCATGCCGCCGGCGAAAACGCCCGCCACGGCGCCCGGCAGGCCGGCGCCGGGACCCGCCGGCGCGGGGCGGCGGTGCGGCCGCCCGGGTGACCGTGCCGGCCGGGCGGGTACGGATGACCCCGTCCCGGGTACGTAGACTGGCTGTCGTGAGCGACCTCCCCCGGCACGACGACCAGCAGCCCGACCCCCTCGGCTCCTTCGACGAGATCATCGGGGCCGAGACCGACCGCGACCCCGATCTGGCGGTCATCGAGGCCGGCAGCCGCACCCTGCGCACGCAGGGCGGCCCGCCGCAGGGCGAGGCGCCGGCGCGGCCGGAGGACCCCGAGGTCGACCAGGCCCTGCGCGAGGTCGAGGGCGAGCTGGCCGGCCGCTGGGGCGAGACCAAGCTGGAGCCGTCCGTCAGCCGCATCTCGGCGCTGATGGACGTCCTCGGCGAGCCGCAGCGCGCGTACCCGGCCGTCCACATCACCGGCACCAACGGCAAGACCTCCACCGCCCGCATGATCGAGGCGCTGCTCGGCGCCTTCGAACTGCGCACCGGCCGCTACACCTCGCCGCACGTCCAGTCGATCACCGAGCGGATCAGCCTGGACGGCGCCCCGATCTCCGCCGAGCGCTTCGTCGAGACGTACCGGGACATCAAGGCGTACGTGGAGATGGTCGACGCCGCGCAGGAGTACCGGCTGTCCTTCTTCGAGGTGCTCACCGGCATGGCCTACGCCGCCTTCGCCGACGCCCCCGTGGACGCGGCGGTGGTCGAGGTCGGCATGGGCGGCAGCTGGGACGCCACCAACGTCATCGACGCCGACGTGGCCGTCGTGACCCCCATCGACCTGGACCACACCGACCGCCTGGGCTCCACGCCCGGCGAGATCGCGGGGGAGAAGGCCGGCATCGTCAAGCAGGGCGCCACCGTGATCATGGCCCAGCAGCCGGTGGACGCCGCGCAGGTCCTGCTGAAGAGGGCCGTGGAGGTCGACGCCACCGTGGCCCGGGAGGGGCTGGAGTTCGGCGTCGTGTCGCGGCAGGTCGCCGTCGGCGGGCAGCTGCTGACCCTGCGCGGCCTCGGCGGCGAGTACACCGAGGTCTACCTTCCGCTGCACGGCGCCCACCAGGCGCACAACGCCGCCGTCGCGCTCGCCGCCGTCGAGGCCTTCTTCGGGGTCGGCGCCCAGCGCGCCGAGCCGCTGGACATCGACACCGTCCGCAAGGCGTTCGCCTCCGTCGCCTCGCCGGGCCGGCTGGAGGTCGTGCGCCGCTCGCCCACCGTCGTGCTGGACGCCGCGCACAACCCGGCGGGCGCGCGGGCCGCGGCCGAGGCGATCGGCGAGGCGTTCGACTTCAGCCGTCTGATCGGCGTCGTCGGCGCGAGCGGCGACAAGGACGTGCGCGGTCTGCTGGAGGCCTTCGAGCCGATCTTCGCCGAGGTCGTCGTCACCCAGAACTCCAGCCACCGCTCGATGGACGCCGACGAGCTGGCCGCGGTCGCCGTCGAGGTCTTCGGCGACGAGCGCGTCCAGGTCGAGCCGCGGCTGCCCGACGCGCTGGAGGCCGCCATCACGCTCGCCGAGGAGGAGGGGGAGTTCGCGGGCGGGGGAGTCCTCGTCACCGGCTCCGTCATCACCGTCGGCGAGGCCCGACTGCTCCTCGGGAAGGGCTGACTCCGCCGTGCGTACCCTCTGTTCCTCGACGCTGATCGGCGAGTTCTTCGTCATCGGTTTCGCCGCGCTGGTCGCGATGAAGGACCCCGCCCTGTCCACGGCCACGGTGTGGACGGTCAGCGGCATCGCCATGCTGCTGTGCGTGCTGCTGTGCGGTATGGTGACCCGCCGCGCCGGCGTGGCCCTCGGCTGGGCCCTGCAGATCGCGCTCGTCGTGTCCGGTTTCGTGGTGCCCACGATGTTCTTCCTCGGCGCGGTCTTCGGAGCGCTGTGGTGGGCCTCGGTCCACTACGGCAGGAAGATCGAGGAGGCCAGGGCCCGCTTCGCCGCCCAGGCCGGCTCCGGTGAGGCTGACGCTGCGTAACAGCGGCGGGGAAGTGCCCTGTAACCTCGTGCCACCGCACGCCCGTGAGGAAAAAGGAGCCCTCCCGTGACCCAGCGCACCCTCGTCCTGCTCAAGCCCGACGCCGTCCGGCGCGGGCTGACCGGCGAGATCATCAGCCGTATCGAGCGCAAGGCCGGCTGGCAGATCACCGCGCTGGAACTGCGCACCCTGGACCGGGAGACCCTGGAGCAGCACTACGGCGAGCACAAGGGCAAGCCCTTCTACGAGCCGCTGGTGGAGTTCATGTCCTCCGGGCCGGTCGTGGCCCTGGTCGTCGAGGGCGAGCGGGTGATCGAGGGCGTGCGCGCCCTGGCCGGTCCCACCGACCCGATCGCCGCGGCCCCCGGATCCATCCGCGGCGACTACGGCGTCGTCGTCCGGGAGAACCTCATCCACGCCTCCGACTCGGAGGAGTCCGCCGAGCGCGAGCTGAAGATCTTCTTCCCCGGCCGGGCCTGAGCCGCCGGCGCCGCCGGCCCACCGCCGGCGACCGCCCGTACTGACGCCCTGTCAGCCCGCCGGGGCGCCTGACCTGGGGCGGCCGAGTCCGTCCGGCCGCCCGCCGGCATGCGCGTGCCGATCGGGGGAACGGATGCCCCCGATGGACCGTCTCCACAAGCGAGGCGGTACGCCACATGCCGACAATGGCGGAGACCCTCGCGCAGTGTTCGTGCAGGCGCGTCTACGATGGAAGCCTTCACGTCACAGCACCCACCTCGCCGACCTGAAAAGCCCTCAAAAGCTTGTGGGGAGGCCAGACGAATCCTGATGGGGAACTCAATGTCGTTCATCGGCCGTGACATGGCTGTCGACCTCGGGACCGCCAACACGCTGGTGTACGTCAGGGGTCGCGGGATCGTACTCAACGAACCGTCCGTCGTCGCGATCAACACGAACACCGGTGGCATCCTCGCCGTCGGCGCCGAAGCCAAGAAGATGATCGGGCGCACGCCCGGCAACATCGTCGCCGTCCGTCCGCTCAAGGACGGCGTCATCGCCGACTTCGAGATCACCGAGCGGATGCTCCGCTACTTCATCCTGAAGATCCACAAGCGGCGCTATCTGGCTCGTCCGCGCGTCGTCGTCTGCGTGCCCTCCGGCATCACCGGCGTCGAGCGCCGCGCCGTCATCGAGGCGTCGTCCCAGGCCGGCGCCCGCCAGGTGCACATCATCGAGGAGCCCATGGCGGCCGCCATCGGCTCCGGCCTGCCGGTCCACGAGGCCACGGGCAACATGGTGGTGGACATCGGCGGCGGCACCACGGAGGTCGCGGTCATCTCGCTCGGCGGCATCGTCACCGCGCAGTCCATCCGGGTCGCCGGCGACGAGCTGGACAACGCGATCATCCAGCACGTCAAGAAGGAGTACTCGCTCCTGCTGGGTGAGCGGACGGCCGAGCAGATCAAGATCACGATCGGTTCGGCGTACGAACTCGACACCGACGAGCACACCGAAATCCGCGGCCGGGACCTCGTCTCCGGACTGCCGAAGACCGTCGTCATCTCGGCCGCCGAGGTCCGCAAGGCGATCGAGGAGCCGGTCAACGCGATCGTGGACGCGGTCAAGACGACCCTCGACAAGTGCCCGCCGGAGCTGTCCGGCGACATCATGGACCGGGGCATCGTCCTGACCGGCGGCGGCGCGCTGCTGCGTGGCCTGGACGAGCGGCTGCGCCGCGAGACCGGCATGCCGATCCACATCGCCGAGGACCCGCTGGACAGCGTGGCGCTCGGCTCGGGCAAGTGCGTCGAGGAGTTCGAGGCGCTCCAGCAGGTCCTGGACGCCCAGCCGCGCAGATGACCCGCCGTCCTCGATTCCGCCGTACGAGACGATCTGACCTCGTACGGCGGATCGTTGACATCTGACATCGACGCATAGGCTGCCCCATGGGCCGTGCGAGGCCCCGGCACCCCGCACCGCCGCACACCCGGAGCGGCGGCGCACCGCCGGGACACCGCACGGCCGGACACCGCACCACCCGAACACCGCACCACCCCGCACCACCCGAACACCGCACGACCTCAAGCACGCGGGTATCCGGGCCCGCGACGCGCCCCAGACGATTTCCGACGAGGAAGGCACGGCCGCCGCACGTGAGGGACACACGAGAGAGCCGGCTGCTCCTGGTGCTGCTGATCGCCATCGCGTTCGCACTGATCACGGTGGACATCCGCGGAGGGCAGAACTCCCCGGTGGACGGCGCCCGGCAGGCCGCCGCCACCGTCTTCGGCCCGATCGAGAACGGGGTGTCGGCCGCGGTCGACCCGGTCGGCAACGCGGTCAGCGCCATCCGCGCCTCCGGCGACCGGCACGACCGGCTCGCCGCGCTGGAGAAGGAGAACGCGGCCCTGAAGGCGCGACTCGGCAGCGACGAACGCAACCGCAGCCGGCTCCAGCAGCTCGACAGGATGCTGAAGGTGGCCGGCGAGGGCCAGTACGGCATCAAGGGCGCCCAGGTCATCGCCATAGGGTCGGCGCAGGGCTTCTCCTGGACCATCACCATCGACGTCGGCGCGCACGACGGCATCCGGCGGGACATGACCGTCCTCAACGGCGACGGACTGGTCGGCCGCGTCACCACCGTCGGCCCCGACTCCTCCACCGTGCTGCTCGCCAACGACCCCGACTTCACCGTCGGCACCCGCATGGAGGGCACCGGCGAACTCGGCTTCGCCACCGGCCAGGGCGACCGCCCGCTGCGCGTGCAACTGCTCAACGGCAAGGCGCAGGTGAAGAAGGGCGACCGGCTGGTCACCTTCGGCTCGCAGGCCGACAAGCCGTTCGTGCCGGGCGTGCCGGTCGGTGTCGTCTCGCGCGTCGACCCCGCCGGCGGCGACCTGACCCGGACCGTCTACGTCACGCCGTACGTCGGCTTCACCAAGCTCGACGTCGTCGGCGTCGTCGTCCAGGCCCCCAAGAAGGACCCGCGGGACGCCGTCCTGCCGAAGAAGCCGAAGCCGACCCCGACGCCGACCGTGACCGTGACGGTCACCCCCGGCGCGACCACCGAAGAGGACCCGTCCGACGGCCGCCTGACGGACGGCCAGGCCACCGACGAGCAGGCGGACGACGGTCAGCCGACCGGCGGTCCGGCCACCGACGACCAGCAGCAGTAGGAGCTCGAAGTCCCATGCGTGTCAACCGGATCCTGCTGTCCACCGCACTGGTCACCGTCGCCCTGGTGGTCCAGGTCAGCGTCCTGTCCCGGCTGCACCTGCCGGGCGCGGTCCCCGACCTGCTGCTGCTCACGGTGCTCGCCCTGGCCATGGTCTACGGCCACGTCGGCGGAGCCCTCGTCGGCTTCGGCGCGGGCCTGCTCGCCGACCTCGCGCCGCCCGCCGACCACGCCGCCGGCCGCTACGCCCTGGTGCTGTGCGTCATCGGCTACCTCGCCGGCCTCGTCAAGCCCGACAACGGCCAGGTCAAGTCGGCCCTGGGCCCCATGGCCGTCGTCGTCGCCGCGGCGATCGGCTCCACGCTGCTCTACGCCGGCGTCGGCGCCCTCGTCGGCGACACCGCCGCCCGCCACGTCGGCCTCGTCGGCCTGCTGTTCACGGCCGTGCTCTACGACCTGCTGCTCGCGCCGTTCGTCGTCCCCGCGATCATGGCCCTGGCCCGGAAGTCGGAGAACGACCCGCTCGCCGAGACCGGCTCCGCGACGAAGGCGGCCGACATCTCGTCCAAGTGGCACACCTCCGGCACCGGCCTGCGCATCGGCGGCCAGCGCGGCGGGCTCGGCGGCCTGAAGGTGAGGGCCGCCCGGGCGCGCACGGCCCGCGCCGGCCGCATCAAGGGGGTCAAGCGACTGTGAGGACAGCGGAGTCGGCCGCCGGCGGGCCCCACGGGCGGGCCGCACACAACTCCCGCGCGGCCCGCGCGTACCCACACGACTCGTCCACACGCTGAGAAGGGGGAGGCCGTGACCCACGCCCACCCGTCTCCCGCCACCGCCCTCGCGGAGAACGGGCCCCGCCCATGACCAACATCCCGGAGACCGGACGGACCCCGCGGGTCCAGACCCGGCTCGTCGTCATCCAGATCCTCGTCCTGTCCCTGCTGGGCACCCTCGGCGGCCGGCTGTGGTACCTGCAGATCCGCAACGGGGCCGAGTACCAGAAGGAGGCCTCCGGCAACCACGTCCAGCAGGTCGTGCAGCCCGCCGTGCGCGGCTCGATCCTGGACGCGCGCGGGGTCCCGCTCGCCGACAACGAGGCCCGCCTCGTGGTCTCCGCCTCCCGCACCGACCTGCTGAAGCAGCACGACGACGGCAAGGCGGTCCTCACCAAGCTCGCCGGCGTCCTCGGCATGGACCCGGACGAGGTCCTGCAGAAGGTCCGGCTGTGCGACGCCGAGACCCCGCAGCCCTGCTGGAACGGCTCGCCGTACCAGCCGATCCCCATCACCGACGAGGCCACCGCGAAGCAGGCCCTGCAGATCCGCGAACGCGCCGAGGACTTCCCCGGCATCACCGCCGAGCCCGAGGCCGTGCGCCGCTACCCGAGCCCCGGCAAGGCCAACACCGGCCAGGTCCTCGGCTACCTCTCCCCGGTCACCGACGAGGAGATCCAGAAGGCCAAGGACACCGACTCGCCCTTCCTGCGCTCCGACATGGTCGGCCGCTCGGGCCTCGAGCGCCAGTACGACAAGGAGCTGCGCGGCAAGGCCGGCGTCACCCGCTACGAGGTCGACAACCTCGGCCGCGTCATCGGCAAGGCCGAGTCCGACCCCGCCCAGGCCGGCTCCCACCTGGTCACCAGCATCGACGCCCGCGTCCAGCGGGTCGCCGAGTACGAGCTGGACCGGGCGATGAAGGTCGCCCGCCAGCAGTTCGACAAGATCACCGGCACCAACTACAAGGCCGACTCCGGCGCCGTCGTCGTGATGGAGGCCAAGACGGGCCGGGTCGTCGCCATGGCGTCCGCCCCGACGTACGACCCGAACGTCTGGGTCGGCGGCATCTCCGCCAAGGACTACAAGAAGCTCACCGGCAAGAACTCCGACTATCCGCTGCTCAACCGCGCCATCCAGGGCCAGTCCGCACCGGGCTCGACGTTCAAGGTGGTCTCGACGGCGGCCGCGGTGGAGGCCGGGTACGACTTCAACGGGCGCTACCCGTGCACGAGTTCGTACTCCGTCGGCGGCCAGGTCTTCAAGAACTTCGAGGGCGAGAGCTTCGGTCCCATCTCGCTCGGCCGGGCGCTGGAGGTCTCCTGCGACACCGTGTTCTACGGCCTCGCCCACAACGAGTGGAAGAAGGACGGCGGCATCAACCCCAAGAAGAAGCCCAAGGACCACTTCTTCAGGGCCGCCCACCAGTTCGGCCTGGGCGCCGAGACGGGCATCGACCTGCCCAACGAGGTCACCGGCCGCGTCCCCGACCGCCAGTGGAAGCAGAGCTACTGGCAGGCCAACAAGGACGCCTGGTGCAAGAGCGGCAAGAAGGACGGCAGTTACGTCGAGAAGATCGCCTACGAGAACTGCCTCGAGGGCAACAAGATGCGCGCCGGTGACGAGATCAACTACTCCATCGGCCAGGGCGACACCCTCGTGACCCCGGTCCAGATGGCCGACATCTACGCCGGCATCTCCAACGGCGGCACCCTCTACACGCCGACCATCGGCAAGGCGATCGTCAGCGCCGACGGCAAGCATGTCACCGAGATCAAGCCCAGGTCCCACGGCAAGCTGCCGATCACCAAGGCCACCCGCAACATGATGGACGCCGCCCTCGCCGGCGTCGCCACCCGCGGTACGGCCGCCTGGAAGTTCTCCGGCTGGCCGCAGGACAAGGTCGCCCTGCACGCCAAGACCGGTACCGCCGAGGTCTACGGCAAGCAGACCACGTCCTGGCTCGCCACCTACACCAAGGACTACGCGGTCGTCATGACGATCGCCCAGGCCGGTACGGGCTCCGGCGCCTCCGGTGAGGCCGTGCGCAACATCTACAGCGCCCTGTACGGCGTCCAGGCCGACGGCTCGATCGACTCGAAGAAGGCCCTGCTGCCCACCCCGCAGAAGACCCTGCCGAAGGTCCAGCCCGACGGCTCGATCGCCGCGCCGAAGATCTCCAAGGACCCGGCCCAGGACCTGAAGGCCACCGAGAAGGGCGACGACGCCCCGGACGACGGGCAGCCCGCGGCGACGGCCGCCTCCCCGGAGGCCACCAACCGCGACACCCGCCGACGGCCGCGCAGGCGGGGAAGCCGGAGGAAGCTGTCATGACCGGTGCCAACACCTTCTCCGTCTCCGGATACGGGCCCGAGCGCGCCCGCTGGACCCAGGTCTTCGCCCGCGACGGAATGGCCCGCAGGCTCGACTGGCCGATACTGCTCGCCGCGCTCGCGCTCTCGGCGATCGGCTCCGCCCTGGTCTTCTCGGCCACCCGCAACCGCACCGAGATCAACCAGGGCGACCCGTACTTCTTCCTCATCCGGCACTGGATGAACACCGGCATCGGGCTGGCCCTCATGATCGGCACGGTCTGGCTCGGCCACCGCGCCCTGCGCAACGCCGTGCCGGTCCTCTACGGCCTGTCGGTCCTCGGCATCCTGCTGGTGCTGACACCGCTCGGCTCCACGGTCAACGGCGCCCACTCGTGGATCGTGTTCGGCGGCGGCTTCTCGCTCCAGCCCTCCGAGTTCGTGAAGATCACGATCATCCTGGGCATGGCCATGCTGCTCGCGGCGCGGGTCGACGCCGGCGACAAGAAGTACCCCGACCACCGCACGGTCCTTCAGTCCCTCGGACTGGCCGCCGTACCGATCATGATCGTCCTGCTCATGCCCGACCTCGGCTCGGTCATGGTCATGGTGATCATCATCCTGGGCGTGCTGCTCGCCTCCGGCGCCTCCAACCGCTGGGTCTTCGGCCTGCTCTCCGCCGGCGCGATCGGCGCGGTCGCCGTGTGGCAGCTGCACATCCTCGACGACTACCAGATCAACCGCTTCGCCGCCTTCGCCAACCCCGACCTCGACCCGGCCGGCGTCGGCTACAACACCAACCAGGCGCGCATCGCCATCGGCTCCGGCGGCCTGACGGGCGCCGGGCTGTTCCACGGCTCGCAGACCACGGGCCAGTTCGTGCCCGAACAGCAGACCGACTTCGTCTTCACGGTCGCGGGCGAGGAGCTGGGCTTCGTCGGCGCCGGGTTGATCATCGTCCTGCTCGGCGTCATCCTCTGGCGCGCCTGCCGCATCGCCCGCGAGACGACCGAGCTGTACGGCACGATCGTCGCCGCCGGGATCGTCGCCTGGTTCGCCTTCCAGTCGTTCGAGAACATCGGCATGACCCTCGGCATCATGCCGGTCACCGGTCTGCCGCTGCCCTTCGTGTCCTACGGCGGCTCGTCGATGTTCGCGGTCTGGGTGGCGGTGGGGCTGCTGCAGTCCATCCGGGTGCAGCGGCCCATGTCGGCGTGAGGCCGGGAGGTCAGGGGGTGCCCCACGGCCGGGAGGGGCACCCGGCGGCGCACACCGGCCGAGAGCGGGCGTCGGGCGGACCGCATGAGCCTGCTCCGGCCGGGCGGGACGAGCTTGCTCCGGCCGTACGGGGCGAGGCCACGGCCGGACGGCACGGACCCGCTCCGGCCGTACGGGGCGAGTGCGAGGCCGCCGGGCGGGACGGAACTCGCCCGGCTCCGGGCACGGCCCGGCCGCGGGCGGCCGTCCGGGCGTGCGGGGCAGCCCCCGGACCGGGTTAGGCTTGATGGTCACCCCCTGTCAGCTCACGAAGGTCCGCGAGATGCCTGCCGAAGCCGTCGAGACTGTTGAGTCTGTGTTTCCGCAGCTCGAAGCACTGCTCCCGCATGTGCAGAAGCCGATCCAGTACGTCGGCGGAGAGCTCAACTCCACGGTCAAGGAGTGGGACTCCTGCGACGTCCGCTGGGCGCTGATGTACCCGGACGCCTACGAGGTCGGCCTGCCCAACCAGGGCGTCATGATCCTCTACGAGGTCCTCAACGAGCGGGAGGGCGTGCTCGCCGAGCGCACCTACAGCGTGTGGCCGGACCTCGAGGCGCTCATGCGGGAGCACCGCGTCCCGCAGTTCACGGTGGACAGCCACCGCCCGGTCCGCGCCTTCGACGTGTTCGGCCTCAGCTTCTCCACGGAGCTCGGCTACACCAACATGCTCGCGGCGCTCGACCTGGCGGGCATCCCGCTGGAGTCGCGGGACCGCACCGTCGACGACCCGATCGTGATGGCCGGCGGCCACGCGGCCTTCAACCCGGAGCCGATCGCCGACTTCATCGACTGCGCGATCATCGGCGACGGTGAGCAGGCCGTGCTGGAGGTCACGGAGATCGTCCGCGCCTGGAAGGCCGAGGGCCGCCCCGGCGGCCGCGAGGAACTGCTGTTCCGCCTGGCGAGGACCGGCGGGGTGTATGTCCCGGCGTTCTACGACGTGGAGTACCTCCCCGACGGCCGCATCGGGCGTGTCGTCCCCAACAGGTCGGGCGTCCCGTGGCGCGTGTCCAAGCACACCGTGATGGACCTCGACGAGTGGCCCTACCCCAAGCAGCCGCTGGTCCCGCTGGCCGAGACGGTGCACGAGCGCATGTCGGTGGAGATCTTCCGCGGCTGCACGCGCGGCTGCCGCTTCTGCCAGGCCGGCATGATCACCCGCCCGGTCCGCGAGCGGTCCATCACCGGCATCGGCGAGATGGTCGACAAGGGCCTGAGGGCGACCGGCTTCGAGGAGGTCGGCCTGCTCTCCCTCTCCTCGGCGGACCACTCGGAGATCGGCGACATCGCCAAGGGCCTGGCCGACCGCTACGAGGAAGACAAGATCGGCCTCTCGCTCCCGTCGACCCGCGTGGACGCCTTCAACATCGACCTGGCGAACGAGCTGACGCGCAACGGCCGCCGCTCCGGCCTCACCTTCGCCCCCGAGGGCGGCTCCGAGCGCATCCGCAAGGTCATCAACAAGATGGTCTCGGAAGAGGACCTGATCAGGACCGTCGCGACGGCCTACGGCAACGGCTGGCGCCAGGTGAAGCTGTACTTCATGTGCGGCCTGCCCACGGAGACCGACGACGACGTCCTGCAGATCGCCGACATGGCCATGCACGTCATCCAGAAGGGCCGCGAGGTCTCCGGCTCGAACGACATCCGCTGCACGGTCTCGATCGGCGGCTTCGTCCCCAAGCCGCACACCCCGTTCCAGTGGGCGCCGCAGCTCTCGGCACAGGAGACGGACGCCCGCCTGGAGAAGCTGCGGGACAAGATCCGCGGCGACAAGAAGTACGGCCGCTCGATCGGCTTCCGCTACCACGACGGCAAGCCGGGCATCGTCGAGGGCCTGCTCTCCCGGGGCGACCGCCGCATCGGCGCCGTCATCCGCGCGGTCTACGACGACGGCGGCCGCTTCGACGGCTGGCGCGAGCACTTCTCCTACGACCGCTGGATGGCCTGCGCGGCCAAGGCGCTGGCCCCCTACGGGGTGGACGTCGACTGGTACACCACCCGCGAGCGCGGCTACGAGGAGGTCCTGCCCTGGGACCACCTCGACTCCGGCCTCGACAAGGACTGGCTCTGGGAGGACTGGCAGGACGCCCTTGACGAGACGGAGGTCGAGGACTGCCGCTGGACGCCGTGCTTCGACTGCGGTGTCTGCCCTCAGATGGACACGGCCATCCAGATCGGCCCGACCGGCAAGAAGCTGCTGCCCCTGACGGTCAAGAACGCAGCGCCCGCGCCGGCTTCGGGTGGTCACACCCCCTGAGGCGGCCCCGGCGGGTGGCGAGGTACTCGATCGGGTGACTGCGGCGCCACGATCTTCGCGGTGGTCAACCAGGCGCCGCTGCCGGAGCGTGCTGGCCGAAAGGGCGGTCGGCACGCGCAGCGGGTGGCCGGGCCCAACACGTTGGGGCCGGGCTGGGGACGGTGGCAGGGGCCGCAGTGAGCGACCCCTGCCGGCTGGTGGGAGCGGTCAGTTGTTGATCATGTCCCGGGTCTGGGCGTAGGCCGTCGCGTCGGTGAGCAGGCCCGTGTGGCTGAGGCAGGCGGTCTTGGTGTTGGCGGCGCCGGTCAGGGATACGGAGCTGTCCGGGTTGATCACCGTGTCGCAGGGCGACCACCAGGTGGCGTAACGCGGTGAGCCTGATGTCTCGTCGCCGGAGTTGAGGGCGGCGAGGAAGCTGGAGCCGATACGCATCTCGGTGCAGGAAGTGTCGAAGCAGCCGTTGGCGCTGTCGGTGCCGTGGTTGGGGCCGCCCAGTGACACCCAGGCGTCGACCTTGGAGGTCCCGCCGAGGTTCTTGAGGTAGAAGCGCGAGGAGAGCCCTCCCATGGAGTGGCTGACGATGTCGACCTTGGTGGCGCCGGTGGCCGTGAGGAGACGGTCGACCTCGGCGGACAGCTGCTGGGCGGTCGTCGCATTGGACTGGCGCCAGTCGTAGGACCACTGGTCGAGGTAGGTGGACGGCCAGCCGTCGGTTCTGAAGCGGTCCGCCATGGTGCTCCAGTTGCTGGCGTCGCCGGTGTAGCCGTGGACGAACAGGACGGGGTTGCTGGTCGAGTTGAAGGTGGAGTTGCTTGACGCCTGGGCGGGAAGGGCGGCCTGTACGGCGAGCAGGGCGCCGGCGGCCGCGGCGACGGCCGCCCCGGCGAGGGATTTGTTCATGACGGACTCCCGGTGGGGTTCGGGACAGCGCTCGACGGCGCGTTCTGACAGGGGGACGGCGCGGGGGCGTTTCCCGGGTCGCGGGAGTTGCGCCTGCAGACGTGCGACGGCATGCCGAGGGGCCGGCTCGCCGGGGCCGCACGGGGGAAAAGAGGACACCGGTGTCATCGAGGGTGGCGTGAGCGTACTGACCGGTAGGTATTACTGGTCAAGAGGTGTGCACGGGGAATTCTTCACCCGGCCGACGTCTCGACGCGGCGTCCGCGGCGCGCCCTGTGGAGCGGCCGCAGGGTGACCGGCGCCGGTCACGGCATGAACAGGTCCGCCAGGTAGGTCGGTTCGGCTTCTATCTCGGCATACCGGCCGGTCTCCTTCGACCAGGCGACGTTCCCGGCGGTGAGAGCGTGGAAGTCCCTGACACAGCGCAGCGCCTCGTCGACGACCTCGTCGACGAGGCCGGAACGCGTCAGCCGTTCGGGCAGGACCTGTTCGAGATCGAGGATGCGCTGGATGTATCCGGCCTGCATCACCGCTACTCGCTCCACCGCCTCCTGGAGGCTGCACCGGTGATGGTGGCAGATCACCGTGACGGCGTTGAACGCATAGTCGTGCGCCAGTTCCTTGGGGAGTGAGTAGAGGTCGTTGATGCAGGCGTTCGCATAGATCACCGCCTCCCGCATGTCCGCGAAGGCCGGGTTCGCATGCAGCTGGTCGGGCAGGTCGACACCGGTTCCGATTTCCATCAGGTCCAGAACGGCGTCGAACGCGAACGAGGCGCGGCGGTGGGCGAGATACTGCTGCAGGCCGGGTACGCGCCCTTCCTCCCGATGAATCATGTCGGCCCGGTAGCTGTCGAAATACCACAGCAGGTGGGGGACGAACCGGCGCTGCCACGCGGAGGAACGGACAGCCGTCGTACGGCGCCACAGATCGGCCAGGGAGCGCGCCAGTCGCCCGGGGGCGACGGTTCCGTCGAAAACGGCGAACAGTGGCCCGAACGCCTCCCGCCACCGCTCGGGCTGGTAACCGCGCACCGGGTCGTCGTCGAACTGGTCGTCCAACTGGAACAGCCATGCGTTCCACTGGGTGATCAGCGCCAGTGCATCCGCCGTGGCGTTCGGGCACAGCCACGCGGTGAGCCGGTCCACGCGGGTGCGGTGCACGTGCCGACGCGCCTCCTCGGTGGGCACCAGACCGAACTCGTCCAGCCACGCCTCAGCGGCCGCCGTGGCCTCCTCCAGTCCCGGATTGAGTGCTGCCGGTACGGGGACGTAGAGGTCCGGAATCCGGAATGTGTCCATGCGTCAGCTCGCTTCTCGGTGATTCTCTGCCATTCGCGACATCCAGCGACCTGGCCGATGCGCATGACCAGGCAGTCCCAGCCACCGGCGTAAGGTACCCTTCCCGCCGGCGGCGTTCGACAGAGGCCTTGTCGCGGTCAGCGCTCACCGACCTGCGCGGGGCAGCGTCGCGGACGGGCGAAAGCCGTCGGCGGCTGACACAAGCGGCAGGCCGTTTGGATCTGTTGGCAGCAGGCGGGTCTCGACCGGGTCAGTCGCGGTGGCCGGGCCGATTCAGGCGAGCCAGGAGCAGGGCGACGTCGTCGCCCAGGCCGTGCGCTTTCTGCGTACCGTCGAGGAGGTCGTCGACAAGGGTCTCCAGGTCCGCCGTGGGAGCGCCTCGCAGACCCCGGAGGAACCTCTCGGTGCCCTGATCGATGTCCTTGTTCACGGCCTCGAGCAGGCCGTCGGTGGTCAGCGCGAGCACGCTGCCCGGAGCGATGCGCAAGCGGGTGGTGGGGTACCGCTGCTCCCGGTCGATTCCGAGAGGGAGGCCGCCGGGGACCTCCAGGAGGCGGGGCGCCTTGCGGGGCGGGATCAGCACGGGAGCAGGATGACCGGCCCGGCACACCCGGAGCGTTCCGTCGCGGGGGTTGAGTGCTATGTAGCAGCAGGTGGCGAACAGGGCCCGGTCCTGGTCGGTGTTCAGCTCGGCCAGCAGGCGGTTGGTGCGTTCCAGGACGGCCGAGGGCGAGTGCCCTTCGTTCGCGTAGGCGTGCACGGCCGTACGCAGCCGCCCCATGAGAGACGCGGCGTGAACGCTGTGGCCCTGAACGTCTCCTATGACCAGAGCCACGCCGCCGCAAGGCAGGCTGATGGCGTCGTACCAGTCGCCCCCGATCCACATGCCGGAGGTCGCGGCCCGGTAGCGGGCGGCGATGGTCACACCCGGCACCGTGAGCGGCCCGCGCGGCAGCATGCCGCGCTGAAGCTCGGTGGCGAGTGCGTGTTCCGACTCGTACATGCCGGCTCGCTCCAGTGACTGGGCGAGCAGTCCCATGGCGGCGACCAGGAGGGCCCGCTCCTCAGGCAGGAATTCCTGCGGCTCGGGAAAGCTGACGAGGCAGGAACTGACGCGGCCGCGCGAGTCCGTGACCGGCAGTGCCGCCCACGCCTGCGAGGACGACGGCCCGAGCGGCGCCAGGTGCGGATGACCGGCGATCAGCGCGTCCGGGGAGCCGATGAGAACGGGCGCCCTGTGGTCGAGTGACTCCTCCACGAGTGTGCGGGCTGTGGCGTCGAGGACTCGAAGAGAGTCCTCGTTCTGCTCGTCGTCGGCGCACGAGGCGACGACGGTCAACCGGTTCCCTTCCGGGGCGATCACCCTCAGTGCGCCGGCTCCGAAGGTGCGCAATCCGGCTTGTGCGGCGGTCATGATGTCCTTGACCGTCACCGCGGCGGCCAGGGCCGAGGTCAGCTCCCGCATCCAGCGCTCACGGGTGGCACGCTCGTACAACCGCCGCTTCTCCGCCTCGTGGCGTTCATGGACGGCCGTGGTGTCCATGACCACTCCGACCATGCGGGCGGGCAGCCCGTCCGCGCCGGGCAGGACGCGGCCCCGGGCTTCCAGGGACCGGTGCCGGCCGTCCTTGGCAGTGACGCGGTACTTGATCTGGTAGTTGCCACAGGATTCCGCGATCACACCCAAGGCATGGCGTACATCGGCCAGATCGGACTCGTGTACGCAAGCCAGGAAGCTCGAGAGGTCCGACGGGCCGTTCTCGGGCATGCTGTGCAGCGCGAGCGTGAGCGGATCGCAGCTCACCTCGCCTGTGGCGATCTCCCAGCAGTAGAAGCCCGCCTGCACGATGCTCGCGCTGGCCTGGAAGGCGCCGGAATCGGGCTCATCTTCCCGGAATGCGGCAGTACGCACCGATCCGACGTCTTCCACTAGATCTCCCTGCCGCGGCGTGAACTACTTCCCCTGAGGGATCAACGGTGCTCAACCGGATCGGCCACGCACTGTAGTGGGTGGCCGTTGGGAACCAGCCAGTGAGGTGACTTGAGAGCTCAGGGGGCTGCGACACCATTCCCTCCCGGGGTGATGGGACTCTCGCCGCTGAATGTGCTCCCGCCCTTCCAGGGAGGATCACCTGACCGACCCGACTGTGGCCGGATCGTGCGCATGGTAGTGATTTTCCGGATCTTGCGCCAGACACCCCACTCGGCAGCCCCCGTCTGCCGGGGTATGCGAAGAGGCCCACGACAACCGCGCGCCCACCACCGGCCGTCGACCACGCCCGCGGCCGAGGGGGCGGCTCTCCGGCCCTCAACGGCCTGGCCGACGGTTCGGGACGAGAGGTCCTCGATCGAGTCCGGCCCGGTCCAGGCCGGGGCTGACCGCGTGGCCCCTGAAGCCCCTGCCCGCAAGGGCGGGCGCTCACAGCGGCCCGTGCGGCTGCGTCCGTGGCCCACGGAAGGCGGTGACCTGGCCGAACGGCCGGTTCCGAAGGCTTCGCCAAGTCGATGTCCCGGGTGGCGGTTGCTGGTTACAGTCGTCCCGTTACTACTGGTTGTGGGGGCAACCGGTGCGTGGTCGGCGGTGCCGACGTCCTGGGGAGGGCCTGTAGCGCATGAGTCGTCGCTCTGCTGGTTTTGTCGGTGCCTGGGCCGAGCTGCAGCGTGAGCAGCAGCGCCGGACGGAGGCCGAGGCGAGGCGCCGCCGGGAGGAGGAGGCGCGACGGGCGCGGGCCCACCAGCGCGGGCAGCGGGAGTACCGGCAGGCGGAGGCCAGGCGGCGGACCGAGGAGCTGGAGGCCCAGGTCGCGACCTTGGAGGGCCTGCTGGCCGCGGGCTGCCGGGCGCCGGCCTTCCGGGCGTCCTCCCTGATGCGCAGGGAGGAGGTCCCGCCGTTCGACCCCGGACGGCTGGCGTGGCCCGTCCCCATGCCGGACCCGAGCCGGTACCAGGTGCAGGGCGGCTGGACGGCGGGCCGGCGGGCACAGGCCCAGGCCGAGGCGCGGACCCGTTTCGAGCACGACTGGTATGCCGCGCAGGCAGCCGAGGCGCAGCGGCAGCAGCAACTGGCGGCGATGCAGCGGGAGTACGAGCAGAGGGCGGCGGCGCAGCGGGCGGAGGTGGGCCGGCACAACGCCGCGGTCGCCGAGGTGACCGAGGGGGTCCGGCGGGGCGAGCCCGAGGCCGTGGTGGAGTACTTCTCCGCTGCTCTGCACTCGTCGGCGGCGTGGCCGGAGGGGTTCCCCCGGCGGGCCTCGGCGGCCTACGACTCCGCGGGGCGCCAGCTCGTGCTGGACTGGGAGCTCCCCGGGTACGGGGTCGTCCCGGAGGCGAAGTCGGTGCGCTACGTGGCGGCCGACGACCAGTTCCGGGAGACGGCCCGCCCGGTGGGCCGGCGCCGGGCTGTGTACCGGGAGGTGCTGGCACAGAGCATGCTGCTCGTCCTGCACCAGCTCTTCGCGGCGGACGAGTACGGCGCCCTGGACTCGGTGGCCCTGAACGGCTTCGTGGACGCCCGCGATCCGGCGACGGGCAGGCGGGCGCACATCGTCCTGGCGACCGTCATGGCGTCGCGGGCGGTGTTCACCGAGCTGCGTCCGGAGCAGGTGGAGGGGGTCAGCTGCCTGACCGACGCGCTGCGGGGGCAGCTCGCGTCCCGGCCCGACCAGCTCACCGCCGTACGCCCGGCCCGCCGGCCCCAGGACGTCGGTGGCCAGGGGGTCGCGGCGGGCGACGGCGAGGAGCCGGACCTGTACGCCATGGATCCGGTCGCCTTCGAGTCCCTGGTGGCGGACCTGTTCCGGGCGATGGGGATGCGGGCCGTGACGACGCAGCGCTCGAACGACGGTGGCGTGGACGTCGACGCGCTGGACCCGGCGCCCATCCGCGGCGGCAAGATCGTCGTCCAGGTGAAGCGCTACCGCAACACGGTGCCTCCGGCGGCGGTGCGCGACCTGTACGGGACCGTCCAGGACGCCGGCGCGAACAAGGGCGTCCTGGTCACCACGTCGGGCTTCGGCCCCGGCTCGCACACCTTCGCCCGCGGCAAGCCCCTGGAGCTCGTCTCGGGAAGCGAACTCGTCGACCTGCTGCACCGGCACGGGCTCCGTGGACGCCTGGGGGAGGGAGGACGGGCCGCCCCGGCGCGGCCGGCGCCCTCCGGTGCCGCGGACGTGGAGGGCGCCGGCAACGTGCTGGGCATGACGTGGTCCGGCGATGTGGCGCTGGACGTCTGCGCGCTCGTCTGCCGCGGCGACCGGGTGCTGAGCGAGGAGCACTTCGTCTTCTTCAACAACCCGAGCACTCCGGACGGTGCGGTGCGTGCCGTGCCCGCCGAGGCGCCGGACAGGGCGGCGATGCGCGTCTCCTTCGACGCGCTGCCGGCGGCCGCCGACCGGCTGGTGCTGGTGGCGGCCGTCGATCCCGAGGCGAATCCGGGAGCGGACCTCTCCGGGTTCACCGATGCCGGTATCCGGCTGCTGGATCCGGCGATGACCGAGCTGGGGCGGCTCGAGGTCTCCGACGGCCGCGCCCGGGAGACGGCGCTGGTGCTCGGCTCCTTCCGGCGCAGGGCCCACGGCGACTGGGACTTCGTGCTGGGTGGGAAGGGCTACACCGGGGGCCTGGAGGAGCTCGTCGGGGACTACGGCATCGAGGTCGAGTAGGTGCGCCGCCCGGCGCCGTGCGTGGTGCCGTCGTGTCCGCGGACGGACGTCCGCCTCCGGAGCGGCCCGGCGGGCAGGGAGCCGGTGCGCCGCGGGCCTGAGCGCTGAGCAGCGCCGGACGCCGATGGGCCCCCGTCGTGCCGGTCGGTCGCTTCTTCTTGCCGGTGGGCTGCTCGGCCGGCGGCCCACCGGCAGGGGCCGCCGCACCCGGACGGGGGGTGCGCACGGCCGTCCGCGCTCACCCTCTCGCGCCGCTGCCGCCGTGGAGGAACGCCGTGTGCCGGTCGCGAGGGCGGGCATTTGGGAAAAAGCTGGGGAGGTGGGTGTGGTGGGTGAGGACGGTCTCGGGCTGGACGAGGTGTTGCGGGAAGCTGAGAACGCCGCGCCCGTGGAGTCGGTCGACGTGGTGGCCCGCAACGTGGAGAAGCGTTTCGGGGCGCGGGCGGTGTCGTTCCTGTTCGTGGACGTGATCGGACAGGAGGTGGTGCGGCTGCCCCGGGCCGGGGAGGTGCGGCGGGGCACCGGCATGGAGCGGACCGGGCTGCGCGGCAGCGTGTACGACCGGGTCCTGCAGAGCCAGCGTCTGCACCAGGAGCCGGACGGCGACGGCGGGGTCCGGCTGGTCGCGCCCGTGACGAACCGGGGCGACTGCATCGGCGTGCTGGAGCTGTCGGTGCCGTACGTGGACGACGCGGTCCGGGACGGGGTCGCGCAGGCCGCTCACGCGCTGGCGTACATCGTGGTCACCGACCGGCGCTTCACCGACCTCTACCACTGGGGAAAGCGCACCACCCGGATGACCCTGGCCGCCGAGATCCAGCACCAGCTCCTGCCGTCGGCGCCGTGCTGCGAGGCCCCCCAGTTCACGGTGGCCGGCGGCCTGGCCCCGGCCGACGACGTGGGCGGCGACACCTACGACTACACGCTCGACGACGACACCCTGCACCTGTCGATCACCGACGCCATGGGGCACGACATCAACTCCGCCCTGCTGGCGACCCTCACCGTCAACGCACTGCGGTGCGCCCGCCGCGCCGGCAGCGGGCTCGCCGACCAGGCGCGGACGGCACACGAGGCGCTCCGGGCCCACGGCCGGGGCATCGCGACCGGGCAGCTGCTGCGCGTGGGGCTGGACACGGGCACCTGCACCCTGGTGAACGCCGGTCACCCCTGGCCGCTGCGGTTGCGCGGCACCCGGGTGGAGGAGGTGCCGCTGAAGGTCAACCTGCCCTTCGGCGTACCGGTGCTTCCGGCCGCCCACGAGGTGCAGCGGCTCGACCTGCGGCCCGGCGACCGGTTGCTGCTGCTGACCGACGGGATGCAGGAGCGGGGCGCGGCCGCCGCCGATCTGGTGGAGGCGCTGCTCGACACCCGCGACCGGCACCCGCGGGAGGTCGTGCGCGCCCTGATCGAGGCGGTGTACGACGTCTGCGGCGGCGACCTGCCCGACGACGCCACGACCATGGTGCTGGACTGGTACGGGCCGCGGTCCGGCGGACGCCGCGGCGACCCCGGCGGCCGCGGGTGACCGGGCCGGGGACGGGGTGGCCGACGCCCTGCCTCCTGCGCGCACAGGACGTGCCGCGGCCCGGGCACGGACGGCGTGCCCGGGCCGCGCCTTCCCTCAGGCCGCCGGCGCGTGGCCGGGGTGCAGGATCACCTTGGTGTAGCCCTCGATCCGCTTGTCGAACTTCTCGTACGCCTGCGGTGCCTCGTCCAGCGGCAGCTCGTGGGAGACCACGAAGCTGGGCTTGGCCCGCCCGGCGATGATCATGTCGCGCAGCTGGCGGTTGTACCGCTTGACGTTGCACTGACCGGTGCCCACCAGCTGGCCCTTCTCGAACATGCGGCCGACGGAGACCAGCAGTTGGCCGTGCTTGGCGTGCTCGTCGGGGGCGCCCGGGTCGGCCGGCACGTACAGGCCCGGCACGCCGAGCATGCCGGTCGCCCGGACCGTCTCGATCAGCGTGTTGAGGACCACGGCGGGTTCCTCGCGGTTGGTGTCGTGGTGCGCCTGGGCCTGGTATCCGACGGCGTCGACGCCCTTGTCGGTCCCCTCTCCGCCGGTCTGTTCCTTGATCTGCCCGGCCGGGTCGCCCTGGGTGAAGTCGATCGGGACGGCCCCGATCTCCTCCGCCTTGGCGAGCCGCTCGGGCACCCGGTCGACGACGAACACCCGCGCCGCGCCGCGCAGCAGCGCTGAGTAGGCGGCCATCAGCCCCACCGGCCCGGCACCGAACACGGCCACGCTCTCACCGGGGGAGACCTGGGCGAGTTCGCACCCGTGGTACCCGGTCGGGAAGATGTCGGCGAGCAGGACGAAGTCCGTCTCGAACTCGTCACCCGGCGGCAGCTTCAAGCAGTTGAAGTCGGCGTAGGGAACCCGCAGCCGCTCGGCCTGCCCACCGGGGTACGGGCCCATCGCCACGTAGCCGTAGGCGCCGCCGGCGAAGCCCGGGTTGACGGTCAGGCAGAACCCCGTCTTGCCGGCCACGCAGTTCTTGCAGAAGCCGCAGGCGACGTTGAACGGCATCACGACGCGGTCCCCCACCTCCAGGGAGGTCACGCCGGACCCGGTCTCCTCGATGACGCCGAGGTTCTCGTGCCCGAAGACGATGCCGGGCTCCGCTGCCGTGCGGCCCTCGTACATGTGCAGGTCGGACCCGCAGATCGCGCTCGACGTCACTCGTACGATCACGTCGTTCGGATGCTGGATGCGAGGATCGTCGACGTCCCTCACCCTCACGGTGTACGGCTTCTCGTAAACGACGGCTTTCACCTCGGTCACCTCCGCGTCGAACGCTGGATGAGGCGGTGCCGAACGGGCCCGACCCGGGGACACACAGGAGGAATCGCGGCCTCGACTGCGCCGCGGCCCGGATGCTCTCGCTTCACCGCCGGATGGTTCGAACAGTTCCAGAAAACGCCCCCGCGGCACCGCCTGCAACCGCTCACCGGGGCCCCTCGGGGAACCCGCGCCGACGGGCGGACGGCGAGGTGGGAGGGGGCGTCCCGGGACCGGATCCGCGGGGGCCGCCCCTGCGGCGGGGGTGCCGGCATGCGCCGGCTCCCCCGGGGCATCCGGTACGGGACGTCGTCCCGCGGCCCGCCGCCGCGGCCGCGCTCGAGGGGCGGGCCGTCCGCCCGGCCCCGGCCTCGGCACGGCCACCGCGCGGCGGGCCCGCGCCGACGAACGCCGGACGATGTCCGGTGGGCCGCGGCCGCGGCCGTCCGGGGCCCGCCGGGAACCTTCGGGCCGCGCGGCACGTACTCTTGATAGCAGCAGGACCGTTCTCACGAAGGACTGAACGACACTGGGCAAGCGACAGCCCGAAGGCCCGCCGCCCGCACCCGCGGTGCAGCGCATTCGACTGCGCTACACCAAGCGCGGCCGCCTCCGGTTCACCAGCCACCGTGACTTCCAGCGCGCCTTCGAGCGTGCTCTGCGCCGTGCCGAGGTGCCGATGGCGTACTCGGCGGGGTTCACACCGCACCCGAAGGTGTCCTACGCCAATGCCGCACCCACCGGCACGGGCAGTGAGGCGGAGTACCTGGAGATCGCGCTCACCGAGCCGCGCGATCCCGAGCGCCTGCGCGTCCTCCTCGACGAGTCGCTGCCCGCCGGGCTGGACGTCGTCGACGCGGTCGAGGCCCGCACGCCGGGACTCGCCGACCGGCTGACGGCTTCCGTGTGGGAGCTGCGGCTGGACGGCGTGGAACCGGCCGAGGCCCAGCGCGCCGTCGAGGCCTTCAACCGGGCCGGGACCGTCGAGGTGCAGCGCCTGACCAAGAACGGCATGCGTACCTTCGACGCCCGCCCGGCCGTCGCGCACCTGGAGAGCGCCGAAACACGGAGTGACCCGGCTGATAGGCCGGGCGACCGGGCCTGTGCGATACTGCGCCTGGTTGTTCGGCACGTGACGCCTGCCGTACGACCCGACGACGTCCTGTCCGGTCTCCGCGCCGTGGCCGACCTGGCGCCGCCGGTCCCCGCAGCGGTGACCAGGCTGGCGCAGGGGCTGTTCGATGAAGAGACCGGCACGGTGACCGACCCGCTCGCGCCCGACCGCGAGGCAGCAGCGACCGCGCCGGAGACGGCCGCCGCCACTGCCGCCGCGACAGCGCCGGCGTAGGGACGGTTCCGCGTCAGGGACGGACGTCGAAGCGCCGCCCTCGTATCCGGGAGCCACCTGGGTCGGGCAGCGCACCGACCAGAAGACTTTCGCCAGGCCGTACCGACAAGGCGTACGGAACCGGCGAGACAGGACACAGAAAGCTCCCGTGTGGCGCACGCGCCCCGGACGGCGGCACCGCGCACCGCGCGAGCCGCGGACGTCAACGGCGGATAGCCGCCGGACCGGGCGCGGCGCCCGGGAGCCCGACGGGAGATACGCCCGCATGCTCGAGCCGACCGAACCCACCGGGCCCGTGACCGGGTCCGAACCGAACACCCCCAGCGACACGCTGCCCCCGCGTCGCCGGCGCCGTGCCGCGTCCCGCCCGGCGGGGCCGCCCGCCCCCCTGGGCTCCGACGAGCTGAGCGAAGGGGGCACGCCCGCCGAGGTCACCGCGCCGGCCATACCGGCCGCCGATGCCGCCGCCCTCGCGGGGGACCAGGCGGACACGACCGCCGAGCCGGAGCAGATCGAGGCCGCCGCGGCCACCGGGGCGCTGGAGAGCGCCGAGGGCGCCGTCGCCGCCGAGACCGCCGAGGCGCTCCAGCCCGCTGAAGCCGGGGAGCGTCCCGCCGAGCCCGCGCCCGCACGGCGCACGCGCCGGCGTGTCGCGGTGCCCGCAGGGACCCCCAGGGCTGCCCAGGGCGACGCGGCCGCCGAGACGGTCCTGCCCGCGGCGGGCGACCGGAAGCCGGCCGCCGCCGAGGAGACGGCGCAGACGCCTGCCGGTTCCGTCGAGTCCGGCGACGCCGCCGCTCCGCCCCGTGCCCGCCGCCGCGCCACCCGGCGCGCCGCCGCACCCGCCGGCGCCCCCGCCGCCGAGGCCGCCGAGACGGTCGTGCCCGCCGCCGCGGAGAGCGCCGGGGCCCCGGCCACCGCCGCGCCCGCCGTCGCCGACGAGCCCGCCGCGGTCACCGGGGACGCCGCCGAGGCGCCCGCGGAGGCCCCGGCCGCCGGACGGACCCGCCGCCGGGCGACGCGCCGTGCGTCCGCCCCGGCCGGAGCCCCCCGGTCCGCCGAGGCCGCCGAGACCGTAGAGGCGGCCCCGGCCGCCGAGGCAGCCGCGAGCCCCATGGCGGAGACCGCGGCCGAGCAGGCCGCCGCGACCACCGGGACCACCGAGGACGAGGCTCCGCGCCGCGTCCGCCGCCGTGCCACCCGCCGCGCGGCCGCGCCCGCCGGGGCCCCCGCGGCCGAGCCGGCGCCCGAGGCCGCTCCGGCCGTGAGTGCCTCCGCCGACGACGCCGCTGCACCGGCAGCTGTCGCCGGCACCCCCGAGCCCGCCGCCGGGACGCCTTCCGCCGCGGAGGGCGAGGCCGAGGCGGCCGCCCCGCCGGCCAGGGCCACCCGGTCCCGCAGGGCCGCCCGTGAGCCGAAGGCGTCGACCGTCGCCGCCCCCGCCGCCGACGCGCCGCAGGACGTCCCCGCCACCGGGACGCCCGCCGCCGAGGAGACCGCCGAGGAGAGCGGTCCGCGCCGCGCCCGGCGCCGGGCCGTGCGCCGCGCCGCCACCGGGTTCGCCGAGCCGGCCCGGCCCGCCGCCGGTGAATCCGCCGAGGAGGAGGCCCCGCGCCGGCCCGCGCGTCCCGCCGTGGCCGTGTTCCAGCCGCCGGTCTTCACCGAGCCGACGTTCCAGACGCCGGAGCGCGCCGCCGCCGAGGCCGCCGCCGAGGCGGCCGGGACCGAGGAGGCCCCGCAGGAGCGGGCCGCGGCCGAGCAGACCGAGCAGGACGAGCAGCCCGGGTCCCGCCGTCGCCGCCGTCGCCGCGGCGCCGGTGACGGCGAGGAGTCCGAGGCGCGGGCCGTCGAGGCCCCCGCCGAGGACGATGAGGTCGAGGAGGCGGACGAGTCCGCCGAGGGCGAGGACACCGAGGACACCGAGGACGGCGAGGAGAGCGGCACCCGCCGGCGCCGCCGTCGCGGTGGCCGCCGCCGTCGCCGCGGCGAGTCCGCGGACTCCGGCGGTGACGAGGAGCCGGACGAGTCCGAGGACGTCGCCGCCGAGCAGGCCGCGCAGGACGCCGAGGACACCGCCGAGCAGGCCGAGGAGGACCGCGAGGAGGAGGACGAGTCGGCCGGGGGCCGCGACGAGCAGCCGGGCGCCGGCGGCTCCAGCAGCAGCCGTCGCCGCCGTCGCCGTCGCCGCCGTGCCGGTGACGCCTCCGGCGACGCCGAGACGTCCACCGACGACCCGGAGCGCACCGTCGTCAAGGTCCGCGAGCCGCGCAAGCCCGCCGAGCCGTCCGACGAGGTGCAGTCCATCAAGGGCTCGACCCGGCTGGAGGCGAAGAAGCAGCGCCGCCGCGAGGGCCGTGAGCAGGGCCGTCGCCGCGTCCCGATCATCACCGAGGCCGAGTTCCTGGCCCGCCGCGAGGCCGTCGAGCGCGTGATGGTCGTCCGCCAGCACGGCGACCGTACGCAGATCGGCGTCCTGGAGGACGGCGTGCTCGTCGAGCACTACGTCAACAAGGAGCAGTCGACGTCGTACGTCGGCAACGTCTACCTCGGCAAGGTGCAGAACGTGCTGCCGTCGATGGAGGCCGCCTTCGTCGACATCGGCAAGGGCCGCAACGCGGTCCTGTACGCCGGCGAGGTCAACTTCGAGGCCCTGGGCATGGCGGGCGGCCCGCGCCGCATCGAGTCCGCCCTGAAGTCCGGGCAGTCCGTGCTCGTCCAGGTCACCAAGGACCCGATCGGGCACAAGGGCGCCCGCCTGACCAGCCAGGTCTCCCTCCCGGGCCGCTACCTCGTGTACGTCCCCGAGGGCTCGATGACCGGCATCAGCCGCAAGCTGCCCGACACCGAGCGGGCCCGGCTGAAGGCCATCCTCAAGAAGGTGGTCCCCGAGGACGCGGGCGTCATCGTGCGCACCGCCGCCGAGGGCGCGACCGAGGACGAGCTGCGCCGCGACGTCGAGCGCCTGCAGGGGCAGTGGGAGGACATCAAGAAGAAGGCCAGGAGCGGCGGCTCCAACGCGCCGGCGCTGCTGTACGGCGAGCCGGACATGACCGTGCGGGTCGTGCGCGACATCTTCAACGAGGACTTCTCCAAGGTCATCGTCAGCGGTGACGAGGCGTGGGAGACCATCCACGGCTACGTCTCGCACGTCGCGCCGGACCTCGCGCCGCGCCTGCAGCGCTGGACCAGCGAGGTCGACGTCTTCGCCACCCACCGGATCGACGAGCAGCTCGCCAAGGCGCTGGACCGCAAGGTGTGGCTGCCCAGCGGCGGTTCGCTGGTCATCGACCGGACCGAGGCGATGGTCGTCGTCGACGTCAACACCGGCAAGTTCACCGGTCAGGGCGGCAACCTCGAGGAGACGGTCACCAGGAACAACCTGGAGGCGGCCGAGGAGATCGTGCGCCAGCTGCGGCTGCGCGACCTGGGCGGCATCATCGTGATCGACTTCATCGACATGGTCCTGGAGTCCAACCGCGACCTGGTGCTGCGGCGCCTGCTGGAGTGCCTGGGCCGCGACCGCACCAAGCACCAGGTGGCCGAGGTGACCTCGCTGGGCCTGGTGCAGATGACCCGCAAGCGGGTCGGCCAGGGACTGCTCGAGTCGTTCTCGGAGACCTGCGTCCACTGCAACGGCCGCGGCGTGATCGTGCACCTGGACCAGCCGGCGGCGGGCGGCAACGGCGGCAAGCGCCGCAAGCGCGCCCGGGCCGGTGCCGAGCAGCCGCACGAGCTCGAGACGGCCGTGGCGACCGCCCCGACCGCCGAGGAGGAGGCGGAGGCCGAGGCCGAGGTCACCGCCGAGGCCGTCGCCGAGTCGGTCGCCCTGCCGGCGCCGGAGATGGCCCCGGACGAGGAGCTGTACAGCAGCGTCGCCGAGGCGGAGGCCGCGGCGACCCGCGGCCGCGGCCGGCGGCGGGCGAGCCGGCGGGTGTCGGCTCCCGCGGGCGCGCCGCGGGCCGGCGCCGACGGCGGCCCGGTGGCCCCGACGGCGCAGCAGGTCACCGCCGAGGAGGAGGCCGAGCGCCCGGTGCGGCCGGAGCCGGCCGCCGAGGCGAAGGCCGAGCCCGTGGCCGTCGAGGACCCCGTCGTCGCGGAGCGGCACGACACCGCGCCGGCCGAGACCGAGACCGCGGCCGCGCCGGCCGAGGAGGCGCCCAGGGGCCGTGGCCGGCGTCGCGCGACCCGCAAGGTGTCGGCCCCGGCCGGCTCCCCGGCGGGTGCCGAGCCGGCCGTGGTGACGGTGTCCGAGTCCGCGCCGGCCGCCGCCGAGCCGCAGGCCGCCGAGGCCGGGCAGGCGCCGGCCGAGGAGCCGCAGGCCCCGGCCGAGGCGCCCGCCGAGAGCGCCGCCCCGGCCCGTCCGCGCCGCCGTGCGGTGCGCAAGGCCACCGCGCCGACCGCGCCCGAGGAGGCGGCCGTCGTGGTGGTCCCGTCGGCGGCGGGCACCGCGTCCGAGGACCGGGCCCCGGCATCCGCGGAGGCGGAGGCCCCGGTCCTGGCCGAGGCACCGGCTGAGGCCCCCGCCCCGGCCGAGGCACCGGTCGAGGAGGCCGCCCCGGTCGCGGAGGCCGACGAGGCCGAGGCGGCGGCGCCCGCGAAGAAGGCGGCCCGCAAGACCGCCAAGAAGGCGACGGCGAAGAAGGCCGCCACCAAGAAGGCGACGGCGAAGAAGACGGCCGCCAAGAAGACGACGGCCAAGAAGACCGCCGCGAAGAAGACGACCGCCAAGAAGGCGGCGGCGAAGAAGGCGGCGCAGGCGCCGCAGGCGTCGGCCTCCACGGAGGACTGACCCGGCCGTCGCCCTCGCGGCGTCGCGAGCGGAACAGTGCGGGGCACCGGTGAACCACCGGTGCCCCGCCGGCGTATCCGGCCCGCAGCCCGCAGCCCGCAGCCCGCAGCCCGCAGCCCGCAGCCCGCAGCCCGCAGCCCGCAGCCCGCAGCCCGCACCGCACTTCGCGGCGACAGCCGCAGTCCGCAGTCCGCAGTCCGCAGCCCGCAGCCCGCACCGCACTTGGCGGCGACAGCCGCAGTCCGCACCGCAGCTCGCAGCAGCAGAGGTACTCCGCACCGCACTTCGCGGCGACAGCCGCGGTCCGCACCGCAGCTCGCAGCAGCAGAGGTAGTCCGCACCGCACTTCGCGGCGACAGCCGCGGTCCGCACCGCAGCTCGCAGCAGCAGAGGTAGTCCGCACCGCACTTCGCGGCGACAGCCGCAGTCCGCACCGCAGTTCGCAGTCGCAGTCGGCGCGCGCCGGCTCAGGGCTCCGAAAAAACAGCAGGTGCGCCCGGCGCGCGACGTCCGGTACGCACGCCCCGCGCCCGGCCGCGCTCCGGCGGAGGAACTCCCGCGCCGCGTGGCCGAAATGCTCCGGTGTATCCCCCATGGGGACCTTTCCGCGCCGTGCTGCCGTACGCACCGGGCGCCGCGCGTGGAGCGGCCCCCATCCGGTTCCCCGCTCCTGCTCACGAACCGGTCACGATCGCATGACGGCTGTGACCTCGCGTGCGCCAAGCTGAGGTGTTTCCGTTGTAACCCTGGGGAAAGCGCGTCCCCCCGTCCTGGTAACGTGGCTTCGGCCCCGGCAGGTGCTGACCGCACGCCGGGCCGCAGCCGGGGTGCACACCCGCTTCGCACCGTCCGCACAACGGCTGTCTTCTCGCAAGGACTATCTGTGGGGGCAGGTCTTCCGCGAAAGCCGTTCGCCGCACAGGCATTGGCGAACTTTCAGGGATGCGGACGCGCGCTGCGCACCGTTCCGTCCCGGCCCATGTACAACGTGGCGCCCGCGGAGGTCGCCGAAGAGGAGGGGGATGTCGTGAGCGACACCCATGAGATACCAGCCGCCAGGCCCGTCATCGGGGACGAGGAGATCGAGGCCGCGGTCCGTGTGCTGCGCAGCGGCCGCGTCGTGCAGGGCCCCGAGGTGGCCGCCTTCGAGGCGGAGTTCTCGGACCTGGTCGCCGATCGGCACTGCGTCGCGGTGAACTCCGGCACCTCCGCGCTGCACCTGGCCCTGATGGCCCTCGGCCTCGGCCCCGGCGACGAGGTCATCGTCCCGTCGTTCTCCTTCGCCGCCTCCGCGAACGCCGTGCGGCTGGTGGGTGCCGACGTCGTCTTCGCCGACATCGACGCGGACACCTTCTGCCTGGACCCGGCGGCTGTCGAGGCCGCCCTCACGCCGCGTACCGCCGCGATCATGCCGGTGCACCTGTACGGCCACCCGGCGGCCATGGACCAGATCATGGCCATCGCCGGCAAGCACGGCCTGGCCGTCGTCGAGGACGCCTGCCAGGCGCACGCGGCCGCCCTGCACGGCACGCCGGTCGGTGCCTTCGGCGCCGCGGGAACGTTCAGCTTCTACCCGACGAAGAACATGCACGCCCTGGAGGGCGGCATGGTCACCACCGCCGACGCGGAACTCGCCCGCACCCTGCGCCTGCTGCGCAACCAGGGCATGGAGCAGCGCTACGCCAACGAGATCGTCGGCGCCAACATGCGCATGACCGACGTCGCCGCCGCGATCGGCCGCGTCCAGCGGGCCAAGCTCCCCGCCTGGACCGAGCAGCGCATCGCCAACGCCGCGTACCTGACGGAGCACATCACCGCCCAGAACGCGGTCACGCCCAAGGTCGCCGAGGGCGCCCGGCACGTCTACCACCAGTACACCGTGCGCTTCCGGGGCGACCGGGACGCCGCGATGGCCCGCCTCGCCGAGGCCGGCATCGGCAACGCCGTGTACTACCCGACCCCGATTCACCGGCTGAAGCCGTACTGGGAGCCCGACCAGAAGGCCGGCCGCACCTGGGACCTGCCCGAGACGGAGCGCGCGGCGGCCGAGGTCGTGTCGCTGCCCGTCCACCCGGCCCTGTCCCAGGCGGACCTGGAGCGCATCGTGTCCGCCGTGAACGCGCTGGGGGAGCAGCTGTGACCACCGGATCCCTGCGGGCCGGACTCGTCGGCCTCGGTTCCATGGGCCGCCACCACGCCCGCGTCCTGTCCGGGCTGGAGGGCGTCGAGTTCGTCGGAGCCGTCGACCCGATGGGCGACAAGCACGGCGCCGCCCACGGTGCTCCCGTCCTGAGCACCGTCCAGGAACTGGTCGACCTCGGTGTGGACTACGCCGTCGTCGCCTGCCCCACGGCGCTGCACGAGGAGGTCGGCCTGGCGCTCGCCGAGGCCGGTGTCTGCGCGCTCATCGAGAAGCCGGTCGCCGACACGGTCGAGGGCGCGCGCCGCCTCGTCGAGGCGTTCGAGTCGCGCGGCCTGGTGGCCGGCGTCGGCCACATCGAGCGGTGCAACCCCGCGCTGCGTTCGCTGCGGGCCCGGCTGGAGGCCGGCGAGCTCGGTGACGTCTACCAGGTCGTCACGCGCCGCCAGGGCCCCTTCCCGCACCGCATCGCCGATGTCGGCGTGGTCAAGGACCTCGCCACGCACGACATCGACCTCACCGGCTGGGTGACGGGCCGCCAGTACGTGTCCATCGCCGCGCACACCGTCTCCAAGAGCGGCCGCGAGCACGAGGACATGGTCTCCGCGGTCGGCCGCCTGGACGACGGCACGATGGTCAACCACCTCGTCAACTGGCTGAGCCCGCTCAAGGAGCGCTTCACCTCGGTCACCGGCGAGCGCGGCTGCTTCATCGCCGACACCCTCACCGCCGACCTGACGTTCCACTCCAACGCGGCGGTGGCGACGGAGTGGGAGGCGCTGCTGGCCTTCCGCGGCGTGTCCGAGGGCGACATGATCCGTTACGCGATCCAGAAGCGCGAGCCGCTGCTCGTGGAGCACGAGTTGTTCCGGGACGCCGTGCTCGGGAAGGGACAGGACATCTGCACCCTGCGCCAGGGTCTGCGCACGGTGGAGGTGGCGGCGGCGGTGCTCGAGTCGGCCGCCGACGGCAGTACCGTCTTCATCGACCGCGACGAGCACACGGCTGCCCGATAGGCTCCGGCGCGCGCCGCCGTTGCTCCCCGGCCCCCCTTTGAACAAGGGGGGCCGCACTCCTGTACCACCCGGAGGAAGTACCTGATGGAATCCCGTGCTCGCAGGCCGAGGCTGGCAGTGATCGTCGCCAACGGCATCACGGGCGACTCTCGTGTGCAGAAGACCGCCGTCGCTGCGGCACGAGACGGCTGGGACGTGACCCTCATAGGCCGGAGTGACACCAAGCGCGTCCAGCGGTCGAAAATGGGACCGATCGACGTGATCCGGGTGCCCGTCGGATCGGACTACATGCGTGAGGTGAAGGCGCGCCGCACCCGCACCCTGCGCGCGGCGGCCACCCAGTTCCACCTCCCGGACCAGGCGGCCCTGAACCGCTACACCGCGGCCTACAAGGCCTGGGTCCGGCAGAAGTCGGCGGAGAGCAACTGGGCGGGTGCCCCGCGCCGCACGTCCATCAAGGCGCTGCTGCGGGCCCGCCGTTCGGTGCACCGGCTGCGCGTCCAGGCGTACAAGTGGGAGCAGCGGCGCCGGCCCAAGGATCCGGCCCCGGTCCGGGACTGGCGGGTGGACTGGCCGCAGGTGGTCGACCTGGACCTCGCCTTCGGGCCGGTGATCGAGGAGATCGAGCCGGACGTCATCCACGCCAACGACGTGACGATGATCGCCACGGCCGCGCTCAGCGCCGCCCGGCTGCGCGCCCGCGGCCTGAAGTGCGCCTGGCTGTACGACGCGCACGAGTACGTTCGCGGCGTGGAGTGGCCCAACCCCCGCCAGGCGTACGCGCTGCCCGCGGTGGAGGCCGAGTTCATCGGCCGTGCCGACGCGGTCGTCACGGTCTCCCCGCAGATGGCGGAGCTGCTGAAGAACGACCACGAGCTGCCCGAGCTGCCGCTGGTGGTCGGCAACGCGCCGGTCCGCGAGGTGATCGGCGGCGGCAGCGCCGCCTCGTCGGTGCGCGAGGCCTGCGGTCTGGGCCCCGACGTACCGCTGATGGTCTACTCGGGCTGGATCGGCCCCGAGCGCGGCGTGGACGCCGTCATCGACGGCCTGCCGGAGCTGCCCGGCTTCCACCTCGCCCTGGTCCACGGCCGGATGACGCCGCTGCTGGAGCAGCTGCTCGCGCGGGCCGAGGCGCTCGGCGTGCGCGACCGGGTCCACCTGGTGCCGTACGTGCCGCAGCACGAGGTCGCCGACTACCTGTCCTCCGCCGACCTCGGTCTCACCCCCTTCCGGCGCGTGCCCAACTGCGAGGTGTCGCTGCCGACGAAGGTCTCCGAGTACCTCCAGGCCGGGCTGCCGCTGGTCACCAGCGACGTGAAGGTCATCAAGGCGTACGTCGAGGAGCACGGCCTGGGCGAGGTGTGGACCTGGGACGACCCGAAGACGTTCGCCGAGGCCGCCGCCCGGGCCATGGAGAACCGCGGCCGGCTCGCCGAGGCGATCACCGAGGACGTCCTCACCGACCTGTCCTGGGAGGCGCAGAGCGGCAAGCTGCTCCAGCTGTACCGCGAGCTGTCGAAGAAGACGCCGCCCGGCTCCCGGCCCGAGGTGTCCTGGACGGTGCAGGAGACGCCCGACGCCGTGCGCACGGCGGACACCACCACGGCCGACGGCCGGCCGCTGTGGCGCAGGATCGGTGACACCCGCGTCCGGCTGGGCCTCGGCCCCGCCAACTACGCCGGCCAGGGCGCCGCGTTCGCGCAGGCCATCACCCGCCTGAACCCGGACGTGTCCGCCGAGGTCGTGATGAACAAGCGGCCGGAATCCTTCGACTACCCGGCGGACGTGTACGTCGACGCCGACCGGCTGCGCGACCTCGACGTGCAGATGCAGCAGGTGGAGCGGATCATCGGCCGCTGCACGCACCTGCTCGTCGACGCCTTCATGCCGGTGTTCGGCCACCTCAACGGCACGTCCGTCGCCGGTGACCTCGACGCGCTCAAGCAGGCCGGCATCAAGGTGGCGCTGCTCGCGCACGGCAGCGAGATCCGCCACCCCGGCAACCACATGGCGCGGCACCCGTACTCGCTCTTCCACGACGCCCCCGACGGCATCGCGAAGCGGCTCCAGGCCAAGGCCGAGCTGAACAAGCGGATCGCGTCCGAAGCGGGCCTGCCCCTCTACGTGACGACGCCGGATCTCCTGGAGGACCTGCCGACGGCGAAGTGGGCGCCGCTGGTGGTCGACGTCGACAGCTGGGCCACCGACCGCCCGGTCATGGAGCGCGAACGCCCGCTGGTGCTGCACGCCCCGTCCAAGCGGTGGACCAAGGGCACCGACCGGATCATGCCGGTGCTCACCGAGCTCCACGACGCGGGGATCATCGAGTTCCGGCTCGCCGAGGGCATCCCGTGGGCGGAGATGCGCGACCTGGTGCAGAGCTGCGACCTCGTGCTCGACCAGTTCACCACCGGCAGCTACGGCACCTTCGCCGTGGAGGCGATGGCCGCGGGCAAGCCCGTCGTCGCCTACATCAGCGACGGTGTCAAGGCCGCGACGGACGGCGCCCTGCCCATCGTCAGCGCCACTCCCGACACCCTCCGCGAGGTCGTGGAGGGCCTGGTGGCCGACCGCGAGGGCACGGCCCGCATCGGCCGGCAGTCCGCCGAGTTCGCCCGGACCTACCACGACGGCACCTGGACCGCCCAGGTCCTGGGCGGTTTCCTGAAGTGACCAGTTCAGAAAGGCTGTTCATGGAAGCGCAGAGCGCCGACGCGCCCCGGCCGGTCAAGGGCCGGGTCGTGATGCTGGTCGACAACAACGTCCAGAACGACTCGCGGGTGCAGAAGGCCGCCGAGTCCGCCGCGGCCGCCGGCTGGGACGTGGTGCTGCTCGGTCTCGTCCGCTCCGGCAACGGGCGCAGCTGGAAGCTCGGCGACGCCGAGGTCCGGCTGCTCCCGCTGAAGACGCCGCTGGCCAAGCGGCACGCCGAACGGCACCGCTCGCTGCTGCGCCGTCCGTTCGCCTACCCGCCGGGTCCGATGTCGGCCTACCGGCGGCAGTGGGCCAAGGCCTGGCGGGCGGACGTGGCCACCCGCAGAGCCGCCCTGAAGGTGGCGCCGCAGGCCGTGGGCGGCCCGGCGTTCCGACGGGTGGAGAAGCTGCGCCTCCTCGCGGCCGGGCCGCTGTCGAAGTTCATGCAGAAGTGGGTCGAGTTCCGCGCGCGCCAGACCAGCCAGGCGCAGAAGGCGGGCCGTGCCCTGCGCGGGCCGCTGGACCGGGCCTTCACCGCCGTGTGGAAGACCGTCAAGGGCAGGCGGGCCTGGCGCCGCCTCGAACCGGTCCTGTGGGACTACGAGCTGACGTACGGCAAGGAGATCGACGCCCTCAAGCCCGATCTCATCCACGCCAACGACTTCCGGATGCTCGGCGTCGGCGCCCGCGCCGCGATACGGGCGCGCGCCAAGGGCCGCCCGGTCAAGCTGGTCTGGGACGCCCACGAGTATCTGCCCGGTGTCCGCCCGTGGGAGGACAACGCCCACTGGATCCCTGGCAACACCGCGCACGAGAGCGAGTACGCCCCGTTCGCCGACGCCGTGGTCACCGTCTCCGACGGCCTCGCCGACCTGCTCAAAGAGCGCCACGGCCTCACGGAGCAGCCGACCGTCGTCCTGAACGCGCCCGACCGCCCCGTCGAGCGGGACCCGGCGCTCGAGGACACCGAGCCGGAGCCGGACCTGCGCGCCCTGTGCGGCATCGGACCGGACGTCCCGCTCGTCGTCTACAGCGGCTCGCCCGGGCCGCAGCGCGGACTCGGCGACATGGTCGAGGCCCTGCCGAAGCTCGACGGCGTCCACATGGCGTTCGTGGTCCCCTCGCCGGCGGCCGCCTACATCCAGAGCCTGCTGCGGCGCGCCCAGGAACTCGGCGTCGGCGACCGGCTGCACGCCGTCCCGTACGTCAAGCACTGGCAGGTCGTCCGCTTCCTGTCCGCGGCGAACGTCGGCTGCATCCCGATCCACCACTGGCCCAACCACGAGATCGCGCTCATCACGAAGTTCTTCGAGTACTCGCACGCCCGGCTGCCGCTGGTGGTGAGCGACGTGAAGACGATGTCCGAGGTGACCCGCTCCACGGGCCAGGGCGAGATATGCCGGGCCGAGGACGTCGACGACCTCGTGCGCGCGATCAAGGCCGTGCTGGCCGACCCCGCGAAGTACACGGCCGCCTACGACAAGCCCGGGCTGCTCGACACCTGGACCTGGGAGGCACAGGCCGAGGTGCTGGACGGGCTGTACACCCGGCTGGTCGCGAGATCCACAGGGGCGGGTTCATGACCGGGCGAGTTCCCGACGTCACCGTCGTCGTGGCCGTCTACAACACCATGCCCTACCTCACGGAGTGCCTGAACTCCCTGGTGGGGCAGAGCATCGGCCGCGAGCGGCTGGAGATCGTCGCGGTCGACGACGGATCGACCGACGACAGCGGCCGCGAACTCGACCGGTTCGCGCGGCTGTACCCGGACACCGTCAAGGTGATCCACCAGCCCAACTCCGGGGGCCCGGCCGCGCCCAGCAACCGCGCGCTGGAGGTCGCCACCGGCCGCTACGTGTACTTCATCGGCTCCGACGACTACCTCGGCGAGGAGGCCCTGGAGCGCATGGTGGCCTGCGCCGACGCGGGCGACGCGGACGTCGTCGTCGGCAAGATGGCCGGCACGAACGGCCGGTACGTGCACCAGGCGCTCTACAAGGACGGCAACCGGGACGTCAGCCTGTACGACTCCGCCCTGCCGTTCACCCTGGCCAACACCAAGCTCTTCCGCCGGTCGCTGGTGGAGAAGCACAAGCTGCGCTTCCCCGAGAACCTGCCCGTCGGCAGCGACCAGCCGTTCACCATCGAGGCCTGCGTGCGCGCGCGGAAGATCTCGGTGGTGGCCGACTACATCTGCTACTTCGCCGTCAAGCGCGGCGACGCCAGCAACATCACCTACCGCGCCGACCACCTGTCCCGGCTGCGCTGCACCGCCGAGATCATGGACTTCACGGCCGGTCTCCTCGAACCGGGCCCGCAGCGCGACGCCGTACTGCGCCGGCACTTCACCTGGGAGCTGGCCAAGCTCGTCCAGGACGACTTCCCCGCCCTGGACCGCGCCCTGCAGCGGGAGATCTGCGCGGGCATCGCCAAGCTCGCCGACGTCTACTTCACCGACGGCATCCGCGACGCCATGGACGTCAAGCGCCGGGTGCGCATCGCCCTGGCCCAGGCCGGCGCCGTGGACGAGCTGAGCGAGGCGATCAGCGGCGAGAAGGAGCACGGCGCGCCCCCCTTCGTCGTCGAGGGCGATCGCGCCTACGCCCGCTACCCGGGCTTCCGCTCGCCGCGCCTGGGCCTGCCCGACCGCACCTACGAGCTGATCGGCGAGGCGGTCCCCGGTCGGCTCGCCGAGGGGACCGAGCTGCTGAGCTCCGGCTGGGAGCAGCCGGGCGACGGCCTGGTCTACACGGCCTCCGTGCGGCTGCCGGTCGTCGGCGACGTCGGCGGTGCCACCCTGCGGCTGGTCCAGGGCGCCATGCCGAAGTCGGCGAACAAGACCGGCGCCCGCAGGCTCCCCGCCGACCGCACGCCGCCCGCACCGGTCGGGGAGATCACGACGGAGCCCGCCGCGGACGGGGCCGGCACCGTGCTGCACGCCCGGGTCCCGCTGGAGAGGCGTACCGTCAGGCTGGGCGTCCGCGTGTACGTGGACGTCGCCGGCGAGACCTACGAGATCGCGGTGCGCGGCAAGGACAAGCCCATGCCCCTGGCCCGCCGCTGGGGCCGGGACGAGGACCCCTACCGCGGCTCCGCGCTCGTCAACGACAAGGGCCGTGTGGTGATCGACACGGCCCAGATGCACCCGCCCAGGCGGGCCCTGGCCTACCGGGCCATGCGGCGCGTGGCCGGGAAGCTGAAGTCCCGTGCCGTCGGCTTGACGTCGACCGGTTCCAAGAAGCCGAACGGTTCGAAAAGGAAGTAGCCACCCTCCATGAACATCTGTGTAGTAGCGCTCGGCAAGATCGGGCTTCCGCTGGCCGTTCAGTTCGCGTCCAAGGGCCACCGGGTCATCGGCGCGGACGTCAACGAGAAGGTCGTCGAGCTGGTCAACGCCGGCACCGAGCCCTTCCCCGGTGAGCACGACCTGGACGTCAAGCTCAAGCAGGCCGTCGACGCCGGTCTGCTGAGCGCGACCACGGACACCGCGGCCGCGGTCGCCGAGTCCGAGGCCGTCGTCGTGGTCGTGCCGCTGTTCGTCGACGCCGAGGGCGTGCCGGACTTCGGCTGGATGGACGCGGCCACGAAGGCGATCGCCCAGGGCCTCAAGCCGGGCACCCTCGTCTCCTACGAGACCACCCTGCCGGTCGGCACGACCCGCACCCGCTGGGCGCCGATGCTGGCCGAGGGCTCGGGCCTGCGGGCCGGTGAGGACTTCCACCTGGTGTTCTCGCCGGAGCGCGTGCTCACCGGCCGGGTCTTCGCCGACCTGCGCCGCTACCCGAAGCTGGTCGGCGGCATCGACGAGGCGTCCACCGCCCGCGGTGTGGCCTTCTACGAGCAGGTCCTCGACTTCGACGAGCGCGACGACCTGCCGCAGCCGAACGGCGTCTGGGACCTGGGCACCGCCGAGGCCTCCGAGCTGGCCAAACTCGCCGAGACGACCTACCGGGACGTCAACATCGGCCTGGCGAACCAGTTCGCGCGCTTCGCCGACGCCAACGGCATCGACGTCAAGAAGGTCATCGAGGCCTGCAACTCGCAGCCCTACAGCCACATCCACCAGCCGGGCATCGCCGTCGGCGGCCACTGCATCCCGATCTACCCGCGGATGTACCTGTGGAACGACCCGGCCGCCACCGTCGTGCGCTCCGCCCGTGAGGCGAACGCCGCGATGCCCCAGTACGCCGTCGACCTGCTCGCGGCCGCGTACGGCGACCTGACGGGCGTGAACGTCCTCGTGCTGGGCGCCGCCTACCGCGGCGGCGTGAAGGAGACCGCCTTCTCCGGCGTCTTCCCGACCGTCGAGGCGCTCAAGGCGCGCGGCGCCGTCCCGTTCGTCTCGGACCCGATGTACACGGCCGACGAGCTGACCGCGCTGGGTCTGACGCCCCACCAGGGCGAGAAGGTCACCGCCGCGGTCCTGCAGGCCGACCACGCCGAGTACCGCTCCCTGACCCCGGCCGACCTGCCGGACGTCACGGTCCTCGTCGACGGCCGCCGCACCACCGACCCGGAGGCCTGGAAGGGCGTCCGCCGCGTCGTCATCGGCGGCTGACACCTCCCTCACGACGAAGGGCCCGTCCGGCTGGACGGGCCCTTCCTCGTGTCGGCGGTCAGCTCCCGGCGTCGGCCGCGCGCCGGCGGGACTCCTTCTCCAGGGCGCTGCGCAGCCACCGCTGCGAGGGCTTCTCCACGAACCGGTGCACCAGCCACGACAGCACCAGCAGGGACGCCGTGGTGACGCCCAGCGTGGCCCAGGCCCCCAGGTGCCCGTACAGGGTGCGGATCATCGCCCAGCCCAGCTCCTCGTGGAGCAGGTAGAGCGGGTAGACCAGCGCGCCCGCCGTGGCCAGCCACTTCCAGCCGATCCGGTCGAGCTTGTGCAGCGCGACGGCGAGGACCAGCAGGTAGAAGACGGTGACCAGAGCCAGGGCGACGTAGGGGTCGCGGTCCATGCCCTCGTCGTGGCGCAGGTGGTCGGCGTGCTGGACGAGGTCGCTCTGCATCACGAGCCAGCTTGCCCCGAGCAGGCCCCACAGCTTGAGGTCGGGGCCGAATCGGTACATCAGGTACATCGCGATGCCGGACACGAACAGCGCGGTGTTCAGCGGCTGGGCGAAGATGCCGAGCAGGGGGACGTCGTCCTGCTGCACCAGGACGCTCGAGAGCAGCCACAGCCAGCAGAAGACGGAGACGCGGATGTAGTCCAGGCCCTTCCAGAGGACGACCAGGAAGATCAGGTAGAAGGTGAGCTCCACCCACAGCGTCCAGTAGGCGCCCACGAGGTGCCGGGCCGAGAGGGGCACCTGGAACATGGTCAGGTTCGTCAGGGACTCGCTGACGCTCGGTGCCTTGCGCGCGCCGTCCGGCAGCCCCCGCCACACGAGGACCGCGACGACGACCGAGAACCAGTAGGCGGGGAAGAGCCGCAGGAAGCGGGCCCGCACGAACTGCCCCGGCGTGCGGTCCCAGGCGGACAGGCAGATGACGAAGCCGCTGATGATGAAGAACAGCTGGACGCCGTAGGAGCCGTAGGAGGTGACCGGGAAGAGCCAGGGGAACAGCTCCTTGGGGTTCACACCCCAGTTCGCCCGGGTCGCCGCGTCGACGCCGGTGAAGTGGAATATCAGCACGGAGAGCGCCGCCACGACCCGGAGGGCGTCCAGCGCGTACAACCGGGGGGCCGGCGCCTTCGCGGGCGGCACGGAGCCGCGCGCGTCCGCCGCGTCACGGGGTGCCGGAACCTTGACGTCGGTCTGGGACATGTCTGGTCCTCGCTGTGTGTTCTGGGCGCCCGGGCCGCGCGGCCCGGGCGCCGGTGAGGCCGGAGGACCGAAGGCTCCGGTGTCCCGGGCCGCCCCCGCCGATGCCGCTTGCGCTCACTCCGCCTCGGCGAGCGTCCCCTCGGCCGTCTCCTTGTACAGCCGGCCGGACGTGGGGCACTCCCAGACCCCGGCCTCGCCCTCGCGCTCGACCAGTCGGACGCCCTCGTGGCCGACCCAGCCGATCTGCCGCGCGGGCACGCCGACGACGAGCGCGAAGTCGGGGACGTCCTTGGTGACGACCGCGCCGGCCGCGACCATGGCCCACCGGCCGATCCGGACCGGGGCCACGCACACCGACCGCGCGCCGATCGAGGCGCCGTCGGCGATCTTCACGCCGACGGCCTCCCAGTCGCCGCCCCGCTTCTGCTTGAACTCGGGGTCCACGGAACGGGGGTTGTGGTCGTTGGTGAGGACCACGGCGGGGCCGATGAAGACGCCGTCACCGAGTTCGGCCGGCTCGTAGACGAGCGCGTAGTTCTGCAGCTTGCAGTTGTCGCCCATGCGCACGCCCGAACCGACGTACGCGCCGCGGCCGATGACGCAGCCCTCGCCCAGGCGGGCGTCCTCACGGATCTGCGCGAGGTCCCACACGCTGCTTCCGGCGCCGATCTCGGCGGTGTCGTCGACCTGGGCGCTGGGCTGGACCCTGTAGTTCACTTCTCTGCCTTCCCCTGGTGCTTCGGCAGCGAGCATACGGGGACCGGGCGCCCCACAGGGCGGGGCGTCGTCCCGCGGATGCCGGAGGCCGCCCACCGGCGGGGCGGAGCCGCCGACGGTGTGGCGGACCCACGCCGGTCCTGTGTCCCACGTGTGCGGCTTACGCGGGTTTTGTGAACGGCCGCCTCGGCCGGTGTGACCTTTGCCACGTTCGGGGCAGTGGAATCTCCTATTGCATGCTCACCTCAAGTGACGCGATGATCCCCTGGCGTTTTTAGACCGTCTTTATCTACGGGGGGCCGGTGTCAAGGGTGGGGAAAGTCTGGCGGCACAGTGCTGCCGCCGCGCTGACGGCAGCGCTGCTGACGGGGGGATTAGGAGCCGGCGCCACGTCGGCCGCGGCCGCCGTCGCGTGCCCGTCGGGAACCGAGTCCGACTTCAACGGGGACGGCGTCAGGGACACGGCGGTCGCCGATCCCGAGGCGAGCGACGACGGCGTGGCGAAGTCGGGTGCGGTGCACGTCGTCTACGGCGGGGGCAAGGGCACCCTCACGCTGAAGCAGTCCCTCGACAACGTGCCGGGAGCCCCCGAGACGGGCGACCGGTTCGGCTTCTCCCTCGCCGTCTACGACGCGGACCTGGACGGCTGCAGCGACCTGGTGGTCGGCAACCCGTACGAGGACATCGGCACCGTGCCCGACTCCGGGTCCGTGCACGTCTTCTACGGCTCCACCAGCGGCCTGAACGCCGGCCGGGCGGTGAAGGAGTTCTACCAGGGCACCGACAAGCCACTGGGCGGCGGCGCGGAGACCGACGACTGGGTCGGCTACGCGGTCGCCGCCGGCAAGACGTCCGGCGGCCAGCCGTACCTGCTGATCGGCAGCCCCGGCGAGTCCGTCGGCACCGTCGACGACGCCGGCGCCTTCTACTACGTGAGCGGCACCGCGCAGACGGTCGTCTTCGTCAGCCAGGACACCGACAAGGCCGGCGACGTGGCCGGCGTCGCGGAGCAGGACGACCGCTTCGGCTCCACCTTCGCCGCGACCCCGACCCACTTCGCGGTCGGCACGCCCGGCGAGGCGCTCGGCACGACGACCTTCGCGGGCGGCGTGGCCTGGTTCAACCACACCCTGACCTCCGGCTACCCGAAGCCGCTCGGCGGTCTCGGCCAGGACCAGGACGCGATCAGCGGCGCCGAGGAGGTCGGCGACCAGTTCGGCGCCGCGCTGGCCATGGTCCCCTACCGCCCCTCCGGCGCCACCTCCACCACCGAGTCGCTGCTCGCGGTCGGCGTCCCCGGCGAGGACCTGTCGACGACCGTCGACGCCGGCGCCGTGCAGGTCTTCCGCCTCACCGCGAGCGGCAGCTTCTCCGAGGTCGCCTGGATCGACCAGAACAGCGCCGATGTCGACGGCGAGGCCGAGGCCGGCGACTTCTTCGGCCGGCGCCTCGCCGCCGTCAACACCTCCCCGAACGCGACGTCCACCGCGACGACGACCCGGCTCGCGATCGGCGTGCCCGGCGAGGAGTCGTCCGAGGAGCACGCGGACAAGGGCGGCGTCCTCGTCGTGCCGATGGTCGGCGCCGCCGGCGGCTCCGACCAGTGGGTCGACCCCGGATACGGCATCCCGTCCACGCCCGCGCCGCGCATGCTCACCGGCCTGTCCCTGGGGGGCAACTCCGCGCTGCTGTACGTGGGGGTGCCCTACGGGCCGGCCGAGGGCAGGGCCGTCTACGGCTTCCCGTGGAACGTGGCCTCCGGCGGGGCTCCGACGCTGACGATCAAGCCCGGTGAGGCCGGTCTTCCGGCGGACGGCGTCGCCTTCGGCACCACCGTCCGCTGACGAGGGCCCGCACCGTCGTGGGGACCGGCACCGCCCGGGCCCCACGACGGCCACCCCGAGGGTGACCCCCGGCGGACCGGCCGTTCACGCCGTCCCGTGGAACACCGCCTCGGGCGGCGCGCCCACGCAGACCTGGAAGCCCGGCGAGGGCGGCATTCCCGCGGGCGGCGCCGCCTTCGGCGCGGCCGTGCGGTGAGCACCCGCCGGCCCCTTGGCCCCTCACGCCGGACCGGGCGGTCCGGCGACCGGAACTCCGAGACAACCGACACGAAGCGACTGGGGAGTGGACGCGTGTCCGCAGACAGACAGAGACCGGTACGGCGCGCCGTGCTGCTGCGCGCCGCCGTGGCGGCCGCCGTCGCCGGCGCGGTGGTGGCGGGCGGCGCGGCGGTCCTGCCGGGCGGCGACGCCCCGGCGCGGGACCAGGCGCCGGTCGCCGCCGGCCGGCCGGCGCAGACCGAGCAGCAGGCCCTGGAACTGGCCCGCAGGAGCGGCAAGAAGGCCGAGGTCGTCGGGCTGCGCACCGAGCGCAGGGAGATCTTCGCCGAGCCCGACGGCACCTTCACCGCCCGCGAGTACACCGAACCCGTCCGCACCGTCCGCGACGGCGCGTGGGTCGACATCGACGCCACCCTGGTGAAGCGCGCCGACGGCGGCTGGGGGCCCAAGGCCGCCACCGTCGACCTGAGCCTCTCCTCGGGCCAGGCGGGCAAGCCGTTCGTGACCCTGCGGCGGGCGGGCCGCGAGTTCGCCCTGACCTGGCCGTACGGCAAGCTGCCCGCGCCGCGGGTCGACGGGGACACCGCCACCTACCCCGACGCCCTGCCCGGCGTCGACCTGACCGTCCGCGCCGAGCCCGACGGCTTCGGCCATCTGCTGGTCGTCAAGACGCCCGAGGCGGCGGCGAACCCGAAGCTGGCCCGGCTCGACCTCGGCATGACGACCGACGGCCTGAAGGTCGCCGAGGACGCCACCGGCGCGATCGTCGCCGAGGACTCCGCCGTGGGCGGCACCGTCTTCCAGGCCGGCAAGCCGGCGATGTGGGACTCGGCGGCCGTCGCCGAGGCCGCGGCGCGGCGGCAGGGCCCCGAGGCCGTCACCAAGGCCCTGAGGTCCGCGGCCGCCGGGGCCGGCGAGCGCACGACGGCGACCGCCACGGCGACCGCGACCGCCGGTCCCACGGCCGGGGGCCGGGCGCCACAGGCCGCCCTCGAAGGCCCGGGCGGCGGCGGCCGTGTCGCACCGCTGGACGTCCAGGTCGCACCGGGCAGACTGAGCCTCGTCCCCGACCGCAGGCTGCTCACCGGCGCGGACACCGTCTTTCCCGTCGTCATCGACCCCATCCAGCGGACCACCTCGCGCACCGCCTGGACCGGCGTCATGTCGGGGATGCCCAGCGAGCAGGACTGGAAGTACTCGGGCAGCGCGGGCGTCGGCAAGTGCCCCACCGACTACAACCCGGTCTCCTGCAACGGCGTCGGCGTCCGCCGCGTGCTGTTCACGATGCCCCTCTCCTTCTACAAGGGGAAGCAGATCCTGGGCGCGACCTTCTCCGCCCGGGTGGAGCACATCTACAGCGCCTCCCCGACCGCGGAACCGATCAAGCTGTACCGGGTCGGCGGCAAGAACTACTCGATCACCTCGTCCAGCAACTGGTCCAACACCTCGGACGACTGGGTCGACTACCTGCAGACCGTCGACAAGGCGATCTCCCCGACCTCCTGCTCCAGCCAGGCCAACCTGCACTTCGAGAGCGGTGCGACCGGGGAGCTGACCAGCGAGGTCAAGACGGCCGCCGCCGAGGGCTGGAGTTCGATGACGCTGGGCCTGAGGGCCTCGGACGAGACCCGCTTCGCCGAGTGGAAGCGGATCTGCGGCAACGCCTACCTGTCGGTCAAGTACAACAACCTGCCGCGCCAGATCAAGACCTCCGACATGTCCACCGATCCCGGCGGCCTGTGCAAGTGGGGAGCGAGCCGCGAGTTCACCGAGGTCCCGCCGAAGCTGCAGGCCATCGCGAGCGACCCCGACCACGGCAACGGCCAGACCGACAAGGTGAAGGTCGAGTTCAAGGTGGAGTGGACCGACCCCGCCACCAAGGAGGCCAAGTCCTACAGCTACACCACACCGGACTGGCTCTCCCCGACGACCAGCACCAAGTTCACGCACACCGTCAAGTCGACGATCCCGCAGAACACCGTCGTCTACTGGAGCGCGCGCGCCTACGACGGTGACGGCTGGGGCCCGTGGAGCTGGGAGGGCGACACCGCGCAGCGCTGCGAGTTCATCTACGACAAGACGCTGCCCGGCAAGCCCAACGTCCTGTCCAAGCAGTACCCGTCGGACACCGTCTACCACGACGGCGTGGGCACCTACGGCACCTTCACCTTCGCGCCCAACCCGAACGACTCCATCCCGGACACCGACGTCGTCAAGTACCGCTACGCCTTCGACAGCACCGCCAGCCCCGCGACCACCCTCACCCCGTCCTCGGCCGGCGGCTCCGTCTCCGTGCAGTGGATGCCCACCCGTTCCGGACGGCACTGGGTGGACGTGATCGCCGTCGACAAGGCGGAGAACCCGAGCACCAAGGCGCACTACGAGTTCCTGGTGAGCGAGGGCGCGCCGGTCGTCGGCCAGTGGAACCTCGCCGACCAGGACGGCAGCGGCGAGGCCAACGAGGAGAGCGGCCAGTACGCGGCGACCGCGGGCAGCGCCGTCACGTTCGGCGTGGACGGTCCCGGCGGAAAGGCCGACAAGGCGGCCCGCTTCGACGGCAGCGCCGAGGCGTACCTCGACGCGAGCGAGACCGTGCTCGACACCGCCCGGAGCTTCAGCGTCAGCGCCTGGGTGCGGCCCACCTCGCTGGACCGCGACATGGCGGTCGTCAGCCAGGACGGCACCGGCGAGCCCGGCTTCACCCTCGGCTACGACGCGTCCGCGCAGACCTGGAAGTTCTCCGTCCCGGTCAACGACGTGGACTCCCTCGGCGAGTGGAAGGCCGTGTCCACCGGGCTGACCGTCGTCAAGGACCAGTGGGTGCAGCTGACCGGCGTGTACGACGCGCAGAAGAGCGGCGGCCCGGTGCTCCAGCTCTACGTCAACAAGGACCTGAAGGGCTCCGCCACACGGCGCTCCACCTGGAAGTCCTACGGACCGCTGCAGATCGGCCGCGCGACGGCCAGGAGCGGCTACCGCGACCACTTCACCGGCGACCTCGCCGAGGTCCGGGTCTTCGACCGCGTCCTGCCGCCGGCCCAGGTCGCCGAGCTGATGACGGTCAAGCCGGAGCGCAAGGGCTACTGGCAGCTGGACGACGCCGCGGGCGGCGCGGCGGCCGAGACCGGCGGCGGCCAGGCGCTCACCCTGGCGGGCAACGCCTCCGTCTACCGCCCGGCCGACCCGCTGTTCGACACCGCGGCCCTCGTCGGCGACGGCAACCTGGTCCTGGACGGCGACGGGGACTACGCGTCCACCGCCACCGCCCCGGTCGCCGGCAACGGCAGCTTCACCGTGACCGCGCGCGCCCAGCTCACCTCGCTGGACCCGGAGAAGTCGCAGACCGTGCTGTCGCTGCCCGGCGCCAACGCCAACCGCGTCCAGGTCCGCTACCAGGCGGCCACCGGCCAGTGGGAACTGGCCGTCGCCACCACCGACGCCGCCGACGCCGAGGTCGTCACCTTCACCGACGACCAGGAGCTCCCCGACACCGGCGGCTCCGGCCAGCACCTGGCGGTCGTCTACGACGCCTTCGCCAACACGGTCCGGCTCTACGTCCAGGGCCAGCTCGTCGCGGGCGCCTACGGCACGGACGACACCCTGTGGTCCGCCACCGGCGGCCTGCAGGTGGGCCGTTCGCTGCGCGGGGCGAGCGAGTACTTCGCCGGAGCCATCGACGAGGTGCGCGTCTACAGCGGGGCGGCCGACCAGGTCGCGGTGCAGCAGATGGCCCAGCTTGTGGCGACCCCCGACATGTGACGGGCTGTCACCCGAACACCCGGGGTGCCGGACGCATGACGTCCGCCCCCGCACCTGTGACCGCCCGCATGGAGAACCACGGCAGCCACATGCTGAAGGTGGCCATGCAGACCGGCGACGACCTCCTCGCGCGCGTGG